>NZ_QTMT01000011.1:0-1190 GCF_003603295.1 Veillonella sp. AF13-2
ATTAACCTTCGATTTCTGTTACTACGCCAGCGCCTACTGTATGGCCACCTTCGCGGATCGCGAAGCGAAGACCTTCTTCGATAGCGATTGGAGTAATCAATTCGATTTCCATTGTTACGTTATCGCCAGGCATACACATTTCTACACCTTCAGGAAGGTTTACAACACCTGTTACGTCTGTTGTACGGAAATAGAATTGTGGACGGTAGTTGGAGAAGAATGGAGTATGACGGCCACCTTCTTCTTTAGTCAATACGTATACTTCTGCTTTGAATTTTGTGTGTGGGTTGATGGAGCCTGGTTTAGCCAATACTTGACCACGTTCGATGTCTTTACGATCAACACCACGAAGCAATGCACCTACGTTGTCACCTGCTACTGCAGAATCCAACACTTTACGGAACATTTCAAGACCTGTTACTACATATTGTTCAGCTTTTTCTTTCAAGCCTACTACTTCAACAGTATCACCAACGTTTACTTGACCACGTTCAACACGGCCAGTTGCTACTGTACCACGACCAGTGATTGTGAAAACGTCTTCCACAGGCATCAAGAATGGTTTATCAGTATCACGAACTGGTGTTGGGATGTAGGAGTCTACAGCGTCCATCAATTCGTCAATTTTAGCTACATATTGAGCATCGCCTTCCAAAGCTTTCAACGCGGAACCTACAACGATAGGTACTTCGTCGCCAGGGAATTCGTAGGAAGAAAGAAGTTCACGAACTTCCATTTCTACCAATTCGATCAATTCTTCATCGTCAACCATGTCAGCTTTGTTCAAGAATACTACGATTGCAGGAACACCAACTTGGCGAGCCAACAAGATGTGTTCGCGAGTTTGAGGCATAGGGCCGTCAGCTGCGGATACAACCAAGATAGCGCCGTCCATTTGAGCCGCACCAGTAATCATGTTTTTAACATAGTCAGCATGGCCTGGGCAGTCAACGTGTGCATAGTGACGGTTAGCAGTTTCATACTCAACGTGTGCAGTGTTGATTGTGATACCGCGTTCGCGTTCTTCTGGAGCTTTATCAATCATGCTGTAATCTTGGAAGTCAGCTTGACCTTTTTCAGCCAATACTTTAGTGATTGCAGCAGTCAAAGTAGTTTTACCATGGTCAACGTGACCGATTGTACCGATGTTAACATGCGGTTTCGTACGTTCAAATTTTTCTTTTGCCATT
>NZ_QTMT01000012.1:0-791 GCF_003603295.1 Veillonella sp. AF13-2
CAAATATCACAAATATCAACACCACTATTGCGAAAGGTTTGAACTTCAAGGGTGATGATGCAACTGTCATCAATAAACAATTGGGCGATCAATTGGATATTAAAGGCGGTGCGGCAGCAACGAACTTGTCGGATAATAATATCGGTGTGGTATCCTCAAATGGCTCATTAAATGTGAAATTGGCCAAAGATTTGACCGGTTTGAACAGCGTAACGGCGGGAACAGCTAGAATGGGTGTTGATTCCACAGACCATAAGAGCTATGTGACCGGTTTAGATAACCGTGACTGGGATGTACAAAATCCGGTAGTTGTAAATGGTAGAGCGGCAACAGAAGATCAATTGAAGAAGGTATCTGATGCTATTACCGTTGCCAATGCATCTAAGACTGATTATCGTCTAGTTAAAAACTCAGCTGCGGCAGATGGATCTTATACAGTAACTAATAACAAGGTTGATCTTAAAGTAGAGGATAAAGCTAATCCAACTTCACCGGCAAGCACAGTTACAATCAATAACATCGCTAGTGCTGATGATGTTGAAAAACTAAAATCCGGCTTTAAAGTAAAGGCTGGCAATAATGAAGGCCCAATCAAAGCTGGCGATACGCTTGAATTTGCGGCAAAAGACAATGCAATCGTGGAATACGATACGGCTGCTAAGAAATTGACCGTAGCTGTAAGCAAAAACCCTAATTTCGATAGCGTAACCGTAGGTGACGTAGTAATCAATAATAGTGGTATTAATGCGGGCAACAAACAAATCACAAACGTTGCCAGCGGCGGAGATGTC
>NZ_QTMT01000013.1:0-256 GCF_003603295.1 Veillonella sp. AF13-2
TTTTGTAGCCGTACATTTTCATGTACGTCACCATTAAGTCAGAGAATTATTTCCTATGTGCTCGGGTCAACCTACTTAGAAATTCTAAGAGATGACCTTACAAATATATAAATGCAGTTTTCAAAGAACAAACAATTCATATATTTCGCGTCTATCGTTGTTGCATTCGCTTCACTTGTCTTGCGTAATTACCATTACGCGGCGACGTCGTTCATCTCATGCGCCTAGATAGCCATCGAAATCTATTAAATTGTAA
>NZ_QTMT01000013.1:266-684 GCF_003603295.1 Veillonella sp. AF13-2
GACGTCGTTCATCTCATGCGCCTAGATAGCCATCGAAATCTATTAAATTGTAATTTAGTATTTAATAAATACTAAATGGTGGAGACGAGGAGATTCGAACTCCTGACCCCCTGCTTGCAAGGCAGGTGCTCTCCCAACTGAGCTACGCCCCCGTAATGGGTTCACTTAAGTCTCGATAATCTATTCCGAAGAATCCGTTATCTTTTATAAGCTTTTCCTATTATTTTAGCTCTTAATGTCTGTACTCTACACAAAAGTGTATTTCAAGTTATATGAGCCAACTGGTGGGCCTAGGTGGACTCGAACCACCGACCTCACGCTTATCAGGCGTGCGCTCTAACCAGCTGAGCTATAGGCCCATATCTGTAGATTGAGAGTCTTTACAGATCTCTCAAAACCAAACAATGATAAGTGTGTA
>NZ_QTMT01000014.1:0-530 GCF_003603295.1 Veillonella sp. AF13-2
GAAGTTCAAACCTTTCGCAATAGTGGTGTTGATATTTGTGATATTTGTTGTATTGGTATCTTGTTGCGCTTTGGATGCGATATCTGTCAATGTAACTTGTTTCTTATCGCCTTTATCATTAGCTACAGTCAATACCATGTTGCCGTCGCTGTCAGCTTTATATTTACCTTGGCTATTTGGCTCAGGGTTTGCTACCAAACGATAGTCACCTTTTGCCACTTCGGTAAATACATTGCTCAAATCGACATTAACTTTACCTGTATCATTACGTTCCAATGTCAACGTTTTACCGTCATTGGATACGCTGCCGCTAGTAACAAAGTTATTTTTAAGACCTGTCACATTAGCGGTCAAACCGTTTGTACCAGTTAGATTTGCAGTGCCGTCACCATTAGCCTGGTACGTTGCAGTACCGCCGGTTATGTATTTGTCTTTTGCAGTAACGATGCGGTTGATATCGCCGATATTAGCGCCGTTTGTAATGACATCTCCGCCGCTGGCAACGTTTGTGATTTGTTTGTTGCCCGCAT
>NZ_QTMT01000002.1:0-455033 GCF_003603295.1 Veillonella sp. AF13-2
CGATGTTAACATGCGGTTTCGTACGTTCAAATTTTTCTTTTGCCATTAGGATTATATCCTCCTTCACAAAAACAAATTACATTCTAGTATTAATATAATATATTAACCCTAATTTATCAATGGAATATAAGATTTCCTTACCTATTATTATACCATATATACAAAGTCTTAGAATAGCATGTCATATGTAAAGAAATAAAAAAATCCCCACCAAGGTGAGGTTTAATGGTGGCGGCACACGGATTTGAACCGCGGACACACCGGGTATGAACCGATTGCTCTAGCCAACTGAGCTATGCCGCCATGTATGGAGCTAGTGACCGGGATTGAACCGGTGACCTTATCCTTACCAAGGATACGCTCTGCCGACTGAGCTACACCAGCACAATGAACGATCATTTCACTGTGGTTTTTATGGTTGCGGGGACAGGACTTGAACCTGCGACCTTCGGGTTATGAGCCCGACGAGCTACCAACTGCTCCACCCCGCTATGAATGGTGGAGGGAGAAGGATTCGAACCTTCGAAGTCGAAGACGGCAGATTTACAGTCTGCTCCCTTTGGCCGCTCGGGAATCCCTCCATAAATAAAATGGAGCTGGCGATAGGAATTGAACCCACAACCTGCTGATTACAAGTCAGCTGCTCTACCTATTGAGCTACGCCAGCATCATTACGACAAGATGAATTGTATCACCTAGCACACTAAGTGTCAAGAACCTTTTAAAAACTTTTTTGAAGTTTTTCGTTCACTGTGGTCACCCTTAGTGCTTAATCATAATAACATGAAACGATACCCTATGCAAGTATTTTGTCAAAAAAAATTTATATTTTATCAATCCTCTATAAAATGCCTTGTTTTCAGAATATATCTAGCAATCAACTTTTATTTACTAGTATATTCTTTATATACCTTTACATAGTTGCATTCCTTGCTAGTCCATACTAACTACCATCCATATTTCAGGTTTAGTAGAATCAAATAATAGGAAGTTACAGAACTATATTTTTACCTAATAACTGTAATTATATAACTAAAAAAGGAGATAGACCGCTATCTCCTTCTATACATTTATAGTTTTTTCTATATTCAACCAATATGTTCAAACATACCTTTAGTCGATTGCAATAACATGATCTGGATGTGCAATACTAACTACAGCATGTTTAGGATTATTGTTATGTTCTAAGTACAACTGGTCCCCTTCAATATGTCCACGCCAGCCAACGACAATAGGATACTTCTTACTAATAGTTTTTAACAACTCAAATGGTTTTAGATTTAAGATAGGTGCAAAGAATACATTAATACCATCTAGCAGAACTACTTCCGTATCGCTACGGCTAAGAGCACGGCAAATAACTTCTTCCGCTAATTGAGGCCGTTCATCACGAGGCACGAGCAAAAACTCTTCCTCGATGAGTTGCTTAGCTTCCAAGTATTTCCAGCCCTTCTGCTCAGACAGCTCACGAATTAGCAAACTTTTACCAGAACCTGGACCACCAACGATAAACAATATACGTTCATCATCACCTTGAATCTTTTCCCAACGTTCTTTTACATCTTGTACAGTAACCATACCCTTTGCCTCCTCGCTGTGACCTATCCTATTTTACAGGACGGTCAGATAACATAACGGATTTGATATATTGGTTTTTATCATCTAGGGCAAACTGTAAATAAGAGTTGCTTGCCGCTGGATTTTTATATTCATATACGGTAGACGTCCCCGCCTTTGTTGTAGATTCAACAATACGAGTTGGCATACCATACACAAAGAGCAATAAATATTTGGTATCACCCATTGCGATTCCACGACGTGTAGGCGTATACACATTTAATAATACGCGATTGATAAGATCTTTTTTATCTACACTCACACCGTATTCATTATAGCCAATAAAAGTGGAACCAAACAATATGCCTTGATGTTTCCAATCATTATTAGGATCATTAACAAAATGGTCATTCAACTTGAACCCACGCAATACAAAATCATCAGCCGTAAGTGTACCAGCTTCAAAATCATACACTTCAGCTTTCGGCAATCCAAATCTAGGCCATACTTGTCCACTAATAATGTCTACAGCCTCTATATTGCTTTGTTTAATGGTGAAAGCAATATATTCTTTTTGCTGACCAAGCATAGATTGTTGTTGGCTATTACTATTTGTATTCTCTACGGGACTCTTAAACTCCTTTTTTTGAGGCAATGAATTTTCGGAATGCCCCTCATAAAGGAAAATATACGTCTCATTTTTCTTATCACGCCACATCGCATTAGGACTGCCATAGGCAAATATCAATTCCATCCGTGTGCTACCAGGGCCAATGTCACGTACTGTATTAGCGCCTTTTTTCGTACTATGAATATTTGTAATAGTATTTGGTTCAAAGAAGTAAGTCGCCCCTTGACCGCGCAATTGATTATTAACCAACAATTCTTGAGCAGGTCCAGTATATACAGTTACTGCTACATCTTTCATGTAATACGTAGTAAAGTTATCACGTACCTCAGTTTTTTCTACATCTTTTGGAACTTCAAACTGATCTTCCAATCGGTATGTGCCGATAGCATAGTCATCCTGAGAACCTAAAGGCGGTAAACTGTTTGCCGTATAAGACTTACCAATATCAGCTAAATTATTCTGAGTGATACTCGGCAAAGGACCTTCGTTCTCACTAGCCGCTTGCCAGAATTGTATAGAATCACCAAATTCAGTTACAGCCATTTGCTCTGCGAGCCATCCAGTTTTAGAACCTTCCTGTTTCGTTTTTGGGTCTAGCTTAACAACTCTAACTGGTGCATTATCAAGGTAAGACAAGCTATCAACCTCACCAGTTCCATCTACACTACCATCATTGCTCGCATTAGCGGAATCTTGAGCTACAACGTTAGTGTCATCAGTAGTTTCTACTGCAACTGGGTTAACAGTGGAAATGGCAGGCTCTGCTGCATAACTGATTGTAGTAGCACACAAGCCCACAAGGAGGGCTGCTACAATACGGCTCTTCATAGAATAGTTCATCGATTATTCTCCAACTGTGCACGCAACCAATTCAACCATGTTTCAAGACCATTGTGGGCCGTGCAACTTACTTCAAAAATTTCTCCATTTGGATTTAAATTACGGATATCTTGTATTGCCTGCTCCTTTTTGAAAGGCACATAGGGCAATAAATCAATCTTGTTAATAAGGATGGCCTTAGACTCTTTAAAGATTAACGGATACTTAAGGGGCTTATCTTCACCTTCGGTAACAGATAAAACCGTTACTTTCATGCTTTCACCAATCTCAAATTCCGCAGGACACACTAAATTGCCTACATTTTCGATAATAATCATATCGAGGTCATCAAGATTCAGATCACCTAAGGCATCTTGAATCATCTGTGCATCGAGATGGCACCCACCAACCGTATTAATCTGGATAACAGGCACACCCAACTCATGAATGCGCTTGGCATCCTTTGCCGTAAATAAATCGCCTTCAATAACGGCTAAGCGATACTCCTTTTTTAAATCTTGTAGGGTTGCCTCCAAAAGGGAAGTCTTACCTGCCCCAGGTGAACCTAACAGATTAAATACAAATATATTCTTTTCCTTAAACAACTGTTGTAAAGCCTCTGCAATAGCATCGTTTTTTGCCAGTACATTAGTTTTAACTTGAACTTGCATGCCCTAACCTTTCTATCAATCGATATCCATAGAGGTCACTTGTAACTCACGACCGCCTATAGTTTGTACGAAATGGCTGTCACAATAAGGACAAATAAACGTATAATTTTTTACAGAAAATATTTTATCACAATCTAAACACTTTCCTTCAATAGGAATAGTATTGATTTCTATGCGTGAGCCTTCCGCAGGGGTTCCCTTTGTAATGGCTTCCCAACAAAATAACAATGAATCAGGTTCTACCCCACTCATTAACCCTAAGTCTAGTTGAATAGAATGAATGACTGTCGCATCGTGTTGACGTAAGGTATCGAGCGCTACATCAAGAATACCTTCTGCTATAGACATCTCATGCATGGTATGCCTCATATACCGCTTCTAGCATCATTGTCGTTGTTACGGATCCAACACCTCCTGGTACAGGAGTAATGGCAGATGCAATATCTTTTACCGCATCATAATCAACATCACCTACAGTTTTGCCGTCCAGTTCATTAATACCTACATCAATAACAACAGCACCAGGCTTAATCATATTAGCAGTAATCATATGAGCACGACCAGCCGCAGCAATAATAATATCACCACGCTTTACTTGCTCTACTAGATCAGAAGTTCTAGAATGGCACATTGTAACAGTACCATGTGCAGCGAGTGACATAAGCGCTACAGGTTTACCGATAACTTGGCTACGACCGACTACAACCACATGTTTTCCTTCTAAAGGAATATTATAGTGATTTAAAATAGCCATACAAGCCTTAGCCGTACAAGGAGCAAAGCCACCCTTACCAGCTGTTACTAAACCGATGTTATATGTTGTAAGACCATCAATATCTTTTTTAGGATCTAACATATCGATAAGAGCTTCTGTATCAATGTGTTTAGGCATTGGCATTAGCGGTAAAATTCCATGAATAGATGGATCAGTATTTAATTCATGCAACGCCGCTACTACTTCATCTTGCGTTGCCGTTTCAGGCAATTGCTTTAGCACAAAACCATAGCCAAAATTTTTAGCTGTTTTTTCCATAAATGTAGCATACATATGAGCACCGTGGTCTTCACCAACGAGTAATACTGCCATAGTAATTACAGAGTCGCCAACTGCTGCAACTTTTTCTTGTAAAATCGCCTTGTGAGCGTCTGCTACTGCTTTACCGCGTAATTCGATCATAAGTATCTCCATTCATTCAAACTATCTATAAAATAAGGTGCCTCCGGAGAGGCACCTAAGTCTCTTATTCTATTATATAACGAACTGTCTATAATTTCTAATTATGACCGAATTCGTTTTATCTACGGAAATGAACAGTAATTGCTGTACCAGCCTGAACAGTTGTACCGCTACTTTCATCTTGAGATGTAGCCGTACCAGTTCCATCCGGTTTAAAGGCAAGTCCCGCCTTATGTAACCAATCACGCACTTCACCATAGGTAAAACCAGTAAAGTTAGGCAATGTAACAGAACCATCACTTCCCGGTTTTGGTTCAGGTAATGTATTAGCAGCTTTAACAGCTACTGGTGTACTTTCTTTAACATACGGACTCATTTGGTAATACCGTACAAGTTGAGATACGATGTCCTTAAATACAGGGGCTACAATTTGACTACCATAAAAAGAACCCTTTTGTGGGTCATCAATAACGACAAGAACTACAAATTTTGGATCCTCTACAGGGCCAAAGCCAATAAAGGACGCAATGTATTGTCCGTCGAGATAACCGCCATGTTTGGTATCTAGTTTTTCCGCCGTACCAGTTTTACCGCCGAAGTGATAACCTTCTACCATCGCTTTTGTACCGCCACCTTCGGATACTTCTTTTTCTAGAATATCTACAATGGTTTTAGCGGTTTCCGCCGGAACTGGTTGTCCCACAACAGATGTTTCAGTCGTACTTGTAACATCGCCTTGAGAGTTACTATAAGACTTGATGATATGTGGTTTCATCATAGCCCCACCATTAGAAAGTGCACCAAAGGCGCGAACCATTTGTAATGGTGTAACCGCAATACCTTGACCGATGGACATAGTCGCAACGTCTAGCTTACTCATATCCTCTGGATTATACAAAATACCTGCTCCTTCACCAGGCAATTCAATACCTGTTTCAGAACCAAAGCCATAATCACGTACATATTTCGAGAGAATATCTGCGCCTGTTAATGTACCAATTTCAGCCATACCAGTATTAATAGAGTACTTCAAAATATCTAGCAAACGAACAGGACCATATCCCTCACCATTCCAGTTTCTAATGATATGTCCATTGGCAGCGAAGGCCCCTTTATCGTTATACACAGTGTCTAACTTCCATTTGCCTGCTGCAAGAGCTGCAGATGCAATGATAGGTTTGAATGTAGAGCCTGGTTCATATAAATTGGTAACCGCAATATTTTTGAAATCCTCTTCACCACTTTGGTTATAATTGTTAGGATCATAGCTTGGACGATTTGCCATCGCAAGAATTTCACCAGTCTTAGGATCCATAACGATAACGCTAGCATGTTTAGCCCCTGTATCAACCATCGCCTTATCAAGAGCGCGTTCTGCAATAAATTGAATTGTTGCATCGATGGTTAAGGTTACACTTTTACCCTTATCTGGTAAAAATTTAGATAGTACGGAACCAAAGATGGCATTCCCTTTATTATCAGTAGCTACAATTTCTTGTTGTACGCCCCCCTTTAATTCGTCATCAAGAACCATTTCTAGCCCATCAAGGCCTTTATCATCAGTACCGACAAAGCCTAATACTTGTGCCGCTAAGACACCATTTGGATAATAGCGCTTAGATTCTTCAACGAAATTAAGGCCTGCAATATTATTATCCTTAATAACTTGTTGTACCCCTTTTGATTTGTCTGCATCCATCATACGATTCAACCAGACAAAGGCGGTATCCTCTTGCAAAGCTTTCACAATATTCTCTTTTGACATCGTTACGTACGGTGAGATGAGATCCGCAATCTCTTGAGGAGACTGTTTAATCATCTTCGGATCCGCATATAAAGATTTTGTAACTACACTCATCGCCAAAGGCTTGCCATTACGGTCATAGATTGTACCGCGCGGCGATTGTAATTTTCTATCTACTTGAACTTGTAATAAGTTTTTCTTCTCTAGGTCAAAGGTATCAAAGACCTGTAACTGTGCTAAACGCCCGATAAGGACGAAGGCAACGGTCATGAGTATGGCAAGGCACCAAGTAGTACGACTCCAACCACTCATGCGTCGCAACGCTTTATTTAGTAAATTCATCATTTCTCCAATGGACGGCGTAACTTATGGTCTAATGCGTCATATAGCGCATCTGGTTTATTAGGAATCACCCCATTTTGAACCTGACCTAATAAATACTGCAATCCTTCCCCTACTTGTTTCCCAGCGAGCTTAATCACTCGTTCGTCATAATTTAAGTCCTTGGTATGTACAGGCATCTCTAAACTAAGATCTGCCATACATTCTCCAAAGGCTAATGTTCCGTCTGTAGACGAGTAAGGTTTCCCACAACCTAATACATCGGCAGCACAAACCTTAGCTAATTGCTCCCATGCAGTGCGCATAATTTGGCTATCTCGGAATTCACCACTACGGGCTTCCTTGCGAAGCCATTTTTTCTCATTTGCATCGCCATTTTGTACAAAATAGTGAAAGCGCATATGGTTTTTCACAATCCACGCCACGCGTTTTACAAAGGCCTTCGGATATCCTAGTCGGGTTAATAACGTTTCTGCCATCTCCGCTCCTAGTGTATCATGCCCACGATCCGTAAGGCGTCCATTGATAACAGCACGTACCGCTGGCATTCCCTTTGCCACATCATGTAATAAGGCCCCCCAACGCAACACCAAATCCGGCTCCGTATGGGACACAACGGCTAATGTATGGTACCAACCATCGAATTCGTGAAAGTCCTTTTCTTGGGGCAAATTCACGAGATGATATAGTTCAGGCAAAATGGGAACCTCCCGAGCCGTACCATTTTCTACAACACGACAAGAGCATTCTGCCAAGCGGGATTGAACAAGGACATCAAGGCCTTTAGCCACCGCAGGCTCTAACATGAGACGATTAATCTCATTTCGTACACGTTCTAAAGACAAACCAGGTACGCGATGAAAAGCCTTAGGCATAGCCTCTAATAGATCTTTACTCGGCAAGAAATCCAACTTCGCCACAAAGCGGCACGCCCTAAATAATCGCAATGCATCTTCTTCAAAACGTTCCTGCGCATTACCAATGGTGCGTAACGTTTTATGTTTGATATCACGTCGTCCACCTACAAGGTCTATAACCTCACCGTAACGATTCATAGCCATGCCGTTAACAGTAAAATCACGACGCAACACATCTTCTTCTAAGGTATCCGCATAGGTAATTTCTTCGGGACGATGGCTATCCGCTCCATATCGCTCCGTCCTATATGTAGCAATTTCGTATTGCTTGCCCTCTAATGTAGCCACCACTACACCAAAAGATTTGCCTACGAGGTCTGTCGTTTGAATATCATGTCCACGTAATACCTCAATTACCGTATCGGGACGTGCAGATGTCACAATATCAAAGTCATGTGGCTTTTGATGCATTAAAATATCGCGCACAGCGCCGCCTATGATATAAGCTTCATAACCGGCTTCTTCTAATACGGTCAATATTCGATTTGCTTGTTCCATCATACACGCTCCTTTCTGAACTAGTCTAATCTTTATTTTACTACAAATGAAAGCATGAAAAAAGTGCAATCCTTATAAGGATTGCACTCGTTCTGCAATAGCTGTACCTGTCGGTGTCACCGCAAGACCGCCATCACTTGTTTCACGCAATGCTGCCGGCATAGCACGGCCTATATTATTCATCGCTTCAATGACTTCATCTGGTGGAATTTGGCTTTCAATATTCATTAACGCCATTTCAGATGCAGTAATAGCATGGACTGCATAAAAGCCATTACGCTTAACACATGGCACCTCTACGAGCCCTGCTACCGGATCACAAGCAAGCCCCAATAGATTTTTCATGCACAATGCGATAGCATGACCTACTTGACGTGGTGAACCGCCCATCATTTCGACAATCGCTCCTGCTGCCATACACGCAGCCGTACCAATTTCCGCTTGGCAACCGCCAACAGCACCAGCAACACAAGCGCGATTTGCTACTACATTACCAATACCGGACGCAGCTAAGAAGCCTTTTACAACTGTAGCTCTATCTAATTGGTAGTGGTCCGCTACGGCTTTCACAGCACCAGGCATAACACCACAAGAGCCAGCCGTAGGACAAGCAACAATACGGAACATCTTTGCATTTGCCTCATTTACAGCAATAGCATACGTCATTGCCTTATACGCAATATCGCTCATAAAACGAGGTGTTTGCCCATTAAGCTGTGCCGCTTGACCACCGGACATACCAGAAGCCGTTTTCTCCGCATAAGCTATGCCATCTTGAATGGAGCTTTCAAAAATATCTAAGCGCTTCTCTATTTCACTAACAACCGCCGCTTCATTACGATCATAATTTTCTAATTCATAACGCAAAACTACTTCGCCAAAGGAGATATTATTTTCCTCACCTAGGCGAATAATATCTGCAATTGTATCATATGCATAACTCATCATTCGCCCTCCTATAATGCTTCAAAGGTCATAACATCTTGAATGCCTGGACATTCGCGCATAAACTGAACCGTAATAGGATTTACCACTGTATCCGTAGTAATAACCATGACTGCATCCTTATGCTTGCCCTTACGGAATACACGCATCGTAGCGATGTTAATATCGGACTCGCTCAATGCTTGGCTCACAAGAGAAATCGCACCAGGTCTATCCTCATGGAACACAACGAGCGTAAACTCATCTCCTGTAATGGACATATCATTTCCATCTACTTCGGTAATCATAATCTGGCCACCGCCGAGAGAGCGACCAATAACAGTCATATGACGATTATGTTCATCATACATATCAAAACGCACCACATTCGGATGCCCTACATCAAGAGGAGACTCAATAAAAGAAAACTCCATCCCCTCTTTTTTCGCTAATTCATGGGCAACTCGGATGTTCGCATCATCCTCTTTATAACCTAATAAGCCGCCAATCAAAGCACGATCCGTACCATGCCCTTTATAAGTTTTTGCAAAAGATCCATATAATGTTAAATCTACCTTTTTAGGAGTAGCACGAAAAATACACCGCGCCATCTTGCCTAGTCGCGCAGCACCCGCTGTATGCGAACTAGACGGACCAATCATAATAGGCCCTATAATATCAAAAATACTGTTCATACATACCTCTATATACACACAAATAATGTGAGAAATCTCTTACTTACCTATAGTATAACAATCAATATCGAGCCTTGTCTATATGCACATTAGAGGCATCTTTGTGCGTCTATGAAGGACTACTATTTATATGAAAACTATCAAAGAATAGTAAAAAAACGCACCTAAGGATAACCCTAGGTGCGTTATTTATAACAACAGTCCTAAATCATAAAAGAGAGGGGACGTAGGACTGTAGTTAACAGATTAATAGATCCTATTAGCCCAAGATAGCTTTCATGTCAGCTTCTGGAGTTGTAATTGGATGTAATTGGAATTTTTCTACCAAAATGTTCAATACATTGCTGGAGAAGAATTTAGGCAAGGAAGGTCCGATGTAAATGTTACGGATACCCAATGCCAACAATGTTAACAAGATACATACCGCTTTTTGTTCGTACCAGGACAATACCAATGTTAATGGCAAGTCGTTTACATCACATTCAAATGCACCAGCTAAAGCTACTGCTACTTGAATAGCGGAGTAAGCATCGTTACATTGACCCATATCAAGGATACGAGGGATACCACCAATTTCGCCGATGTTCATGTCGTTGAAACGGAATTTACCACAAGCCAATGTCAATACTACAGTATCATTTGGAGTTTGTTTAACGAATTCAGTGTAGTAGTTACGGCCTACTTTAGCACCGTCACAACCACCTACCAAGAAGAAGTGTTTGATTGCGCCAGCTTTTACAGCATCAATTACTTTATCAGCAATACCCAATACTGTACCATGACCGAAACCAGTAGTTACTTCATGCCCACCGTTGATACCAGTGAATTCTTGAGCTTCTTTGTAGCCGCCCAATTCGATAGCACGGTTGATAACTGCGGAGAAGTCTTTAGTACCATCTTCTTTTTCTTCAATGTGTGCACAACCATCGAAACCTACCATATCTGTAGTGAAGATATTAGATTTGTAGTTTTCTTTTGGTGGCATAATGCAGTTTGTAGTGAACAAGAATGCGCCAGGAACATCAACAAATTCTTTTTGTTGGTTTTGCCATGCTGTACCGAAGTTACCTTTCAATTGAGGATGTTTCTTCAATTCAGGATAAGCGTGGCAAGGCAACATTTCACCATGAGTATAGATATTTACACCTTTACCATCAGTTTGTTCCAATAATTGTTTCAAGTCATGAAGGTCATGACCAGTTACAACGATGAAAGGACCTGGTTCTACAGTCAAAGGAACTGTAGTTGGTACAGGGGTACCATATGTTTCAGTATTAGCTTTATCAAGAACAGCCATACATTTCAAGTTAATTTGACCAAATTCCATCAAAAGATCAAGCCATTCTTCAGCGCTGTGAGCTTTAGCGAATTCTACCATGCCTTTAACGAACCAAGCGTCAACATCAGCATCGTGGAAGCCAAGGCGAGCAGCATGCCATGCGTACGCAGCCATACCACGCATACCTAACAATAATGTGGAGCGAAGGGATACGATGTCTTCTTCACCTTTCCACAATTGTTCCCAATCAAAGTTTTGTTGAGCGCTATCCACTTTTGCATGGTAAGCATTTACTTCGTCAATGAATTCTTGAACGCGGTCTTCAGAGAAGTTTACGTTTGTTACACACATGAACAAACCGCGCATAATATAATCGATACCTTCTTTAGTATGACCCTTTACGTCTAAAGCGCGAGCCAAACCAACTAAGGCAGCAGTTAATTCGTCTTGTAAGTTAGCAACTGGTGCAGTTTTACCACATACACCTTGTACAGTACAGCCACCTGGTGCTGCAGATTGTTCGCATTGATAACAGAACATGCTCATTTGAAAATCCTCCTTTGCGAGACTTCCTCGCAGTCAATCTAGATAATATAAAACCTATACATTACACTGATGTTTTATCAGTTGTCTGATTGATTACATTTGAAAGTATAACGTAAAGATGATACAATTTCTGTAGCTTGAGCAACAAATAAAAACTTTTTCAAAAATTTTCCTGACTCCCCTTATGGAACAGGTAGACCATTTGGTCTTATACTTTTATTATACAATAATCATTTTTAATTGCTATAGACTTTATCACACCGGAGGTGCCTATGAAACAAATACTTTCAAACGATATCATTAATCAATATATGCCCACCCTCGTGAAATGTCCTTTATTCAATACATTAGGAGAGCCAGAGCTGCGTGGCTATTTAAATAATGCCAAAGTTATCATCCACAGTTACAAAAAAAACGATTTTATAGCCCTCGCTGGAGATCCTATGGAGGGTATCGGCGTCATCCTTGAGGGCAGCACTTTACTAACTCGTGAAAATGTAATAGGCCAACGGGTTATTATGGCAAACTTAGAGCAATCAGATATTTTCGGAGAAGCACTATTATTTAGTAAACAACCTTTATGGCCTGCTACCATTAAGGCGACAAAAGCAACTAAAATTATGTTTATTCCGCTTGAAACCTTTATTAAAACATTGCCGGATTGTCATCAATGCCAAACTAAAATCCTATCTAATCTATTAGAGGATTTATCTGAAAAAGCAATTCTATTAACCAGAAAAGTCCACTACCTCACATTAAAAGGGATGCGCGAAAAGATTTTTGCGTACTTAACAGATATTTATAAACGTCAGCATTCTAACACAATTCAATTACCCCACAACCGCGAGCAAATGGCTGAGGTACTCAATGTATCTCGCACAGCCCTTAGCCGTGAACTAGGACGCCTTCGCGATGAAGGTCTCATTGATATTACAGGGCGTACCGTAACAATTAAAAACATTGAAGACATTGAAGAATTCGGCTTTAACACCTTTTAATACTTAATGGCTATTAAATTTAACAAACTAAAAAGTCTCTCAAGATTATCTTGAGAGACTTTTTTATTACACGACTCATAAAGTATATAACGGTTTTAAATATATACCCATATTAATAACTATATTATATAATTTTTCAAACTATATAGTGCTTAAAATTATACATTAGAACCAATGAGACAAATCAAATTCTTCACCAATGGTTGCTTTCACATGAGCACGGCCTAAGTAAAGGCCTAACAATGTTAAGCTAATTTTAGACATTGACGTGCTATCAAAGACATCAGCTAAGTCCAATAGAACCGGTGAAATATCATCCATAATATCACGCGCCTCTTGGCCCCTGAAAGCAGTAGGTTTGCTCTTCATCAGAGCTAAAAGATCACGTTGAACCATAGCATTAGAAATTCGTGTTTGTCTAAAGAATTGTGGTGCCAAAGACTCATCTACCAAGGCTAATTTATAAAGATTGGAGTTCAAGCTACGCACCACATAACGTGGATCTACACCATGACCATCTGTAGCACGGAAGAGTTCTTCCTTAGAAAAACCACGATAGTTAAATACAAACGGATATGAATTAGATAACACTTGGCATAAAGTGATAGGCTCTTGTTCTTCTTGTGTACAGCGTAAATAGTCTAGCTGGCGATAGAAGGAATCATTTCGAGGCAAATCAGAGATGAATGGCTCAATATATTTTTCCACATAATGTTGGAAATGAATCAATCCATAGTTATTAGAGTTTCTAGAATATTGTAACAATAATGTTAAGGCCATAACTTGGAAGTGACCTAAAGTTAAATGAGGTAATACACGTAATGCATCAAAAGCTACGAGGTATGGCGTACTAGATTTAGGAGATTGAACCACATCTAGAAAAGCACCTAACGCAGCGGACTTCATCCACTCTGTATTTGTAGCGGCATATGCCTTTTGCATACTCATCAACGCTTCTTGAATAACAATATTCTCTAGTAATGCATTCACTTCAACAATTTTTCTAATATTGAGAGCTGCTAAAGCATCTCTTGTAATAGATTCTACATAGTGTTGCGTATCACCATGTAACACCCCAAAGGAATGAGCAAATGGTGCTATAGCCAACTCAACGCATTTATCCTCATGCGCCGCTTTTGCCCATTGACCATGCGGTTCCTCCTCTTCAGTTAAACTTGTTGCCGCCAATTGTGCTTCAATTTCAGAAGCATCAAACAAACGCGTTTCATCTAATACCGATGGACCTTCCGCGGTTTGTATTTCGTTCGCACCACCTATCATCTGCGTAGCATCTATGCTATCCGCTTCATCAGCTTCAAAGGCTTCCACAGATTCACCCATAGCAATTGTATCTTCAACAGAGTTTGCGTTATTGAGAAGTTCATCTGTAACAACATCGAGGACAATAGTTTTATCCACCAACGGAGTAACACCTTGATTAGCTTGATTAGCTTGCTTAAGATCTGATACGGCTGTCATCACAATGGTTTCATCCCCTATTGGTTTGCCATTATCCGAACCTATTGGTGTTCCATTATCCGAACCTAATGCTAACGCATATTCTCCCTCTGAAATATGACTTGAATTAGACTTTAGAGTACTTCTTCTATTATAAGAGGTATCTATAGGATCAACCAGAGGTTCAGCCGGTTCTCGCTCTTCACCGACCACCGTTTCAACTGTATCCGGAATTGATGCAGTATATACATTAGTCCCACTCGTATGTGTGATTGTTACATTGCCCTCTTGCGACTCCGTTGCAAATATAACATCATGATGCTCTTTAAGATTATTTTTATTACTTATGTTTTTATAGGATTTTTCTTTTGCCTTACTTTCACCATCACCACCGCTAAATACAGCATAGCAAACAGCAAAGAATCCCAATGCCACGACGGCTAATACAAAATACGGTATTAGGTTTGACATACTATCCCCCTACATCAATGCTTCATTATATGCAGCACGCTCACCGCCAATGCTCTTCGGACGAACACGACAAGCGGTCACATGTGCTTTCCCAATTTCTTTCACACAAAGACGTACAGGCACTGCAACGTGTTTCATGTGCATACCAATGAAAGTATCTCCAATATCGATGCCTACATCAGCTTGAATAAATTCAACCATCACAGGATCATCAAAATGTTCGTACGCCATCACAGCCAGGGCACCACCCGCATGACGTTGAGGGACAACATTAACTTCCTCCTCCCATGTCATAGCGCTACGGTCCATAACAAGTGCACGATTAATATGTTCACAACATTGAATCGCCAAGTTAAGTCCTTTAGCCTTAACAGCATTGTATATTTCATCAAATACGACCTGAGCCACATCAAGGTGAGAGTCAGTGCCGATTTTTTTACCTACAATTTCGCTAGTGGAACAGCCAACAACGAATAATTGACCTTCGCGAACCTTTGCTAAATCAAGTAATTCAGCCATCGCGTTGCGAGCTGACTGACGAATAGTTTCTACAGAAGTCATGTTATCGCCTCACTCAAATTGAATGTATAAAATCTATATGTATATTATCATAAAACCGACAGAATCGATAGACTAAACTCTACACGTAACGGATGAACGTCTTATGATTATGGCTTAACAACAAAAAGAGGCTTGCTAAAGCAAGCCTCTTTCAATCACTCAATGGTGATATTAGATTTTTCTGTAAGGTTTTTGGCCTAATTCGTAGAAGTTATTACCTTCAGTATCGCCAACTACGATGCAAGGGAAATCTTCAACAGTCAATTCAGCCAAAGCTTCTGGTCCAAGTTCTCCATAAGCAAGAACTTCGTATTTTTTGATGGATTTTGCAATCAATGCTGCAGCGCCACCAACTGCTGCGAAGTATGTGCAACCATTTTTCTTCATGGATTCAACTACTTCTGGTTTGCGGGAACCTTTACCAATCATGCCTTTGATACCTTGATCAAGCATTGTTGGTGTGTAAGCATCCATACGACCGGAAGTTGTAGGACCAGCGGAACCAATTGGATCACCAGGTTTTGCAGGTGTTGGTCCAAGATAATAAACAAACTTATTTGTCCAGTCGATTGGCAATTTTTCACCACGCGCTAAAGCTTCAGTCATAACTTTATGAGCAGCGTCACGAGCGGAGTAAATTTTACCAGTGATAAGAACGCTATCACCAACTTTTAATTTACGGGAAAACTCTTCATTATATTCTTCAGTATTAATGCGAATTGATTCAGCCATTGTTTTTACCTCCTATCGATTAAAGTACTACGTGAGCATGACGAGCAGCATGGCACATGATAGTAACTGCAACAGGAAGACCTGCGATGTGAGTTGCACCCCATTCGATGTTTACACCGATACAAGTTGTAGTGCCACCCAATTGTGGTCCAATACCAGTTTTGTTAACCATTTCCATAATTTCTTCTTCTAATTTTGCATAGTCTGCATCTTTATGAGGTACACTAATGTCACGAAGCAACGCTTTTTTGGACATAACAGCTGCTTGGTCCATAGTACCGCCAATACCTATGCCGAGTACGATTGGAGGGCATGGGTTAGGGCCTGCATGTTTTACGATTTCAAGGACTGCATTTTTAACACCTTCCACACCATCAGCAGGTACGAGCATAGCTACATCGGATTTATTTTCAGAACCGAAACCTTTTAATTCCACTTGAATATCTACTTTATCGCCAGGAACGATTTCAGTGTAGATGATTGCAGGTGTGTTATTTTGTGTATTTTTACGATTGAACAATGGTTCAGCTACAACGGATTTACGAAGATAACCTTCAACATAACCAGCTGCAACACCAGCATTGATAGCTTCTGTAAGGTCACCACCAACGAAATGAACATCTTGACCAACTTTTAAGAATACCATAGTCATACCAGTATCTTGGCAGTATGGACGATCTTCAGCATCGGCAATTTCTGCATTTTTAATAATTTGATCAAGAACGATACGACCTACTGAAGACTCTTCTGTTTCACGGCCTTTTTTCAAACCTTCATAGATGTCTTTTGGCAAGTGGTAAGCTGCGTCCATACACATTTGACGGACTGTTTTTGTGATTTCAGATACTTGAATCTCGCGCAAGATAATCCCTCCTCAGGAAAATAGTTGAATATTAATTCTAATACCGATGAGATAAATTAAAATTCTCAAACATATGAAAGAATATCTATCTCAAACCGATGAGATTAACTCTATACATAAATCGTAGCACACAATATAGGGGGATTCAACGCCCCACCTATACAGTTTTCTCAATGCTTTTTCGATTTTTGAGAATTGTTTTCATGAATATTTTTGTATATATTTCGGTTTTTCAATAGGCTATATAGACCTTATTTTCTAGTCACTAAAATAGCCCTTCATTGTGATAAAAGTCATAGTCTATCATATATCAATAAGATTTTTATATCTTATATTTTTACCTACTTTCTTATATATAGATTTGGTTTAAAATTAACCACAAACATAGGCTATATCTAATAAGATAAATACACTTCTCTTTTAACTGATACTACTTTTCAACTAAATCTTATAAACTTTTCTATAATGCATATGTATACCGATTATCTTCAATATACTTATATTGCTAACTCCCATGCATTTGGAGTCATACAATCACCTTAGAACACAGTAAATACCTATAGTTAATAAGCTCCATAGATTTTATTAATTTTAATGACTTTCTCATCAAAATTATTGATAACTAATTTTATCTATAAAGTTATGTCTTTTAGTCATAATTGACAGTATCTATTTTATAGTGTTTTAAAAAAAATGCTTGCTTTTATAATTAATCTAACATATAATAACAATCGTACCATTCCTCGATAGCTCAGTCGGTAGAGCAATCGGCTGTTAACCGATCGGTCGTAGGTTCGAGTCCTACTCGAGGAGCCATTCTGGCCCGTTGGTCAAGCGGTTAAGACACCGCCCTTTCACGGCGGTATCCCGGGTTCGATTCCCGGACGGGTCACCACATATGGACGATTAGCACAGCTGGGAGAGCGCCTGCCTTACAAGCAGGATGTCGGCAGTTCGATCCTGTCATCGTCCACCAGACTAAAGGAGCAAGCTGTTAAGCTTGCTTCTTTTTTTTATATATATGATATAATAATATAAATTGTATAATTTGTAATTTTAAAAGAGTTTTATTAAGAGGAGGAATTATGTTACATAACTTCGGACTCTATAAACGTCCACTACTTACAGTACTTGCTGTACTACTCACAACTGCATTTACAACAGCTAGTGCCGCTATGATCGATTTGAGTCAGCTAACACCAAATACAACGCAACCTGTGGCTCTTAGCACTATACAAAGTAATACAAGTAATGAGGCTTCTACATTGACCCCTAAAACAAATATGGAGCCTGTCATAAAAGTAGCTGCAACACCAACATCTACACCAATTTCTGGAGCTTCAGAAAAAGCAACTGTTAATGCTACTAGTACAAGTCATGATGGTCACTTGGAAAACTTTCCAAGCCGCAAAGTAACTATTGTTGTACCAGCAAATTTGCGCAATGAAAACACAGCTCAATTTGGTCACTACATGACAGATCGCTTATCAAATACACTTAAATATCCTTACTATGATACAACCATTGTAAGCACTAACACACCAACTGCAGAAATTAAAGCCGCTGATCTTGCTCAAATTGCAGAGGCCCAAAATTCTGAAATTGTTATTATGCCTGTGCCATTACAAGATGTATATGTACAAGTTAATACTATTAACAGCTCAGATTCGTACAATAATGATAATCATGAAATTTATATCGCTGCAAAGGTTAATGCCCTTTTATACTATTATGATGTAAACGATAAGATAATCCATACTGTTCGTACGGGCTTCAACCAAACTGATGACTCTTTAACTATGCCAACACATAAATCAGTTTGGAACAAAGTTATGACTATATTACTTGATAAATTACCATACAAACGAATTCCAACAGACCATGACCGTTACCAAGCACCTGGTATTAATTCTGAGGCACCTGTTGTACTCGATTTCCAAGTAGAACAACCTAAGAATACTGCATACTCCTTAAAAGGTGTGAGCGTCTTGTAGATAAATTTCTTAAAAAAAGGCTAGCCATCTGGCTAGCCTTTTTCTTATAACATTTTTGTAACATGCAAGCGCAGTAAAGCACGTTGCAATGCTGCTTCTGCTCTTTCTACATCAATATCAGGTGTAGGATTTGATAACCGACCTTCAGCACGCTCTTTAGCACGCTGTGCACGATCCACATCAATAGATGTAGGATCTTGACAGTCAGGGGTTACAATACTCACCTTATTATGTTCAATTTCACAGAAGCCACCAAATACGGCAAATTCACGAGATGTTCCATCTGGTTGATCAATGCGTAAAGGTGCTAAGTCTAATGCAATAATCATAGGCGCATGATTTGGCAAAATACCAAAAGCACCATCGATAGCTTTACCTACAAAGAATGTAGATTGGCCTTCGAATACGATTGCATCAGGTGTAATTATCTGTAGGGTCATAGGTTCCGCCATGGATTATTCCCCCTTCTCTTGCATTTCCTTTGCTTTTTGAACGGCTTCATCAATGGTACCAACCATGTAGAATGCACCTTCTGGCAATTCATCATATTTACCATCTAAGATTTCTCTAAAGCCTCTCAATGTTTCGGACAATGGCACATATTTACCAGGAGAACCAGTAAATACTTCTGCTACGAAGAATGGTTGACTCAAGAAACGTTGAATCTTACGAGCGCGAGATACAGTGAGTTTATCTTCGTCAGACAATTCTTCCATACCGAGGATTGCGATAATATCTTGAAGATCGCGATATTTTTGCAATACTTCTTGTACGCCACGAGCTACTTCGTAGTGCTCTTCACCAAGTACATGTGGGTCCAAAATACGGCTTGTAGAATCGAGTGGATCCACCGCCGGATAGATACCAAGTTCCGCAATGGAACGAGACAATACTGTTGTTGCATCCAAGTGAGCGAATGTCGCTGCTGGAGCAGGGTCAGTCAAGTCATCGGCAGGTACATATACAGCTTGTACAGAGGTAATAGAACCTTCTTTAGTAGATGTAATACGTTCTTGCAATGCCCCTACGTCATTAGCCAATGTAGGTTGGTACCCTACGGCAGATGGCATACGACCTAAGAGGGCAGATACTTCGGACCCCGCTTGGATAAAGCGGAAGATGTTATCGATAAACAAGAGCACGTCTTGTTTCTTCACATCACGGAAGTATTCAGCCATTGTAAGGCCAGTAAGACCTACGCGCATACGAGCCCCTGGTGGCTCATTCATTTGGCCGTATACGAGAGCTGTTTTGTTGATAACGCCGGACTCTTTCATTTCGTTCCACAAGTCATTACCTTCACGAGTACGTTCACCTACGCCGGAGAATACGGAGTAACCGCCGTGCTCTGTAGCAACATTGTGAATCAATTCCATAATCAATACGGTTTTACCTACACCGGCACCACCGAAGAGACCAATTTTACCACCTTTTACGTATGGAGCGATAAGGTCAACGACCTTAATACCTGTTTCCAAGATTTGTGTATCCGGAGAAAGGTCATCAAATTTAGGTGCTGGACGATGAATAGGCCACTTTTCATCAGCCACAACTGGAGCTGGATCATGGTCTACCGTTTCACCAAGTACGTTAAAGATACGACCTAATACGCCTTCCCCTACAGGGATGGAGATTGGAGCGCCAGTATCTTCCGCTTCCATATTACGTGTCATACCGTCAGTAGAACTCATGGCAACGCAACGAACTGTATCGTCGCCTAAGTGTTGCATAACCTCTACTACGATTTTTTGTCTATCGTGTGCCTTGTGGTCATGGTAGATGTGGATGGCGTTGTAGATAGCTGGTAAATGACCAGCATCAAAGCGCACGTCTACAACTGGGCCGATGACCTGCACAACTTTACCAATATTATTACTCATCGACAGATGTCTCCTTATCTATTGCAAGGCATTAGCGCCACCAACGATTTCAGAAATTTCGTTTGTAATACTAGATTGACGCAACTTGTTGTATTCAAGGCCTAAGGACTCAATGAGTTCCCCTGCATTATCTGTAGCAGATGTCATGGCCGTCATACGAGCGCCCAATTCACTAGCTGCAGATTGCAACAATCCATTATAAACTGTAATTTCTAAGTATTTTGGCAACAACGCCTCCAAGACGGATACAGCAGATGGCATGAAATCATACTCTTCTCCTTTTACCTCATCTTGTGGTTGCTCTATTGGCAACAAGCGCTCAGCCTGTGCAATTTGCGTCATAGAATTTACAAAACGTGTATAGATCATGATGACTTCGTCAACTTCATGACGTTCGTATAGTGAAAGTGCTTCATGCATAATGGTACGCGCATGTTCATAGGATGGTTTATCAGAAAAGCCCGCATAGGACTTATCGATATGAATACCTCTAGATTTCATGCTATCTCTAGGCTTTCTGCCTGCCGTGATAACACGGTACGTGTCAGAAGATTTACCATGTAATTGTTCCATGGCAAATTTCAACACATTAGACGAAAATGCCCCTGCCAGACCTTTATCTGCACCTACTACAATATAGCAAGTACGCTCTACAGGTCGCACATCTAAGAGAGGACTTTCAAAGCCTTCTAAATCACTATTAGACATATGACGCAAGATTTGCCCTATCTTCTCTGCGTAAGGACGAGTAGCTTCCGCTTTTGTTTGTGCCCTACGAAGACGAGCAGAAGCTACCATCTTCATCGCTTTTGTAATTTGTTGCGTATTGGTAACACTTTTTATGCGTTTTCGCAAATCTTGTGCACTAGCCATACATTACGCCTCCTTACGAGACACTAATGTATGTGTAGAGCCAAATGCTTCAACACATTCTGGGATTGCTTGCTTCAATAGATTTTCAGTTTCTTCGTCAATTTTCTTAGACGTTTCAATGTTAGTGATGATTTCAGGGTAATTTGCTTTTACATAGCGTAAAAGTTCAGCTTCAAAGGACAATACATCTGCCACTTGAATATCTGCTAAGTACCCTTTTGTACCAGCGTAAAGGTTAATAACCATTTCCGCTACGCTCATAGGCTCATATTGACCTTGTTTTAACATTTCAGTTAAGCGTTCACCACGATCAAGTTGAGCGCGTGTAGCCGCATCAAGGTCGGAACCAAACTGAGCGAAAGCAGCCAACTCACGATATTGAGCAAGGTCCAAACGTAATTGACCCGCTACTTGTTTCATCGCTTTAGTTTGAGCACTACCACCTACACGAGATACAGATAAACCTACGTCAACAGCTGGACGAATACCAGAGTAGAACATATCTGTACCCAAGAAAATTTGACCATCGGTGATGGAAATTACGTTTGTTGGGATGTATGCAGATACGTCACCTGCTTGTGTTTCAATGATTGGCAACGCTGTAATGGAACCTCCACCAAGTTCAGGTGAAAGTTTCGCAGCCCGCTCTAATAGACGGCTGTGTAAGTAGAATACGTCGCCTGGATATGCCTCACGCCCTGGTGGACGGCGCAATAATAGGGACATAGCACGGTATGCAGCCGCTTGTTTTGTTAAGTCATCATATACGCATAATACGTGTTTACCTTGGTACATAAAGTATTCACCCATGGCAACACCAGCGTATGGGGCAATGTATTGAAGAGGTGCACCAGTGGAAGCACTCGCAGAAACTACGATTGTATATTCCATAGCCCCTGCTTCTTCAAGTTTTTGTACTACACGAGCAACCGTAGATTCTTTTTGACCAATAGCTACATAAATACAAATAACATCTTTGCCTTTTTGGTTCAAAATAGTATCTAAGGCAATCGCAGTTTTACCTGTACCACGGTCACCGATGATAAGCTCACGTTGACCACGGCCGATTGGTACCATCGCATCAATCGCTTTAAGACCTGTTTGCAATGGTTCATTTACGGATTGTCGATCCGCAATACCAGGTGCTGGATGTTCGATAGGACGACGTTCTGTAGCTTGGATAGCACCCTTGCCATCAAGAGGTTGACCAAGAGGGTTTACTACGCGACCAATCAAGGCATCTCCAGCAGGAACGTCCATAATTTTGCCAGTACGGCGCACTTGGTCTCCTTCTTTAATCAAGAAGTCATCACCTAATAGTACGGCACCAACATTATCTAATTCTAAGTTCAAAACCAAGCCATATACGCCGTGTGGTAATTCTAGCAACTCACCGGCCATGGCTCTTTCAAGACCATAAATATGGGCGATGCCATCCCCTACGTCGAGAACAGTACCCACGTCATCGACATTGAGGTCAACATCATAGTCCTGAATCTGCTGTTTGATTATAGCAGTGATTTCTTCAGGCTTCATTTTCATATATACCCATTCACCCCTATCTAATAGAGTTCGTTCTTAATAAAGATTTTTCTAATTCCTCTAAACGACGAGATACAGAGCCATCAATGCGTTTATCCCCTACTTGGATAACGATACCACCCATAATAGATGGATCTTGACGCACAGATAAAATAACATCTTTCCCTGTTACTTCTCGTAATTTAGCTTGTACAGATGCTTCTACATCAGCTGTGATTGGTTCTGCTACAGTTACAGTAGCTTCCAAAATACCACGAGCCTCTCGTGATTTTTGAATAAACGCTGCAATGGCCTGCGCAATATAACGATGGCGACCGCGTTTAATCATCACATAGATAAAATGTAAAGCAACTTTGTCGATACTAGATTCAAAAATAGAACCAACTAACTTAATCTTTGCATCTTCTGTAACGATTGGATTTTCAAGGAATGAACGAAGTTCAGGCTGTTCCGCCATAACGGACGCTACATAACCTAATTGCTCCTCCATGAGTTCCAAATTATTTTGTTCTTGAGCTAATTCAAACATAGCCGAACCGTATTTATCTGCTACAATTTCTATGCTCATCGTATCACAACCCTATCGTTTTACTATCAAGTTGACGAATAGCGTCTTCGATCAATTTTGTATTAGTTTCGCTGTTCATATCTTTAGCAACAACTTTACCAGCCATAGCTACAGACAAAGAAACAACTTCATTGCGTAAACTATTCATAGCACGATCACGTTCGATTGCAATATCTTGGCGAGCACGATTTTTTTCTTGTTCAATTTGTTCGCGTGCTGTCACTAATTGTTCGCGTGTTGTATTTTCTGCTTCTTGAACTGCTTTTTCAACAATTTGTTGTGCTTCTTGACGTGCTTTAGCAATTTGAGCAGCATAATCAGCTTTAAAGCCCTCTGCCTCTACACGAGCTTTTTCTGCAGCTTTTAAGTCTTTAGCAATTCGTTCTTTACGTTCTGTCATCATCGCCAATAATGGTTTATATGCAAAACGAGCTAATAGCCAAACTAATATAAAAAAGTTCAACATTTGAGCAAGAATCGTTCCAAGGCTTAAGTCAACCAAGGTTATTCCTCCTCGTTATTATCTGAATAACAAAATAAATGCTACTACTACACCGATGATAGGCATCGCTTCGATCAAACCAATCGCTACGAACATAGTAGACATCAATTGACCACGCAATTCAGGTTGACGCGTAATGCCTTCAATTACTTTGCTAGATACAAGACCGTCACCGATACCTGCACCAATGGCACCACAACCTACTGCGATTGCTGCTGCTAATGCGAATAAACCTTGAGCTTCCATAATATATCCTCCGTAAAAAATTAATGTTCCTCACTAAGAGCCATCCCCAAGTAGGAGGCAGTAAGAACGGTAAAAATAAAGGCTTGAATAATACCAATAAATAAACTAAAAGCAATCCATACCCATGGTGCCGGTACAAACCAAGGCAAATTGTACAATACTTCTAACAGAATTTCACCAGCTACGATATTACCAAATAGACGGAAGGCAAGTGTAACAGGTCTAGCAATCTCTTCAAAAATATTCAGTATTAGCAAAGCCTTATAAGGTCGTACGAAATGCTTGAAATAGGATAAGCCTTTAACTTTAATCCCCATAACCCATACTACTAATGTGCTACATAGAGCTAATGCAACAGTAGTATTAATATCGGATGTTGGTGATGTTAAAGCCTTAAACGTAGGCATTAAACCTAATTCGTTTCCTACAAAAATAAATAAGAAAAACGTAAATAACAAGGAACTCACCATCGGCCAATGACGACCTAAGTTCGGAGCTAATTGCCCCTCTAAGCCTTCCAATATAGATTCAACTATATTTTGCAAGCCTACAGGCACCAATTTTCGTCCCCGGGTGGCTAGTACTGTTATCAGTATTACAATAGCCATAGTAACCCATGTAGCAATTAGAGTATCCATATTAAATGTCAACCCTAACCACTGCACGACTTCATGGTGTCCCGCATGTAATTCCACGTTCTCAACCCCTTCCATAGACATAATAAAAAACTAATATATTTACAATAAATATAAATATAATATATATGTATCATCATACATCGTTATAGATATATAATCAACACTTGAAAGGTAAACAATTCTAATTACTCATGAATGTATTGTGTATAATGCATTATTGGAATATATCTATAATTTAACACATCATAAGATTAGAAATGTCGACTAAGCCACCAGTAAACAACATATAATGCAGGCTGAATAAGTGCCACACCAACAAACACGCTAATAGCCTCTATGCCGGGAATCTTTAATCCTAAGACTACTAATGAACCTACTAACATAAGACGCCATATCATCTGTCTACGAGCTTTACGAACGGCTTTGTAAGGATCCCCTGATACAATGGATTGACCATGCAAAGCTAAACTTAACAAGTAGAGCACCATTATAAAAATGCCCCACAACCAGCCCCATACATATTGTTGCAATCCGCATGCAATCTGTATTATTACTCCGAAAAAGGCAATAAAAAAACAAGTCAGTAACACGCACACTATGAATTTTATATATTGATTCATACATACCTCACTACTTAACTTGTTTATATAACATATAAAACCCTGTTATAGCGCCTATTAGACCAAATATGACCATACAGAGTGGTTCCGTTTGAAGCCAAGTATCCAATTTATAACCTAGCCAAATAAAACCTCCAATACAGGAGACCAGTGTGACCCCCGCTGATGTTGCCATGGCGAGGGCTTTCACAAGATCCTTATCCATATTATTTACCAAAACGTTCAGGACGACGCGCATCACCTAAGAATTCATGTCGCAATGCTTGGATAATACGTTCAGATGCTTTCCCATCACCATAAGGATTGACGGAGTTAGACATCAATTTATAAGCCTCTGCGTTGCTCAACAATTCATGAGCCGCTGCGTGTACTGCATCTTTATTAGTACCTACTAGACGAACTGTACCAGCTTCAACAGCTTCAGGGCGTTCCGTTGTATCGCGCAATACAAGAACTGGTTTACCAAGAGCTGGGGCTTCCTCTTGAATTCCACCTGAATCAGTCAAAATCAAATAAGATTTAGCCATTAAATTAGCAAATGGTTCATAATCAAGAGGGTCAATTAATGTAATACGTTCTACAGAACCAAGTTCTTCTTGTACAACTTGTCGAACCTTAGGATTCTTATGTACAGGGAAAACAACTTGAATATCTTCAAATTCATTAATTAAATCTCGAATAGCTTGATATACATGACGCATAGGTTCGCCTAAGTTTTCTCGACGATGTGTGGTAACAAGGACCGTGCGTTTTTCAGAATCAAGAGCATTAATAGCTGCATCATCGAATACATAGTTGTCTTGCACCGTCGTATCAAGAGCATCAATAACAGTATTACCCGTTACATAAAGATGTTCTGTATTAATATTTTCTTTTTTTAAATTGCTTTCAGAACTAGAAGTAGGCGCAAAGTGATACGTCGCAATAGAGCCCGTCAATTTGCGATTCATCTCTTCAGGGAACGGAGAGTAAATATCACCTGTCCGTAATCCTGCTTCCACGTGACCTACAGGAATTTCTTGGTAGAAAGAAGCCAAGGCCCCAGCAAAGGTAGTTGTAGTATCACCATGAACGAGTACCACATCAGGTTTTGCTTCTTCTAATACATCTTTAAGGCCCATCAAAGCACGATTAGTTACATCATATAGTGTTTGACCTTGACTCATAATATTTAAATCATAGTCTGGGGTAATATTAAACAAGTTTAGTACTTGATCGAGCATATCTCGATGCTGTGCCGTAACGGTTACGATAGGTTCCATATCTGGTGCTGCTTGTAACGCTTTTACAAGAGGAGCCATCTTGATAGCCTCAGGTCTTGTACCAAAGATTGTCATAACTTTTAACATAGTTGCCTCCAACGTAGTAGGATAGAAAAAATGGGGCGCCAAGCACCCCACAGATGGTTATTCCTTATGAGAATCATCAGTATTCTCCAAAGCTTTAGCCAATTCATCGCGATCAAAGGATATGGTATCATCCGAGTCGCTGCGTTCAATTGTAGGACGTGGTAACGGATGCCCTGCCGCATCACTATGCATGATAACACCAAGGCGTCGTGCAATATAGATACTACACAAGAAAATTACTAATACTAAGGTCGCACCGACCCAAGCATTAACCTCTGCAACGATAACAGATACACCACCGAAAAGAGCTGTTACTGCATACATCAACAATACAGCTTGCTTTTGTGTTAATCCTTGTGCCAATAAGCGATGGTGAACATGACCTTTATCAGGTTTAAAGATGGGACGTCCACTGATTTTACGGCGCACAATGGCAAATAAGGTGTCCAAAATAGGCAAGCCTAACACAATGGCAGGTACCACTAAAGCAATCATAGCAGCTGTCTTTACAGCCCCCATAACAGAAATAGCCGCTAATGTATAGCCGAGAAGCATAGAGCCCGTATCACCCATAAAGATCTTTGCAGGGTTAAAGTTATACCGTAAGAAGCCTACCGTTGCACCTGCCAAGGCAAGAGAAATACAAGCGAGGTCGGTTTGACCAAGTTGCAAAGTCATCGCACAAACAGCGATACATGCGATAAAGGAAATACCTGCAGCCAAGCCATCAAGTCCATCAATTAGGTTTACAATATTTGTAAAACCAACTATCCAGAAAATAGTCAATGGAATAGCCCAATACTTGAGATATACTACACCCCCCCAAGGAAGGTTAATGAAGTCTACTCGAATATCATAAGCCACCAGAATAGCAGCTGCTATAATTTGTCCCATTAACTTAGTTTTTGGCTCAATTTGTTTAATGTCGTCCCAAATACCAACTAGCACCAAAATGACCGTACCAAGGACAAACCCAAACAATTTATGATCATGCGGGATAGAATTGTTAAAAAGAACCGATCCCACATAACCGAGAAAGATTGCTAATCCACCAAGTCGTGGAATCGCACCATGATGCACCTTTCGAGCATCAGGCTTATCTATTGCCCCAACAGCAACGGCAAAGCGTTTTACCAATGGGGTAAGTGCAAAGGTTATGATGAGCGCTAGTGCAAAGGCCCACACATAATCGAGCACATATTCACTCATAAGACACCTCCAACAAGTAGGTTGTAAAAACGGATTAATTCGTTAAGCTACGAATAGGAGCAGGAATTCTTCCACCACGGGCAATGAACTCGGCTGCACTATATGGACTCACTTCAATAATAGGAGCATAGCCTAATAATCCACCAAACTCGACAACCTCTCCAACAGTCTTACCAGGTACAGGAATTACACGAACCGCAGTTGTCTTATTATTAATCATACCAATTGCTGATTCATCTGCAATGATAGCAGAAATGGTATCAGCAGTAGTGTCACCAGGAATAGCAATCATATCAAGACCTACAGAACATACACATGTCATGGCCTCTAATTTATCAAGCGTCAAACTGCCACAGGATACAGCATCAATCATGCCTGCATCTTCTGAGACAGGAATGAATGCACCACTAAGCCCACCTACGTGAGAGGAAGCCATAAGACCACCTTTTTTCACCGCATCATTAAGTAATGCTAGTGCTGCTGTAGTGCCATGACACCCACAAGAGGACAAGCCCATTTCTTCAAGAACATGAGCTACAGAGTCACCTACAGCTGGTGTTGGCGCCAAAGATAAATCGATAATACCAAATGGTTTACCAAGACGACGAGATGCCTCTTGCGCTACCAATTGACCTACGCGCGTGATTTTGAAAGCAGTACGTTTAATCGTTTCTGCTACAACGTCAAAGGATTGTCCTCGAACGGATTCAAGCGCATGTTTTACAACACCCGGGCCAGATACACCCACAGAAATAGCACTATCCCCTTCTGTTACCCCGAAGAAAGCACCCGCCATAAACGGATTATCCTCTACAGGATTACAGAAAATAACGAGTTTAGCACAACCAAGAGCATCATTATTCTTTGTAAGTTCTGCGGTTCTCTTAACGATGATACCCATATCGCGCACTGCGTCCATGTTGATACCAGTTTTAGTTGAACCCACCGCAACAGAGCTACAAACAATATCCGTAGTTGCCAGCGCTTCAGGAATAGAGTCAATCAAAATACGATCAGCTCGTGTAGCGCCCTTTGTTACAAGCGCAGAAAAGCCGCCGATAAAATTAACACCTACAGTTTTTGCAGCACGATCCATAGCTTCCGCCACAGGAACATAGGATGTTAAATCACTACCACCTGCTACAAGAGAAATAGGTGTTACAGAAATACGCTTGTTGATAATAGGGATTCCAAACTCGCGTTCAATATTTTCACCCGTAGATACAAGGTGTTCTGCCTCTTTTGTAATACGGTCATAAATACGGTCACACAACTCTTTACCAGAACTAGATGCGCATTCGAGCAAGCTGATCCCCATCGTAATAGTACGCACATCAAGCTTGTTATCATGAATCATCTGATTCGTTTCTAAAATATTGTCGATAGATAACATAAGTGCCTCCTATCCTACACGGTGCATGCTCAAGAAAATATCAGCATGTTGTGCACGGATTTCAACACCTAGTTCTTTACCTTGAGTCGTTAAAGCCGCTTGGATAGCTGTAAGATTTTTCATATCTTCAGACTTGGTTTCACACATCATAATCATATTGAAAACGCCATCAAGGATGGTCTGATTAATGGACATAATATTTACACCGTAGTTAGCGAGCACGGTACTAACCCCAGCAATGATACCAACGCGGTCTACGCCGACAACGGTAACAACTAATTTCATAACATCACCTTCTCTAAGCACTACAAACTATATAGCCAGTATAGGGCATTCATATAAGGCATTCAATAAACTATATTAATATATTATAACACATTTATTATTTTTCATGAGTGAAATCTTTATGAGTTTTCTAGTGAAAACAACATGTTACACTTCGTCAGACAAAGCACTTGTTACAATCTCTTCACCAGCAGTTAACAATGCGATAAGACCTTTGTCCCCTTTATAGCTTTCACCATAAATTTTATATAAATCTTCAGTACCAGATGGACGTGCTACAAACCAGCCTGTTTCTGTTTCTACACGAACACCATCGATAGGCATATCCTTGTACAAGGATGTCGTGCGTACATTCGTAATAGCATCACCATCGACCTCTGTAGCTGTAATAGAGCTAGCATTTAACTGTTTCAACTTAGCCTTGGCCTCCTTTGTACAAGCCGCATCAATACGACCAAATCGAGGATCTCCACAGCCTTCCACAATATTGTTATACAGTCTCTCAACAGTGGCGCCCATTACAGCGTACATCTCCATCGCTAAGAGAGCCATTACCATGCCGTCTTTATCTGTGGTCCATACTGTACCATCTTTTTTGAGAAAGGATGCCCCAGCAGATTCTTCGCCTCCAATGCCAATTTCCCCATCGAATAATAGAGAGCTAAAGTATTTAAAGCCTACTGGAACTTCATACACGGGAATTTCTTTAACGGATGCCCACTTATCAATCATGGTTGTACAAACAACCGTTTTACCTACCCCTTTATCCTTCCAACCACGAGTTGTGAATAGATAATCAGCAGCAGCTACGAGGAATGCATTTGGTGAAGCAAGCCCTTCTGCACTAACAATACCATAACGATCGTAATCGGGATCGTTACCAACAGCCAAATCGTAATTACCTATTTGCTTAATAACATCGGCCATAGCGTATTCTGAGGAACAATCCATGCGGACCTTACCATCATGGTCATACGTCATAAAGCTAAAGGTAGGATCATATTCATCATTGATAATATCCATATTGAGATTATAGCGCTCTTTAATAGCTTGCCAATAACCTAGTCCACTACCACCAAGGGCATTAACGAGAACCTTAGGTTTTGCACTTTGTATTGCCTCCATATTAATGATAGAAGACAGTTCTTCAACATACAGGCCTTTATAGTCATACGGAACTTGTTGATCAGGTTCAATATTGTCGATGCTAATACGTTTAAACCCTTCTAGTTCACAATATGCACGAACATATTCATTAGCTCGAGTTTCAATCCATTTTGTAACAAGAGTATCCGCCGGACCACCATTAGTAGCGTTATACTTGATACCACCATTATCTGGAGGATTATGAGATGGCGTAATCACGATACCATCCGCTTTGTCATCGTGGCTTTCATTATAACGAATAATGGCACGAGATATAGATGGTGTCGGCACGAAATCCATATCGGAATCAACCATTGCCGTTACGCCATTGCCAGCAAGAACCTCTAGAATTGTTACAAGGGCTGGCTGAGATAAAGCATGTGTATCTTGACCGACAAAAATCGGACCTGTAGCGCCGAATTGGCCACGGCCATCACAAATAGCCTGTGTAATAGCGGCCACATGTAAATCTGTAAAAGTACCATTTAAAGAAGTACCGCGATGGCCAGATGTACCAAAGGATACGAGTTGTGTCGGATCTGTAATATCCGGAGCATTATCAAAATAGGCATCCACAAGGGTTTGCACATCGATAATATCTTGTTCTTGTACAGGCGTACCTGCTAATTTGTGAGTCATAGAAACCTCTAATCTTATCTTGAGGGCAAGCCCTCTCATTTTACAACCTTGATATTCGATCAATTACATTAAATTATTTTCAAAATGTATGTATCATTCATAAAATATTATATTTACACATAATTAATATAAGATGACAACAGCCAGAGATTTTATCATAATTCTTTATTTTTATCTGTTACAACTATTTTCATCTATTACAACATTATTGTTCGCTTCGGTAGTTATATCTTGTGATTTTAGCTGATTAGATATTTCCGCAGGAACAATAGGTTGAGTAAAACCTTGACCGATAACCTCTTGAGCATCAGTAATCAAAATAAACACATTTGGGTCCGCTTCTTGAATAACCTCTTTCAATTTATTTACCTGCAGCAAGTTAACTGCAACCATCACAATCTGCTTAGGCGTCCGAGTATAAGCGCCAATGCCATTGATAATAGTAGCGCCACGACCGACTTTATTAATGATACATTCACATACTTCATCAGTCCGATAGGTAATAATAAAAGCAACTTTGCGTTGATTAAAACCAATTACCACCTTATTTGTAATAATAGTATATACATACACACTGATAAGAGTTACGGCTACCGCTTCAAGTCCAACAACGCCGACAGCAACTAAGAGGATAGCACAGTTGATGGCACTATTAATAGATCCCATTTGAAGGCCATAATATTTGCGAACGATAAGTGCAATTGGATCAAGGCCACCTGTATTACCACCTACACGGTAGACGATACCAAGCCCCAGTCCAGTTGTGATACCCGCCATCATAGAACTGAGTAGCGGATCCTTAATAATCATGTCATATTGTAAGAAACTAAACAGATCAATCATCCACGATAGCATGAGCGTGCCATACAAGGTATTAAGTACAACACGTTTGCCAAGCCACTTCCAAGCAGCCCAAAAGATAGGGACGTTCAAAATAACGTTCCAAGAACCAACAGATAATCCCGTTAGATAATACAGAATCAATCCTACCCCACTAATACCAGTACTAACCAGTTTATGAGGTAGTACAAAGGCGTCTAGACCAGCACCAAAAATTGCACAACCAATAGCAACTATGACACATTGATAGACAACATCTTTATACTTGGCGAACATAGCTCCCTCCAAATTGCCATTTCACTATAAATATTCTATAATGAACTAATTAAAACATACGCTGTTTACAATGCTTTTAATAATCAAACAACAGGTATATACAAAATCATCATAAACCACTTAATGGTTATTTTCAATCACTTTATAACAGTATAAAATAAACATATTAACTGCATATAATTTGTACATTACAAACGAGGCTATTATGAGTAAAAGTTTTGAGCAACTTGGTTGCAGCAAAATTAATATTGGGCTTGCTATTACAGATAAGCGTGACGATGGATACCACAACATCGATTCCATATTTCAATCGATTCGCCTTAGTGATTCTATTTATTTCGCTAAGCATCATTCCGTAGTATTTTCTGGTGGCGCTCCCGAATTGCCCGATTACATGCAAAAGCTCGTAAGCTATGGAGAAGATAATCTCGCACTCAAAGCTTTACGCGCCATACAGGCCTATACGGGTTGTAAAGCCGGTGCCGCCATCCACCTATTAAAACGCGTTCCTATACAAGCGGGTCTTGGTGGCGGTAGTGCAGACGCAGCGGCCATGTTATTAGGTCTCAACCATTTTTGGGACTTACGTCTTACGCAAGAGGAACTTTTAAACATCGGTACCTCACTCGGATCTGATGTACCGTTCCTACTACAAGGTGGTACAGCTCGCGGAACAGGTCGTGGTGAAGTGTTAACCTATAGTCAATCGCCAGAAGCACATTGGCTATTATTAGTAAAGCCAAAGGTATCTATTTCTACAGCGGTTGCTTATGGTCGTTTCAGCGGTAAATCTAAAGCCACCACAAAAACAATCGATACCGTTCTGAATCATCTTAAGAATAATGATTTACAATCTGCTTTCACCAGTAGCGCTAATACCTTCGAGGAATTATTATTCCCAGATTACGACGAACTACCAATATGTAAGGAGTTCTTCACTAGTCGTGGTTACTCAACTATCATGACAGGAAGCGGTCCTACAATGGTGGTATTACTCAACAAACCAATGGAAGCCTTGCAGTTGCAAGAGGAGATTAAAGCAGCTGATCACGATTGGCTATCACTCATTACTAAAACATGTACACAGGAGGACTTAGTATGACAAAACGGTTACAACCTATACGACTCGATGCGTATAAACCACTAAGAGAAGTTGTAAGTGAAACATTGCGCCAAGCCATCCAAGATGGAGTGTTAAAACCCGGGGAACGTCTTATGGAAATCCCTCTCGCCGAAGAGTTGGGCGTAAGTCGTACCCCAATTCGTGAAGCCATACGCAAACTGGAACTAGAAGGCTTTGTCGTTATGGTTCCTCGCCGCGGCACTTACGTTGCCAATATTTCTTTAAAGGATATCACTCAAGTATTTGAAATCCGCTCTGCCCTTGAAGAACTTGCTGCAGGCCTTGCGGCAGAACGCATCACGGAAGAGGAAATCGAAACCTTAGAGAGAATGCTCGTAGAAATCGGCGATCATATGGAAAACAAAAATATGGAATCCGTCGTCGCTGCGGATGTAGAGTTCCACGAAGTCCTCTACCGCGCTTCTCGTAACGAAAGATTAGCAGACATCGTTCACAACTTGCGAGAGCAAACCTACCGCTTCCGCAGTTTTTCTATGAACCAACCAGGTCGACTTAGAAAAACTTGGGAGGAGCATCGCCAATTAGTAGAAGCCATTGCCTCTCACAATGCAGCGCAAGCTCGAAAACTAGCTCGAATTCACATGGAACATTCCGAACAAACCTTGTTGCAAGGAATGGAAGAATCGCAAGAATTTACTAAAGCATAAAAAACATCCTACAAAAATATTATATAAAGTAAAAATCCTTCCTATTTGTGAAGGATTTTTGTTTTACATAGTCTATAGAAATTGATACAATATCATTGATTATTATATGAATTTTTTATAGGAAAGGGAGTTTTTATGGAAGCAATGCTCAATGATGCTATATCTACCATAAACGGTTATTTATGGAGTTATTTCATCATTTTTATTCTCATCGGTGCAGGTCTCTTCTTTACGATGACAACGAATTTTGTACAAATTCGCATGATTAAAGAAATGATTCGCCTCGTAATTAACGGCGCAGGTAGTTCTACAGAAAAAAATCATGTATCCTCATTCCAAGCATTCTGTGTCAGTACCGCATCTCGTGTAGGTGTTGGTAATATCGCAGGTATAGCTATTGCCGTTGTACTTGGTGGCCCTGGTGCCATTTTCTGGATGTGGGTTATCGCACTTATCGGTGCTGCCACTGGCTTCATCGAATCTACATTAGCACAAATCTACAAAGAACCTGTTGCTAAAGGCGGTTTCTACGGTGGACCAGCTTACTACATTCGCTATGGTCTAAACAATAAAGCATTATCTGTTCTATTCGCTATCTTAATCAGTATTACATATGGTTGGATTTACAATTCTGTACAAGCCAATACATTGGCTGCATCTCTCCAGGTTTTCAACCTTGATGTATCCTATACAGGTGCCGTAGTAGCAGTCCTTCTTGGCATTATCATTTTTGGTGGTATCAACCGCGTTGCAAAAGCATCTGAAATCATCGTTCCTATCATGGCGATTCTATACATTGCTACTGCATTATTCGTGGTAATTATGAATATCACTCAATTCCCACATGTAATCTATACTATTTTCTCCTCCGCGTTTGAGCCTGTTGCAGCAGGTGGTGGCTTATTAGGTGCGACTGTCATGAATGGTATCAAACGGGGGCTCTTCTCTAACGAAGCCGGTGAGGGTTCTGTTCCAAACGCAGCCGCTACTGCAGCTGTTAACCACCCTGTGGAACAAGGGCTTGTACAAGCATTCGGCGTATTTCTTGATACTTTCATCATTTGTACAGCTTCTGCTTTCATCGTACTCATCGTGGGTGATTACAGCACTACAGGTCTAACAGGTATTGCTCTTGTACAACATAACCTAGCTCAACAGCTTGGTTCTTGGGCTCCTACAGCCGTAGCCATTTTCATCGTTATGTTCTCCTTTAGCTCCTTAATTGGTAACTATTACTACGGTGAAATCAATATTAGCCACTTAACAAATAAACGATTCTACCTACATTTGTTCCGTATCGGCGTAATTCTTATGACATTTGTGGGCTCTATTGCCTCTCTAGATCTTGTATGGAATCTAGCCGATTTATTTATGGCTTTCTTAGTATTAACTAACGTAAGTTCCATCGTACGTATGGGGCGCACAGCAGGTCTTGCTCTTGATGACTATATTAAACAACGTAAGGCAGGTATTGAAACGCCAGTATTTAACCGTTCTATTCTAAATCACACGTACGGCATCGTATGGTGGGGTGATGGTCAAACAACAGACTCCTCCGTACCTCCTACTCCGATTGAAGATACTGTGGAAAAATAAAATATATCGACGTATGAGGCTGGTGAAAGTATATTTCACCAGTCTTTTTCGTATAATCTTTAAAATAGTTTATTAGTACATACATAAAGGTCTATATTGTTCAGAATATAGATCTTTATTTTTTTTGTAAAAGTATCCATTTTCATAGATAAAAATATCGTTCACTAGCAGATTGTACTGTGATAAAGATCATAGTAATTATCTATATTTTTACAACTTTCAACGGTCAAAAACTATAGAATATATTTATGAAAATATAAAGGGTATTCTGTTTACCATGTCGAATACTTAAGTATGCGATAAAATTAGCACTAATTAAACTATTAATTTACTCTATTATCCAGGAGGTAATTATGAGCGGTTATAACCCATATGAAAACATGTTAAATACGTTAGACGTAGCAGCTGAAAAGCTCGGCTATACTCGTAGTGAATACGAAGTGTTACGTCACCCAGAACGGGAACTAAAAGTAGCGGTTCCTCTTCAACTCGACAATGGTGAAGTTCGTGTATACGAAGGTTATCGTTGCCAACATTCCACATTGCGTGGTAGTGCTAAAGGCGGTCTTCGCTTCCATCCGGATTCTGATGAAAACGAAGTGCGTGCACTTGCGGCTTGGATGACTATTAAAAACGCTATCGCTAACATTCCTTATGGCGGTGGTAAAGGGGGCATCAAAGTCGATCCAAAAACTTTAAATCCTCGTGAATTAGAGCGCTTAACTCGTAACTTCGTACGCCGTATTGCACCTATCATCGGTGTTAATACAGACGTTCCTGCACCAGACGTAAATACAAATGCTCAAATCATGAGCTGGATTGCTGACGAATACAGCACATTAAAAGGCGAATGGAGCCCAGGTATCGTTACAGGTAAACCTATTGAAGTTGGCGGTTCCTTAGGCCGTAATGAAGCGACTGGTCGCGGTTGCCTCATTGCATTGCAAAGCTACCTCGCTAAGAAAAACTTGGATATCAAAAACCTTACGGTAGCAGTTCAAGGCTTTGGTAACGTAGGTTCCGTAGGTGCTCGTCTCATTGCACAAGCAGGTGCAAAGGTTGTGGCTATCGGCGACGTAAGCGTTAACATCTACAATCCTAACGGTCTCGATGTTGAAAAAGCATACGAATATGCTAACTCCCATGGTCGTTCCCTCGAAGGTTACAGCGAACCAGGCATGACTACAATTGGACCTCAAGAGTTATTGGCTCAACCAGTTGATGTATTATACATGGCAGCCCTTGAAAACCAATTAAACAAAGACAACATGGAAAATATCCAAGCTAAGATCATCTTGGAAGGCGCTAATGGCCCTACTACTAATGATGCGGATAAATACTTCTATGAAAAAGGCATCGACATCATCCCTGACGTTCTTGCTAACGGCGGCGGCGTAGTTGTATCCTACTATGAATGGGTACAAAATAAAGCAAGCTTCTACTGGACTGAAGAAGAAGTTAATGAAAGATTAACTAAGAATATGCAAAATAGCTTCGAAGCTGTTTGGGAAATGCAACATAAATACAATGTACCTCCTCGTCAAGCAGCGTACATGGTTGCTCTTGAACGCCTCGTAGTTGAAACTAGATGGCGTGGCTATAATTGCTAAACTCCTATACCTCCATACATTTTAGCCATAAAAAAGGCGTAAGCTCGATTTGAGCTTACGCCTTTTTGTTTGCCTATAAACCTTTTTATTTACCTGCAAGTCCCAGTTGAAAGATCTAAAGATGTTCAATTACTTACTTAGTTTTATTAGCAAACTACTTATTATTAGTTTTATTTGAAAGCACCTAACAAAGCTGCCATGCTAGGACGACTGATTAAAGCTTTCACCAATACAAAACCAAGAATAGCTGGAATAGTTTGACCAACGATAAGATTCAACACTAATGGCCAGTACGGTAGCCCAAGTAATGGGCTGAGCCACAATGGAACACATAATGCAGGCACAAAGACGATTGGAAGTATTACCCACCAAGCGCTGAGGCCAAGCTTGCGCATTCCTACGATGATGCCAGTCGTCAATACGCCCACACCAAAGCCTCCCATCATATCAAAGATGCCAAGACCACCGAATAGGAAGTTAGAAATGAGGTTGCCAATCCCCATGGGAATCACCAAGAACGGAAAGGCATAAGCAAGTGCATATAATGATGTTGCTATACGAATTTGATAAGCCCCGAAGGAAACGCTTTGCGTTACATACAAGACAACGATGTACAATGCCACAACCATGGCAGAAATAGTCAATTTGCGTGTAGAAATCATAACACTCACCTCCTCAAAATAAAAAAAAGCATGGCAAAACTACCATGCTATAAATGCTTATGAATTTCCGTAGTTTTGTTTAGAGACAGGATGGTTTCAAACTGTCTTATTTAGTTGTGCGCTTATATTATCATATATTTTCGATATTTACAAGTCACGGGAAAATTAAAGTGGCCTGTGACAGTAACTACTATCAGTGCAATATTGGCAAGGATGGGGTGTCAGAAAATACCTTTCCTCATCGCTCCACTGGCGAACCGGTCATCGGCCGAGGGCCTCGACCTGCCAAAGTCGCTCTTTGAAAAGGTATTTTCTTCCACTTCGAATTTAGCAAATCAACATTACAGTTATGTAGTGACTCAAAAGGCCACTTTAAATCAATATACTTCTATGTATTATTTAATATCTACACTATATTATCTTACAGCCTGCCCACAACTTGTCTAAGCCAGTTTATGGGAGTTATAGTGCAGGGTCTTCGACTCCGTTTGCGTGGAAGGCTTTAGCTCTGTCGATGCAGGTACCGCAGTGTCCGCATGGTTTGTCTCCGCCTTCATAGCAGGACCAGGTTAAGTGGTATGGTACTCCGAGGCGTAGGCCTTCTTTTACGATGTCTGCTTTATTGTGGTTAATGAATGGTGCTTCTAAGGAGCATTCTTTACCGGATCCTTCAAAGATGGCGTCGCCCATGGATTTGTAGAAGTGTTCTGTACAGTCAGGGTATGCATTGCCAGCCGCATCATCACTGTGAGCACCGTAGTAGATATAGCCACAGTCTAGAGATAAAGCCAAGGATGCTGCCGCAGATAGGAATAGACCATTTCTAAACGGTACATAAGTGCTCACCGTACCTTCCCCTTCTAAATCTTGTTGTTCTTTGTAGGAACCTTGCGGAATGTCTTCACTAGATTGTGTTAATAAAGAGCAGTTACTAAAGGCAAATAGCTTGGTAACATCCATCGTTTTACCTTCCATACCATAGTACTCTAAAATAGCTACGGCAGCTTCTAATTCTTTACTATGTTTTTGACCATATTGAATCGATAAGGGCACTACATTATCTTTGTCAAATCGTTCAATGGCAAGGGCCAAACAAGTAGTACTATCTACGCCACCGCTAAAAAGAACGACGGCCTTTTGTTTTTGAGCCATATTATCTCCTTATTCTGAATAACAGTTTTCAAAATATCTCGAACAATAAAGAATACAAACATAGATATATATTTCAACAATATATGTATTTCGATAGTAAAAGTCCTAACGCTATTACAACAGCCTCATCCGTAGATGAGGCTGCGCATTTACATTCGCTGAAATTTTATAGATCAATAACCAATTCTACTGGACAGTGATCAGAGCCAAAGATTTGTTGGTAAATCTTAGCTTCTTGGATTTTATCGTCAAGACGTTTAGATGTGATGAAATAGTCAATTCTCCATCCTGTATTTCGTTCACGAGCTTTCCCCATGTAGGACCACCAGCTGTATTCTTCAATCGCATCTGGATAGAGATGGCGGAATGTATCTGTAAAGCCTGCACCTAAGAGCTCAGTCATTTTAGCACGTTCTTCATCGGAGAAGCCCGCATTTTTACGGTTTGTCTTAGGGTTCTTAAGGTCTATTTCCTGATGAGCTACGTTCAAATCACCGCAAAGAATCACTGGTTTCTTCTTATCTAGTTCAAGCAAATAATTACGGAACGCATCTTCCCAAGTCATACGATAGTCAAGGCGTGCCAATTCTCGTTGGCTATTAGGTGTGTAGCAGCATACTAAATAGAAATTATCGTATTCAGCAGTGATAACACGGCCCTCTTGATCATGCTCTTCAATGCCGATACCGTTAGTTACAGACAAAGGCTTAACGCGCGTGAATACGGCAGTACCACTATAACCCTTTTTCACAGCGCTATTCCAATATTGCTCATACCCTGGCAGCTCTAAAGAAATTTGGTCAGGTTGTAATTTAGTTTCTTGCAAACAAAAAATATCAGCATCTAATTCGTTAAAGGATTCCATAAATCCCTTTGTTACAGCGGCGCGGAGGCCGTTTACATTCCAAGAAATTAATTTCAATTCTTACTCCTTTGCGATCATTCGCATCAATCTAATAGTATTCACCGTATGTAACTTGGTAAAAGTCTCTTTCACATAAAATATAAGCAAAGTATTTGCTTAATGTAAGCTAATCTAAAGATTATATATTAGCGATATTACTGCTTTTTATGTTTCTTAGCATGTCTTGCTTCAGCACGAGCCTTACGAGCGTTTTCGTTGGCCTTAAGGTCGCTTTCACGTTTTTCACGGAAATAATTAGCCATTGTTGACAAGATAAGAATCACCAATACTGTTACATTAAACATACCTGGTCCAAAGGTATAGATATGATAACACATATAGCCAAAGGCAACGACCGTTAATAGTTGTTTTAAAAGATTCATTTGCCCTCCTATATTAGTTTAATGTTTCTACGCCAGTATTAAGTGGGAAGCCTTCATAGGTTACCCAGTCACTAGAACTACCAACATATAAAGCAGACTCAAGGCCTACTTCGCTCATGGTTAACAACGCATTACAAGCCGTTACACCAGAGCCACAGTACGTTACAACTGGTCGATTTTGGTAAATTTCGTTGTAATACTCAGCCTCTAAGTCTTTCAAAGACTTAGGACCATCTACAGTATAACCGCTTTCAAAAAAGTGATTAACAGCGCCAGGGATATGGCCTGTCATGCCATCCATCGTATCTACTTGAGATCCATCATAGCGGAATGGCGCACGAGCATCAATGATAACATGATCTCCGCTTTCACTAGCCTTGAGAACCTCATCACGGCTCATAACCATATGCGTTTGCAACTCGTAGTTAAAGATAGATGGTTCAGCAGGTAATGGAGTAGGCTCTTTAGTTAAAAGATGGCCCTCTCTAACCCAACGTTCAACACCACCAGACAATACACGTACATCAGTTAAACCCATGTAGCGTAGCGTCCACCAAAGACGGCCCGCTAAAAATAGCCAAGAATCATATACTACAACCTTGGAGTTGCGAGTAATGCCATAAGACTCAAAGGTATGAGCCAATCGTTCCATGTCTGGCAACGGATGACGACCACCATGCTCGCCCAAAGGACCGGTTAAATCCTTATCCAAATCCACCGCATAAGAACCCTTAATATGGCCCTTTTTATAATCTTGATACCCTCGAGCATCTAAAATGATGACTTCATCGAGACAAGCTAATAATTCTTTAGGAGTGATAAAATTTGACATGTTGTACTCCTTTCATTGATTATATCGAAAAATACAAATCTGATAATATTATTATATAACGATTCATATTTTAGAAACAACATATAAGACGCTAATATGTAAAGTACTAATTCAAAAAAGGTGGTACTTGATTTTAGTAAAACAACCAAAACCAAGTCCACCTTAACTTTATATACCTTTTAAAATAAACAATCATAATTAAATTTATTATCTTTATTTTTCAGATTCCATTGTGATAATGCTATAATTCTACCTACACTATTTAGGGATAAATGACTTAAAGGATGGTTGTTCCATATTATCTCCATTTCTTTTAATCCAGGATTTCCAGCGACATAACTCTCATAATCATTATCATCATTCAATTTTATATTATTGCTTTCTATAGTAGTTTCCAAGAAACCAGAAAAAGCTGTAATTCCTACTCCATAACTAAAAACACATCCGGTATACAACAAATGAGCTATATCCATATTGGTAATGCTCAAAAGTTTTAAATCATTAATCACTTTTTCATAATAACTTATAATACTTTCTAAATCACTATTTTTTGGTCTCATAAAAGTCATCTCTAATAATATTCTTAATGCTTCTATTTGATTTGATGTTATCAACCCAAGTTTATCTATAGCTTCAGATAATAGTATTTGTTTTAACTCATTATCATTAGTATTTAATTTTTCTTGTAATAACTCTATTAAATACGCCTGATTAAGTTCACCATTTAACACATATGCACGTTGCGCCAAATAAATTGCATTCTGCATTGAAGGATTTTTTAGATTCTTAACATGTAATGAGCTCTTTATATCAACAATTGGTAAAAATAATGTAATAAATTCATCAACTCTATCATTTACAGTTTGTAATGCTTCATCTCTTAATTTAGTAAAATTATCAGCCATTAGTTCTCTACAAAGAGCTTTTATTGCATCTTCGGAAGGCCCCAATTGAATTATAGAGCCTTGAAAATTATAAGTATCTGCCGCAGAAGAGCTAGCAATCCGATTTGAACCATCAATATAGTTACCCTCATTCAATTGAATATTATTAGATTTTTCTCCTGCTGTTATCTTTAGACTTTTGTCATTACTATTAGCTCTTTTATTCTCATAATACTTCCACCCCCAAAAAATGATAATAATAGCTAATAAAAAAATGATGGAAGGGATTTTATATTCACCTTGTATATCAAGCAGTAATCTTGAAACAATATCCATATCGCTATACTCCTAAATTATTTTTTGAAGCTCATCTCCAATACGTTTTACGATACCAGTCACCAATGCATTTCCCATAAAGAACATACGCATACGATCAGATACTTCTACTACTTCACCTTTCCCATTACGTTTATAACGCGTCCAATCATCAGGGAAGTCTTGCAAACGCTCTGCTTCAATCGGTGTAATGAGTCGATATTTACCATCAATTTTCAGAAGATGTGTAGAGCGATTTACACTACCTTCAGAAGTAAGCATTGTCCGCCCAGGTAGCTCAAGAGAGTCATATTCACTCATACCACCCTCAGAGAAGGTATATGTATGTCCATTCGCTGCTGTCCGTGTAATTTTCTTGGGTCCACGAAGGTATTTAAACTTTTCTAATTTTTCACCATCGATATAATATTCTTCTGGTACTTGATAAGGTTCAACTACAATTTCTTTCATTGGAATTGGTTCTTCATCACCTTTAGGTTCAGTTTCAATCGTATAATAGTACCCATTTGTCATGAGTCCAGAGTTCCACATTTTACCATCTGAGAAATTTGCAGAAACTTCAGCAATATCTTCGTCAAGCTTATTTGCATTAATACGTTTTTTCACAGCTTTACCCTTAACGGGGAACTGACGGCCAAAAAGTCCATCTTTAAAAATATATGGTGCATAACAATCTAAACGAGCATTTAAGTCTGCATCAATAGGTAAAGCAGATTCATATTTAGTATGTACTCGTTTTCCCCACTTTGTATCATTTCTAAAAGCAAAGAAGAATACACGACGTCTACGTTGAGCACGACCATAGTCAGCAGCATTAATAACACGCCATTCAACAGAATAGCCTAATTGATTAAAAGCCGCCAGCATGATAGCAAAGTCACGACCACGTTGGTTAGATGGAGCTTTCAATAAACGGTCAACATTTTCTAATACTAAATATTTAGGCTTAATGACCTCAGTAGCACGGATAATTTCCCAGAAAAGAACTCCTTTTTTCCCTTCAATACCAAGCTCATTCTTTTTACTACGTGCAACAGAATAGTCTTGGCAAGGAAAGCCTCCAACAATCATATCTACACCGTTGGCTTTCATTTCCTCAAACTTTTCATTAGGAATTAAAGCTACATCGGTTGGGATATGTTCCATATTAGGAAATCTATATAAGCCTACCTCATAGGCATCTTGTGTCTTACGAGATGGCTCATATTGGTTAGAATATAGCGTTTTAAAAACCTCTTTAGATGAGTTTTCTAGCCCTACTATAAATCCACCTACACCATCAAACATAGAGAATATTTTCATTACTTTACCCCTTAATTTATCACATTCATAGATCTTTATTATAGCAAAAATAATAAAAAAGATCAAGATCAAAATTAATTACTTTAATGCAAACCCTTAGGGTATTCTTATAATTAGACTCTAATAGTACGATTTATTTCTAGCTCTATTTCACGTCTTTAACTATTTCCGCTATATACTCTCTATTTAACCAATAGCACTGTTTTGTTATCGCTTGACCATCTGGCAATACAACCTTATCTGTTCCATCTTTCCCCTTAGGTCGTATATGGCAAACACCATTGAATTTAGTTCCTGGCAAATTATTTGATACACCATTGCGTACAGATTTGAGTTCAACGCCAGTTTTCAAAATTGATTTTGTAGTTTTCCAAAAATCTTTTAGTTCATGTTCTATAACTACTTCTGGCATATTCCAGAGCATAATTCCTTTTAAGTAAGGCTCTCTGTTTTTATTTTGTGCCATTGTTTCATCATATTGGAATACTACAAATAGATATTTTGTATACTCAAAATTCTCATAAACTTGAGACTCTTCCCAATTATCTCTAACCCAACGATTAAAATCGATTTGTTCAAAGGACATATGTTCACGAGGAACTCCATTAGGCTCGAGTCTTATAGTCTTAAATTTAATATTTGCTTTATTAAACTCTCTAAGGGATTCTAACTTAGTTCCTTTTACGCCTAATACGGCACTTATAAGGTTAGCATTAAAGGCTTTATTTTTGGTAACTGGAATATCCATAAGTCTAGCAATCTCAGACACTCTTTTACCAATATATGGAGCAAATCGCTCTTGCAATAGCTGTAAGGTACTCTTACTTTTAAGCTCATCAACGTTAAAGAGTGAAGGAATTGACTGCTTATCAATAACACGTCGAGCAAAGGCAGTCATATAGGAGTTTTTAAGGGAAAAAGCACGTTGTTTTGCTGGTATATCTGAAAACGGCTGTCTTCTTACCGATTTGGCGTTAATCCCCTTAGTGCATGCTGCTAAATACATTGTGTCACTCTCAGAAATATTATGTGCTTCCCCTTGCTTAATTTTATCTATAATTGTTTCCCAATCCTGTTTTATGATTTCCAAATCAGCTGGATCAAATTCGTGTAAAACAGATTTAACAATAGGAAATTCCTTTTTATCTACTTCATCCTTATATAGATAAAATACAACTAATAAGTTCTTATTTTTTTGCCAAAAGGAAGAATCGTAAAATGAGTCCTTATAATCCTCTTCGTAATTAATTATATTAAGCACTAGTCGTTCTTTTGCTGAGAACTTATTCTTCTTATTTTCTTTTATAGCAGTTACTTTTAACTCTAACCCCAAATTTACAAAATCAGCTTCAGCACGACTATTCACAGCAATTTTAAAAAGACCTTCTTCTAAAATCTGACCAATGCCACCCTTATTGCCTTTGCTATCTAAACGCTTATTTATATCAAATTCACCTACTGTTTTACCTTCCGCAGATTCTGCCACCTCTAATACATCTTCAATAGAGTTATATATCTTATCCAAAGTCATTAGAACCGCCTCCCATCGCATATACATAAATTATATCAAAGGTATAAAGAATTATACTAATTTAACTTTCAACTAGCTCATTCATCGTTTAATCGCTAATTACAAATATTAATACATGTTCAAATCAAACATTTTCATCTATTCCTTATAATTATCGTATCTATACGTCTTTTTTGCCACGTAAAGTTGTGATATAATGTAAATAATTACTCTTAGGACATTAGTCTGTCCAAATGGATCCAAAAGAGTTAGTGTGTTTTCAAGGAGCGTGCGCAGTTGAAAAAGGGGTACATCAAGTTAATAGCAGCCATTGTGCTTGGTGCTGCTATTATCGGTGGTGGGATCTATGGGGTGTATACACTCTTATCATCCAATACAACGACAATTTTATATCGATCAACCGTTGACGATAAAATCAACGCCATACGACCTTATATTGTTGCATTAGATGCATATAACTCCTACAGTGTAGCCTATGCTAGCCAATTACAGCCAACTCTTGAAGAGTTGCGCAATGGGTCTCATAATACGACGATTACCTTACCTAAATATAAGGAACTTAAAGCTGCATTAGAGGTAGCAAAACAAGATAGTTCTACGCCCTACGAAGATGTAAACCAAGCAACAAATGATGTCCTCGTAGTACTTGATCAAATTATTCCTATTGCTGATCAGTTGCAATCTTACTATGTGGAACGTCGTTATGAAAAGGATAATTATAAAGGTAGCGATGAGCTAGCAGCTCAATATGTACCTTTAGCAGAACAGTTCTACGCTACATATAATGCATTAGACTTAGCTTTAGATAATCGTAATAATGAGCTTTATAACGAACGCATGACTGAGTATCAGAGAGAGAAACGGGAAAATGCGGTTAACTTTATAGAGATAAATCTCATAACAGCACAAACTATTGACCTTATTGATCCAGATGGGAATACAGACACCCAAAAGGTAGAATCAAACTTACAACAAATTACACAACGCCTCAATAAATTACAACCTGGTACTACACCAGAAGTACAAAATGCGGTAAGAGAGTATCAAGACTCAGTAAAAGAATTTGTTGCAGAGGCACGCAACTACATTATTATCAACTCATCTTATGGCGAAGCTTATACGCAATTATTTACCAAGTATAATAAAATGATTGGCAAGGCCAATGCAGTTAACATGGCAGACTTAGATGTAACAGAAAAAAAATAATATTTAGATAACACAAAGGACTAGCCCATGCGAGCTAGTCCTTTTATTTTTATGTAAGCAGCAAACTTTATTTCTTTTTCAAATCTTTTGTAATGATGTAATATTCAGACGGTGTTATCTTGATACCATCAATATGTTTATTACCTACAATATTAATTTTAGGATACCCAAGGAATAATGCTACAGCGTTATCTAACATCAGTTGTTGCGCATTGATAACCGCATTACGACGCACCACTGGGTCGCTACTGCTTTCACCAAGAGCCAACAATTCATCGAAACGAGGATTAGAGAAGCCAGACCCATTAGTTTCAACGCCTGTACCCCAATATTGTTTCAAAAACCATACTGGTTGACCCGTATTAGCAGTTACAACACTGGAGATAATCATATCATAATCACCAGATTGAGATAATGTGTCAATAACCGCATAATCTACGATTTTAATTCGTAAATCTACACCGATTTTTTTGTAGTCCGCTTGCAATGCTTCCGCATATAATGGCAATTCAGGACGAGTCGTGTAGGCATAAAAATCAAGTACGAGGTTTTCACCATCTTTATCGACAATGCCATCACCATTCGTATCTTCATAGCCTTCTCGTTTAAGTAATTCTTTAGCGCGCTCTACATTATATTTATTAGGATCACGTAATTGGTTAAAACCATAATCGATGGATGGTGGCAATGGAGCCTTACCAGCTACGAACGTATCTTTCATGAGATTTTTCGCATAAGACTCACGGTCTGCTGCTGCAATGAGGGCTGCACGAAGATTTGGATTTCGTAGTTTCCCCTTTTGCCCCATACGAACAAATACGTCACGCAAGGAAGACATTTCATAGATCGTAAAGTCCTTATCATTTTGGAAGATACTATATTCACCAGGTCCAATGCTAATAGCCATATCTACATCACCAGATTGTAATGCCATAGCACGCGTATTCGCATCATTAATGGAAGGGATCTCAACCTTGGCAAAGCCTGCTTTACCATCCCAGTAATTATCATTACGTTTTAGTTCAGCACGCTCTTTTGTGAAAGAGGATACTACATATGGACCAGTACCAATAGGACCTTCCTTTGCAATATCACGACCATTCGCCTCTGCTGTCACATCCATAATCAAAAACAATGGATCTCCTAGCAAGTTGGGCAAGTTATAATATTCCTTGTCAGTCTTGATGGTCAACTCCTGACCGTTAGCAGTAATTTCTGTATAGTTAAAGAACGTTTTTGCTCGTTTACTTTTAGCAAAAGTTCGTTCTAAAGATGCTTTTACCGCCTCAGCTGTCAAACTATTACCATTTGAGAATTTAACTTTATCATTGATGGTGAAAGTCCATGTTAACTTGTCATCACCTTGCTTCCAAGAGGTGGCAAGCCAAGGCGTTGCTTTCATTTGATCATCAAACTTGATAAGCGTTTCACCTACGCCAAATCGTACAACGGCCCAACTAAAATAATTTTCCGTTGGTTCTAATGTGCCAGCAAAACTAATAGCCCCTACCTTTAATACATCATTAGATGAAGCAGAATCTTGATTCATACAACCAATAGTTCCGAGCATAGTCACACCAAGGGTCATACCAATTAGTAAAGCCTTGCGTAATCCTTTCATTTATACACCTACCTTTCTACACACATTAACTATCTATTTATACTCAGATACTCACTATTTTTTGCATTAACATAATCTAGTAAATATAACCTGCTTTTACAATAGTTAATATAAAAAAATCTATGTACATCACTTCATATGAGCATATCTTGTTATACCCATAGGGGTATATTTTATACAGTCAACTATACTATATATTAGGTGTTAACACAATGTATAATTTGAGAAACATTTCAATATATCTATTAAAAAATTTCATATCTTAACTATGCATAAAAATAGCAGTTAGTCTTGAAACTAACTGCTATTTTAATTTACCTATACGATTTAAAACTCTACATTTTAAATCTATTCGCTCGAAGTCTAACATTCAAAATCTATACATTTGAATGAGTTTCTTACATTATGCTTCTAATACAGCCTCATCCAAGGTAATCGGCTTATGATCTTGACCAATTTCAAAGATAGAGCTCAATAAAACCTTTGTATATGGATGTTTTGCATCCGCCAAGTGGAAAGCATCTAGTTCTTCAACGATAGCACCTTTGTACATTACGACCACCTTGTGGCACATCGTACGAATAAAGGCAATATCATGAGCAATAAATAGGTATGTTAAATTTTTCTTTTTTTGTAAACGCGCCAAAAGGTACGCAATGGAGTCTTGTACAGATACGTCTAGAGCACTAGTAGCCTCGTCTAACACCAGGATTTCGGGCTCTAAAACGATAGCACGAGCAATGGCAACACGTTGGCGTTGACCACCAGACATTTCATGAGGATAGCGATGCATAAACTCGCGAGGTAAATCTACCATTTCCAGGTAGTCACCTGCGATTTGCTCTTCTTTTCCCTTTTCAAGAAGACCAAAATTATAAAGTGGCTCAAGAATGATATCTTTAACCTTCATACGTGGGTTAAAAGCTGCAGATGGATCTTGGAATACCATTTGAATCTTTTTACGGTATTCTTTCGTTTGTTCGAAGTTCATATGTTGAATCTCTACACCATCTACATAAATCTCGCCTTCCGTAATAGGAAGCATCTTCATGATCATACGAACCAATGTTGTTTTCCCTGAGCCAGATTCCCCTACAATACCAAGGGACTGACCTTTTTCGAGAGTTATATTAATATCCTTACATGCTTCAAGCTCACCACCAGTAGGAAGTGGGAATCGTTTATATACATTCTTAATTTCTACTGCGTAATTAGTCAATGTAACGACCTCCTCCCAATGTTGGCACAGCGTCTTTTAGTTGTTTCGTATATTCATTAGATGGATTTTCCAAAATATCTTGTGGGGTTCCAGCATCTACAACACAGCCCTTTTTCATAACAATAATATAGTCAGACATATACGCTGCTACACCAAGGTTATGAGTTACCATGACTATTGCAGAATTATGCTCTTTAGCTAGTTCAAGCATTTGCATAACCACTTGAGATTGTGTTGTTACATCGAGTGCAGATGTCGGTTCGTCACCGATGAGTAATGCTGGGTCCAATGCTAACGCCATAGCAATACCAACACGTTGGCGTTGACCACCAGATAATTCGTGTGGATAACGGCGCAATATATCCGCTCCATTAGGAAGAGATACAGATTCTAATAACTCAATTGCTCGTCGATCACATTCATCATTAGTGATTTCAATATGAGATGTAAACAATTCTCTAAATTGTTTACCAATGCGAACAATTGGATCTAATGCACTACCACTATCTTGGAAAATCATAGCCATATCTTTACCACGTATGGCTCTCCATTCTGACTTAGATAGGGTACGAAGGTCGTGACCGTTAAAGATCATTGTACCGTCTGTAACCTCACCACCTACAGGTAATAAACCCATGAGGGCCCGGATTACAGTAGTTTTACCGGATCCGGACTCACCTACAATGGTTAATACCTTACCGCGTTCCAAGGTAAAGTTCACATCCATAACAGCAGGCACACCTTGGTACGCAATGTTAAGGTTTTCTACAGTTAGTATGTTTTCTGCCATTATAGCTCCTCACTATTTTGTAATTTTGTTAGTAATCCAGTAGTAATCACTTGGGTACATTACAGCACCTTTCAAGTAAGAACCTGTAACGATATTAGTTTTAGGATAGCCTAAGAATAATGCAGCACCATCATTCATCAACAATTGTTGAATTTGGATTGCGTAATCACGACGTTTTGCAGGATCGAATTCTGTTTCAGCTGCATCTAACAATTGGTCAACTTGTGGATTGGAATAACCAGAACCGTTTTGAGGGTTGGAACCATTGTCATTTGTATGCCAGTAGTTAGCCAAGAACCAGATTGGATCGCCTGTATTAGCCGTTACGATGTTGGAAATAAGCATATCATAGTCGCCATCTTGACCCATTTTATCGATCAAGTTGTAGTCAACTGTTTTAATTTTCATATCGATACCAACTTTTTTGAGATCTGCTTGAACAGCTTCTGCGTAAAGTGGTAATTCTGCACGAGAGTTATATACTACGAAGTTGAATGTTAATGGTTTGCCATCTTTATCAAGGATCCCATCGCCATCAGTATCTTTCCAACCATCTTCAGCCAACAATTGTTTAGAACGTTCAGGATTATACGCATTAGGATCTTTCAAATCGTTGAAGCCATAGTCCATGGATGGTGGAATTGGAGCAGAACCAGGAATAAATGTACCTTTTAACAATACATCAGCATAGTTTTTACGGTCTGTTGCAGAGATAACTGCAGCACGAACTTTGTCATCCCCAAGAATACCTTTTTGATTAATACGGGCCAATACGACACGAAGAGATGCGATTTCATCTACTTTGAATTTATCATTGCCTTGGAATAAACCAATTTCACCAGGGCCGATGTTAACAGCCATATCTACGTCGCCAGATTGTAAGCTTATAGCGCGAGTATTAGGGTCATCGATGGAAGGAATTTCTACAGTTTTAAATGGTACTGTACCATCCCAGTAGTTTTCGTTCGCAGCCATTTCAGCACGTTCTTTAGTGAAGGATTTAACTACATATGGGCCTGTACCGATAGGGCCTTCCTTCGCAAAGTTACGGCCATCTTTTTCAGCTTGGACATCAACAATTAAGAATAATGGATCGGCCAAAAGACCAGGCATATTAGGATATTCTTTCGTCGTATGAATTACCAATTGTTGACCATTTGCTTCGATGGAATCATATTCAAAGAACGTTTTTGCACGATTGGATTTTTCAAAAGCACGTTCGATAGATGCTTTAACAGCTGCAGCATCAACCTTTTTACCGTTGGAGAATTTTACTTTGTCATTGATTGTGAAAGTCCACGTTTTATGGTCTGGGGATACTTCCCATTTAGATGCAATCCATGGTTGAGGTTTCATTTGTTCGTCAAACTTAGCCAATGTTTCACCTACACCATAGCGCATTACAACCCATGCGAAAAAGTTTTCTGTAGGTTCTAATGTGGATGCGAAGTTAGTAACGCCTACTTTTAATACATCTTTGTTAGCAGCACCATTATTATCAGATCCACAACCTGCTATGAAGGAACCCATCATTACAATACTAAGACCTGCTAATAGAGCCTTTTTCCAAGATTTTTTCATTTAAAATCTCCTTTTACAACTATATGTAAATCATAAAAACATTTAACATCATCACTATCTAAAATAGTTGTGATGGAAAAACCATAATTTCTTACCAGTCATAATGAAACTTTCACTAAATAAAGATTCAAATTTATGAAGGTAAAAACAATTTTATCCTTGATTTTTTGGATCCACTACATCTCGTAAGGAATCAGACCAAAGATTAAAAATAGATACCACGATTAAGATCGACATACCAGGGAATACCATAAGCCATGGACTTGTTTGCAAGTACTGGCGGCCTTCGTTAAGCATAAGGCCCCATTCAGGTGTTGGTGGCTGTGCACCAAAACCAAGGAAGGAAAGCCCTGCCACCTCAATCATGATGGCCCCAATATCAAGTGCACCTGTAGTAACAACAAGAGGCATAATATTAGGAATAATATGTCGTCTTAAGATAGTTGCCGTAGACGCCCCCATCATAACCGCAGCCGTTACATATTCTTCACCACGTACTTTTAACGTCATAGAACGTACTAAACGAGCATATTTTGCCCAACCTACTACAGATAAGGCCAAAATCGTATTCACAATGCTACCACCCAAAATACCAGCAATAGCGATGGCTAAAACAACACCTGGAAAGGATAACATAATATCAGCAAGGCGCATGAGAACCATTTCGACTTTGCCGCCGAAATAGCCTGCTATAGCACCGATGATAGTACCAATACTCACCATGATAACGACGATGGATACGCCCATGAACAAGGATAATTGAGTACCGTAAATGATACGAGATAATACATCACGTCCTAATTTATCTGTACCAAACCAATGTTGGCTGCTTGGTGCTTGCAATGCCTGACTTATATTTGAGGTGAAAGCATCGCCCGGTGCAAGCCAGGGTGCAAAGATAGCGATGAGAACAATGATAATCATCAACCCACTATAGAAAGAGAACAATTTATGTTTTTGAATAAATTCTGCCATTATGCTCTCTCCCTTTTCAATCTAGGGTCTAATAAGATATATGATGCATCAACCAATGCGTTAATACACATATATGCTAAAGCAACCCACAACACAAAACCTTCGATCAATGGATAATCGCGCATGGTAATAGCATAAATTGCCATATTCCCAAGTCCCGGCCAAGAGAATACCATTTCTACGACTGCCACACCACCTAGTAACCAACCGATAAGAACACCAAGAATAGTGATGAGTGGTAACACCGCATTAGGTAAAATATGACCGAATAAAATTTTTATCTCACTAACACCGCGAGCACGAGCGCCAATAACATAATCCTTTTGCATTTCCTCAAGGATAACGAGCCGCACTTGACGCATGTATTTAGACCCAACAACAACTGCCAAAGTAATAGCGGGCAAAATAACACCAGACGCAGTCACGCGAGAGGATGCAATCGGTACAAGGCCTAATTTAAGACCGAAGATGTAAATCAGTATAAGACCTAACCAGAACGTAGGCATAGATACGCCTACGAAAGATAGAAATCTCAACACATAATCAACCCATTTGTTACGATTTAAGGCGCTTATAATACCTGCAGGCAATGCATAGAGCAGCGTAAATACTAAAGCCGTACCCGCTAACATTAATGTACCTGGTAAAGCCTCCAACATACGATCTACTACTGGTTTTTTAGCAGAATAACTCATCCCTAAATCACCTTGTGCGACATTGACGACCCAGTTTGCATACTGTACTACAAATGGTTTATCTAACCCAAGCTGAGCTCGAGTTTCATCGATAAGCTCCTGAGATACGATAGAATCTGCCGTTTCAAGTAACATCGTTACTGGGTCACCTGGTGCTAAATAGGTGAGACAAAATGTCAAAAATGTGATGCCAAACAAGGTAACAATAAATTGCCCCAATTGTTTGACAAAGCGTTTGCCCATAGGCGCCTCCTAAACTCTCTAAACACTAACAACAATTCAAATGACAAACTAATGGTACTAGCTTTTTTATATAGCGTTGAAGCTTAAAGGCTAGGGAACGAAAAAAGGCTAGTCGCCCGACTAACCTAAATTAAGCACAGCATATGCATACCATACCTTTAGAGCAGGCTTTCTGACTCTGATTCATCGCAACATTTCGGCCTTCCCAGTTTCCCAGTGACCCTATAATGAAACCTTGCTCCTCATTACAGCTATTTGCATAGTATGGGTTTTTCACCCATTTTCCTCTTTTACGCTCGGTAAATACCGACACTCACTAGTTCATTCATTTTTATCGATTATAAATATACTATATTAATACTCTATTTGCAATACATATACCCCTTATGGGTATATGTATTTCGCGTATTTTCAATATAGTTTTTATACTGATAAAAAATATTAATTAGTGATTAAATTCATAATCCTGCATAAAATTATATAAATTAACTTATATAAATAATTTTTTATTTATATTTACTGTATATGACGGTATATATATTAATTTTAATAATAATAAAATAATGTAAAACTTTATTATAAAATCTTTTTATACACAGCGAAAATTTGATTAATAATAATACTCTTTATGTTTTTTCATATCTGGCTCGCATTAATTATAAGTCTAATGCATGATTATGATAAAAAAAGAGGCTATACCAAGTAATAGCCTCTAATAAGACGAGATATATTCAGTTAATCAATACTTTGTTGTAAGCGGTGTGCTCTGCGTGTATCCCACGCTTTACGCAAAACATAAATCACCAAACCTATGCTTACTGCCACCGCACTACCTACCATAGCATCAAAACCACATGCGTAGATTGCATATAGACAATAAAGAACGCCTATACCGAACAAGTAATTAGAGCGTTTAATACGACTTTCAGCTACGCCAGCCATACGCATCATTGTAGGTACTGCCAAAATGCACAATACATACGGTACTACGTTAGTTACAACCGCTAAGTTTACTAAGATTTCAAATTGCTCACGCAAGGATTCGCTTGCAGTGAACAAAGTAAGTAATGTTTCAACAGCGAGTAAAATCAATACGCCACGAACAGGAGCATCTTTGCTATTTACACGGGCAAATATTTTAGGGAAGTAACCATATTCTGCTGCGCTTTTGAATACACGGGACAATGTGAATTGCCAACAAAGTAAAGCACCAAAGCAAGAAATAACCATAGCAGCCATAACAATGTTCGCAATAGTATCATTGAACATGTATACGAATGTCAAACCGAATGGTGCGTTAGAATTTAATAAGTCAACGTTCGGCACAATACCTGCCATAACGTTTGTGGACAAGATATAAACCACTGCCACTGCTAATGTACCTGCCACTGTAGCGATAGGTACATTTTTCTTTGGATTCTCAACAGCATCAGCATTAGCCGCTGCGGACTCAAACCCTAGGAAGCCCCATAAAGTTAGGGAAATAGATTGTTTTACCGCATCATAAAGCGGAAGATCATTTGGGTTCCATGCCGCCCAATAGATAGATGGATCGAACCAATGCCAGCCAATTGTACCGATTAATAAAACCGGAACAATAGAACCCCAAATAGTCATGTTGCTGAGTCGACCTGTAAAGCGATTACCTCTAAAGTTTAAAATCGCTGCAAACCACAAGAGCACAATTGTTACTTGACTTGTTTGTGTCGCATTGAGGTCAACACCAAAGAAAGCTGCGCCATAACCTACGGCAGATACCGCGATGGCGATATTAGCAATGATGAGAGATATGCTGTAAGCATAGCTCGCCATAAAATGTCCAGTTTTACCGAAGCGATGTTCTGCATAACCGCCCATGCCCCCTTGTTTTTGGGAGAACATACCCGCTTGAGCAAAAATATACGCTAGTAAAAGCGCACCCACAGCTGTCACGAGCCAAGATAAAACTGAAATAGTACCAACTTGAGCCAAATTAGTTGGTAACATAATGATCCCAGCTCCTAGCATATTGGCTGCTACCATTGTGGTTAGCTGGAATACAGACATTTTTTTAGCGGTGGTTTTCATGTATCAATCCCCTTTCACTAAGGTGAATTTTTTCTCGTCCATAATTCACTTAAAATATATATACCGCTAAGTAAATCCAGTTCGTGCTGTGATGGGCTTGAATGTGAATTTACCGTTTTTATTCTTATTACGAGTTAAATAATAACACCTATGAAACCAAAATAAAAGTACTTTATTGGCGGACAAGCTATATTACACGAATTGAATAAATTATAGGTAATTTATCAACTAAAACGAAGAGAACTCATTTTAATTGCGGCAAAGTATATTTTTACCCTATTTTATTCTGTGTATAGATGTAATTTTTCCTATCTATCACGGTTATAGTTTCCTAGTACAAGACTATTATTTCCTCACAGTCCACTATATGTGTACACGCAAATACATCATTTTAATAGTTAATTATCAATTAGAATTATGGGATTTATAGGTATCGTCTAGCTTTTAAATAAAAAATCGATATACATATAAGTATAATAGGCAATATTAGCCCCTTAATGAAATCCTTATATGTATATCGATCTTATTTTTTCAGATTTTATTGATAACTATTCTTTATTTTTATCTACTGCTTATTCCGCACTAAGCTCTACTCTTGTACAGATTCAACGATTGCTTTCCATTCAGCAATTTGTTTTTCCTCAGCAGCGATAATAATTTTACCATTATTGCGTTGTCGTTCCACACATTCTGGCGCCGTACCAGAGTAGTTATTACGACCTGCAACACAAGCTTCAATGGAAATGGCATCAAGAATATCCGCATCAAAGTGATGAGAGATTGCTTTAAAATCCTCTACGGATAGATCAAGGAGTACACACCCTTTTTCGATGCAATGATGCACCGCATTACCTACGATTTCATGGGCTTCACGGAATGGGACGCCTTTCTTCGCAAGATAATCTGCCATATCCGTGGCATTGGAGAAATCGTCATCAAGGACTGCTTTCATATGAGCCCCATTGACCTTCATACCGCGAATCATAGCCGCATTGATGGACAATGCGAAGTGTACCGTATCGATAGCATCAAAGATGCCCTCTTTATCTTCCTGCATATCCTTATTGTATGTAAGTGGTAATCCTTTCAAAGTTGTTAAAAGACCTAACAAATGACCATAGGTACGGCCTGTTTTACCACGAACCAGTTCGCAAACGTCAGGATTTTTCTTTTGAGGCATGATGCTAGAGCCTGTGCAGTGCGCATCATCGAGTTCAATAAAGTTGAACTCGTTTGTGGACCACAAAATCAATTCTTCACTGAGACGGCTCAAGTGCATCATCACGAGAGACGCAAAGGACAAGAATTCAACTACGTAATCGCGGTCAGATACGGCATCCATACTATTTTCGTAAATACGAGAGAATCCCAATAATTTTTGTGTGTACGTTTGATCAATGCCATACGTAGAACCAGCTAAAGCACCCGCACCAAGAGGCATGATGTCAGCATGTTTGAATACCATCAAGAGACGATCAAAGTCGCGTTCTAACATGGAGAAATAGGCCATCATATGATGCCCAAACAATACAGGTTGAGCCCGTTGTAAATGTGTATAACCAGGCATGATAACGTCACTATACTTTTCAGCTGTTTCGATGAGGGCCTTTTGCATATCTACGATGAGTTCGCCCATTTCCACAACAGCTTTACGCACGTACATGTGCAAGTCTACTGCGCATTGGTCATTACGGCTACGGCCGGTATGTAAACGACCTCCCGCTTCACCGATGTCATCGGTAAGGCGTTTTTCAATATTCATATGAATATCTTCAAGAGCCACAGAGAATGGAAACTCTCCTTTATCGATCTGACCTTTAATCTTCGTTAAACCTGCTAAAATAGCATCTCGATCTGCGTCGGAGATAATATTTTGTTTTGCTAGCATAGTCGCATGCGCCTTGCTACCCGCAATATCTTCGGCGTACATCCGCGCATCAAAAGCGATAGAGGATGTAAAATCCTCTACCGCTTTATCAGTGCCTTTTGTGAAACGCCCGCCCCACAATTTAGCCATTATTTACCTGCTTTCTCTTTCATCAATGCATTAATTTTGAGAGGTAAACCGAACAAGTTGATGAAGCCTTCTGCATCCGATTGATCGTATACATCATCCTCTTCAAATGTTACGAAATCTTCGCTGTACAAGGAATATGGGGAAGTGCTGCCCGCAGAAATGATATTTCCTTTGTACAATTTAAGTTTTACTTCACCGGTTACAGTTTTTTGAGTTTCATCAACAAACGCTTGTAATGCATTCATCAATGGTGCAAACCACATGCCATCATATACGAGTTCAGCGTATTTGTTAGCAATGAGTTCTTTGTAGTGGTATGTAGCTCTATCTAAGCAGAGGTATTCAAGTTCTCTATGAGCATACATGATAATAGAGCCACCTGGGTTTTCATAAACGCCACGGGATTTCATACCTACCAATCTATTTTCAACGATATCTACAACGCCCACACCATAGTGTGCACCAATTTCGTTGAGTTTTTCTAATATTTGTAATGGGGTGCCTTCTTGACCGTCTACGGCTACAGGTACACCTTCTTTAAAGTATACAGTGACATAACCAGCTTCATCTGGAGCTTGTTCAGGTGTATGTGTTACCAAGTACACATCATCTTTAGGAGCATTTGCTGGATTTTCAAGATCGCCGCCTTCATGGGATAAATGCCATACGTTTTGGTCCATGGAGTACGGATGTTTTTTTGTGGCTACAACTGGAATGTCATGTTTAGCAGCATATTCCATGCAGTCTGTACGGGATTTCAGATCCCACTCTCTCCAAGGAGCGATGATTTTCATGTTAGGAGCTAATGCTTTGATAGTCAACTCAAAACGAACTTGGTCATTACCTTTACCAGTCGCACCGTGAGCAATTGCATCAGCGCCTTCTTTTTCGGCAATATCTACAAGAATTTTACCGATTAAAGGTCTCGCGAAGGATGTACCTAATAAATATTTACCTTCGTAGATTGCACCAGCTTTTACTGTAGGCCAAATATAATCTTTCACAAACTCTTCCTTAGCGTCAACGATATATGCTTTAGAAGCACCAGATTTGATCGCTTTTTTCTCAACTGCATCATAATCCTCAGGTTGGCCCAAGTCTACACACACAGCAATAACTTCAGCGCCATAGTTTTCTTTCAACCAAGGAATGATAACAGAAGTATCTAAACCACCAGAATATGCGAGTACTACTTTATTTGCTTTACCCATGATAACACCTCATAAACCACTATCTATTTAGACTCATATAATCAATACAATATCAGATAATTGTGAAAGCACCGTGGTATCTTCTATCACCGACAGGCATTTTCTCCTTCTGACAAAAATTAGTATACACCTGTATAATTATAAATGCAAGCATTATTTTTATACAATTATATAATATTTTTCGGAACGTAACTATTCGAGAGTAATAAAGCTACAACATTTTAACCCCGCATATATTATAGCTTTTTTTTGTATTTACTAATTATTAATACCTGTAAATCATTTATTGGTTCAAGCAAATCATTATTTTTATAATTTTAATTACCACTTGGGAATATATGGTCTTAAATTATATCAATAGGTGAAAATTGGTAATCTAAAGCTACTTTATAATCTGTAGTTGTATTAATTGATGCTTTTAAAGTATTAACTATTAAAGACTGAATTTCACCTATAACCGAGTAAAGCTCATTTTGATCTTCATTAATAATCGCTTCAATGCGAACATCTAAATCATACGACCTAGAAATTCTATAATCGCCTGTACTGTAGTCTACATTTCTAAATAACTTTAATATATTCATCTTAGATATTGCTGTATCGAAGGTATTTATAGTGTCTAGAAGATTACTTTTTTCTGTTTTACTTACACCTATAACGGTTTCATTATTAATATGTGGAATGGAAGCAACAATGCATTGTCCTCTAACAGCAACTCGCAAAGACTCATCATTCATTATTTGCTCTCTATCTAACGCTTTGTTCCAAAAGCAATGTCTAAGGGCCATACAATTATGTTCATCATCGTAATAAACTATCCAGTTTTCTATTTTATTAGCATCAACCTGTTCAATATAAAAAATTTCACGGGCATAGGACTCAACATCATAAACCTCAGATTTATAATCTAATCCTCCAGGGCCTCTTAAATAATAGGATATAAAATTCTCCAATCTAAGCATGGCAAACTTAATAATAGGTTTTGCCCCTATATAAATAGAGGAAAAATTACCATGCTCATACTGCTTTAGTACAACATTATCCAATACACAATCTCCTAACAGTAAAACACTCATGAAAGTTTATTATTGATAACACTAATGTAACAAAAAAATCCTTGTTAGCCAATTCAACTTAACTAACAAGGATTTGATTCTTATATATATTTTTTACTCTTCCACAAGCTCCAAATCTTGTTCATACGCATAGTCTGCCTCGGCTTGTGTAATCATGCCTTGGTCTACCATTTGTTCTAGCACCAGTTTTTGTCGAGCTTTAGCCCCTTCATAGTTCGTATAAGGATCTAAATAGGACGGTGCATTAGGTAATGCTGCGAGTAAAGCGCTTTGCCCCAATGTTAATCGACTTGGACTCGTACCGAAGTAACCATAAGAGGCTTCGTAGATACCGTAGTAATTATGTCCATAATATACGGTATTCAAATACATGGTGAGAATTTCTTCCTTAGAGTAGTAATGTTCCATTTCACTAGCGAGAATCGCCTCTTCTACCTTACGACTCATAATGCGCTTTGATGAAAGGAACAGATTTTTTACGAGTTGTTGTGTAATAGTACTACCGCCTTCCAGCGTTTCACCTGCTATGGTATTTGTGTACAAGGCGCGAATAATACCGAGTACATCAATAGCTCCATGTTTATAATACCGCTTATCCTCAATAGCGATTAATGCATTTTTTGTATACTCAGGAATAACATCCCTTTTCACCCAATGCTCTTTTGAAACACGTTGATTAAGAGCTATCTGTACTTTATCTCTAAATGTAAACAGGCGTATAATTCGATCTGTACGACTGAGCGTGTCTTCACTTTGTTCTATTTGTTTTTCAACAAGTGTATGAGCTTTACTCTCACGATTTGTCCCTTGAAAGCTATGGTATCCGTCATAGATAAACATAGCCAAAATCATGACCACCACGAATACAACTAGGTTTCGAAGGTAGCGAAATACTTTCATTTCTTTCACCTATTTCTTAAAGGTCTGTAATATAAGCACATGTAAATATAGGTTTATAATCTAGCCATCTATACAATACCTTATATACATATACAAATATAAAGTATATTAAATGTATTGTATCACATCAATCAAGAAGATGATATGTAAAACACTAGTTTCTGACGACCACTCATACTACAAATATATTTAATATATCTTATAACGGCACGATACTATATATCTATAAATACCGATTAATGCATATTAGTTATACTTATTAAGTTGTATTAAAAACTTTAAATAGAGTATAATATATGAGATGATAAAAACATGCCTATGGAGGAGTAATATGAAACAGTGTATGGATTCAGAAAATCTGCATCGTCGATTGCGTAAAATCTTAGGTCAAGTGCAAGCTATTGATCGAATGATTGAAGAAGACATTCCCTGCGAAGATGTGTTGAGCCAAATTAATGCAGCTAAATCTGCACTACATAAAGTAGGGCAAGTAATTCTTGAAGGACATATCAACCACTGCGTACGAGATGGTATCGAACATGGTGACGTGGAAAAAACCATTAGCGACTTTACAAAAGCTGTAGAGCGCTTTGCAAATATGGGTAAATAAAAAAGGACTCTACAAATGAATTGCACCCAAAAAATTGGACATAATTTTTGGAGGTGCAGTTCAAAATGTAGGGTCCTTTTTATTACCCTCATATTAATCGTGGTTAGTTGTTAAGAATTCGCTCAATGCAGCGAGTGCCTCGTCTTCGTCAGCACCGTCAGCCGTCAAGGTAACGGATGTGCCTTTTGTAGCACCCAAGGTCAATACAGTTAAAATGGATTTAGCATCTGCTGTTTTGCCATTAGCAGCGATAGTCACTTTGGAAGCGAACTTAGCAGCCAATTGTGTGAAAGCTGTAGCAGGACGAGCATGTAAACCGGATTCGTTAGTAATTTCTACTGTTAATTCTTTCATGATAACCTCTTTCTATCTCGATAGGCGGTGCCTATCCATACGTTCTAATAGATATATTGTATCAATATCAAGCATTTCAATTCAAGTATATTACATCCTATTTACTATGTAATAATCCTATTTAACAAAAGTAAAATTATAATAAACCTTTTTCAGCTAATACAGATTTAGCGTATTCTGTAATTTCTTCTGCTGTGTCCATAGTAAGTGCTTTATTTGCTACCTCTTCACATTCTGTTTTGGAAACAGAACGCAAAATATTTTTAATAAGAGGAATCGAAGAAGCCGTCATGGAGAATTCGTCGAGGCCAAGGCCCAACAGAATCATGGTCGCCACAGGGTCGCTAGCAAGCTCACCACACATGCCTGTAAATTTACCTTGTTCATGACTAGCATCAATGACGTGCTTAATAAGACGTAACACACCTGGATGCAATGGTTGATACAAGCTACCAATTGCTTCGTTCATACGGTCTACTGCCAATGTGTATTGGCAAAGATCATTCGTACCGATACTAAAGAAGTCTACATATTTAGCAAGAATTGGAGATATAACAGCTGCCGCTGGTACTTCGATCATGATGCCAACCTTGATATCCTTGTTGAAATCCTTACCCTCAGCCTCCAGTTCCTCCTTACATTCACTAAGCATAGCATTCGCTTGCTTCACTTCCTCAACGGAAGCAATCATAGGATACATGATGTGAATATCACCAAACGCACTAGCTCGTAATAAGGCACGCAATTGTACCTTAAAGATGTCTGGACGATTTAAGGATATACGAATAGCGCGATATCCTAGGAATGGATTCATTTCACTTGGTAAATCAAGGCATTTCAATTCCTTGTCTCCACCGATGTCCATGGTACGGATAATAACAGGCTGCCCCTTCATATCTTGGGCTACCTTTTTATACTCTTCGAATTGTATTTCTTCTGCAGGCAATTCGTCATTTTCCATGTAAAGGAATTCTGTACGATACAAACCAATACCTTGTGCGCCCATAGTGAGCGCATGTTTAGCATCCTTCGCCTTACCAATGTTGCCGAATAGTTCTACATGATGACCATCAATGGTAGTAGCTTCAAGATTAGCGGATTCGCGTAACCGTTTTAACTCTTCTTGGAACGCCAACGCTTGATTTGTATACTCCGTCCAATCCGCATCAGATGGATTGATTTCCACGATACCATCCGTACCAAGAACGACTGCCTTATCGCCATCTGCAAAGCTTTCAATATCACCAACGCCCATAACTGCAGGAATCTCTAAGGTGCGAGCCATAATAGCCGCATGAGATGTAGGGCCACCTGCTGCCGTAACGATACCTTTTACTACCGCTTTATCAAGGGATGCCGTATCAGATGGTGCCAAATCATGAGCCACCAAGATAACCTCGCCAGAAATATGTGATAAACCGCGAGGGTTCATGCCTAACATATTACGCATCAAACAATCACCGATATCCTTAATATCTGCGCCTCGTTCACGCATATAGGCGTCTTCCATGCCGAGAAAGATATTTGCAAAGGTTTCAATTGTTTGAGCCGTAGCCGCTACCACATTCATATGGCTAGACTCAACAAGGGATTTAATTCCGTCAGATAAGGATGGGTCTTGAGCAATTTGCATATGCGCTTCAAAAATAGCCGCCTCTTCTGGCCCCATTTCATCCAATGCTTTTTTACGAATAGTATCCAATTGTTTTAAGGTAGATGCCATAGCAGTTGCAAACTTGCCAATTTCTTCTTCTACCTTGTCTTCCGTTACATTGTAATCAGGAATGACAATTTCCTCTTGAATATATCTATATACATTGCCTACTGCAACGCCACGAGATCCAGAAATCCCTTGAATTCGCATATGTGTTCCTCTTTCTATTACGATTAACTACATTACTCTTTATTTTATCATTTCTCTGTTAAACAATAAAGTAATCCAAATACCTATACTCCCTTAAATAACCGTCCCATATGGGGCATTTTTTGTTTTACTATAACTCTCAATAAACGTTGTAAGCTTTCCTTATTTTCCCTTTATTTTGCTATAAATTTATACGATTCCATGCCATGCTTAGGACCTATTTATGATATAATATTATAATATAGAATATATAATAATAAACATATGAGACTTTCACGGGCTTCATGGTGAAAGTCTTACTTATTGATAGGAGACTTTATGAAATTAACGAAAATGCATGGTCTCGGCAATGACTTCATCCTCTTTGCCGACCCACAAGGGACGTCTAAAGACTACACAGACCTCGCCATCCACCTTTGCGATCGTCGCACGGGTATTGGTGCTGATGGTCTTGCTATCCTAGTTCCTTCCGAAACCTGTGATGTGCGCATGCGCATCATCAACTCCGATGGTAGTGAAGCAGAAATGTGCGGCAACGCCATCCGTTGCTTTGCCAAATACGCTTATGAACACGGTGAAACAACGAAGGAGACTTTCACCATCGAAACCTTAGCTGGCGTAATGAAGCCTACATTGACTATCGAAAACGGTATAGTCACACAAGTTACTGTAGACATGGGCAAACCATTTTTTAAGTCCCAAGACATTCCTATGAATGTAAACCTGGATAAGGTTATCGACGTAGACCTCGATGTAAACGGTGAAACCGTAACAGTGAGTTCTGTATTGCTCGGCGTGCCTCATACGGAGGTATTCATCGACGACATTACAAAGGCCCCTATTACGACACAGGGCCCAATCCTTGAAAAGCACGATATATTTCCAGCTAACACCAATGTAAACTACATTGAGGTGGTAAATGACAAACACATCAAGGTGCGCACTTGGGAACGCGGCGCTGGTGCTACCTTAGCTTGTGGAACAGGATCTTGTGCCTCTGCCGTTATGTCCTTTGAAAAGGGCTTAACAGGCCGCGAAGTAGATGTGGAACTCTATTTAGGAACATTGCATATTTCATACTTGGAGGATGGCACGGTGCTCATGACAGGCCCGGCTGAGGAAGTCTTCGAAACAGAACTTCCTATCGATTAAAATGAAGTGGTTACAACTTATATTAAATGCGTTCCTAAGGTACCAACAGGGCCGCACACTCATGCCACGGAATATAGAGCCCCTTTTGGGACTACTTGCATCCATTCTCGTCATCCTCATAGCCGTAGCCAATAGCATCACTATTGGTTATGCCTTGATTGTCGTATGGAGCATCATGGCCTACGTGTTCTACCGCAAAGGATATACACTAAAAGAATTATTAAACCTATCTTGGACAGGTGCGAAAACATCCATCGTAGTGATGCAAATCTTCCTTCTCATCGGTTGGCTCATCGCCATGTGGCAAGCAGCAGGCGTTATTCCTATGATTATCGCCACAGGTATCGATTTAATTGATCCATCCATCTTTATCGTCTGTGCCTTTTTAATAACAGCTATAGTGAGTATGTTGTTAGGTACTGCACTAGGCACTGTAGGCACGATAGGCATCGTACTCATCACCATGGCAAGAGCTGGAAGTATTCCAGAAAATATCGTAGCTGGTGCCATTATTGCAGGTGCTTACTTTGGTGATCGAAACGGTCCACTATCCTCTAGTGCATCTCTTGTAGCGGCCTTGACCCATACAAAGGTATCGACGAATATTCCCATTATGTTTAAAGATGGTATTCCAGCACTCATCATCTCTACAGTGTTGTATCTATTACTATCTCAGTGGTACCCACTCAATTACGAAAATAGTTTACTATCCGATACAATTCACTTTATTTTCAACATCGATTGGACATTATGGATTCCAGTCATCATCGTCATTGGTCTATTGCCTTTGAAAGTATCTATCCGTTGGCCTATCGGACTCAGTGCATTAGCGGCGGCCATTCTAGCCTATACCAATCAGGATGCGAGCCTCTCAGAGTTGGGATGGTATACCTTAACAGGCTTTGAACTACCGCACTATAATCCACTAGCTAATATCATTCATGGCGGCGGTCTACAAACGATGTTTATCCCTACCCTTTCAATTTTTATGGCTACTGCCATTTCAGGCATGCTCGAAGGGGTTGGCTTCTGGAACGATATACGACAACTGTTAGAGCGAGCTAAAACACGGAGCGATGTATTTGCTGCCAATGTAGGTCTTGCTTTCTTAACAGGTGCGGTTGGATGCAGCCAAGCTATTGCGGTAGTTATGACGCACTCTATTATGCGTATTACCTACGCACAGCGAGGTATTCAAGACGAAGATGTAATGCTAGACTTTGAAAATAGTGGCATTCTCATCGCTCCATTACAACCATGGAATATCGCTGCCTACGTGCCCATTGTCATGATGGGTACAAGTTCAACAGGTTATGTACCATTTGCCTTCTTCCTATATCTAGTACCACTCATCTATTGGTTACGATTACGGAAGCAAGATCAACCAATCATACGCTAATTAGTATTATCTCAAAAGGGGAAATTGTATGATTTATACCATTACCTTTAATCCGGCTCTCGATTATATCGTACGCCTTGATCACCTCAAGACAGGTACTATTAATCGCACCATCCAAGAATACGTTCTCGGTGGCGGCAAAGGTATCAACGTATCTATCGTGCTCAACAATCTTGGCATGGATACGACAGCACTCGGCTTCATCGCAGGGTTTACAGGCGAAGAAATCGTAACACAACTCAAGAAATTCGGCGTGAAAGAAGATTTCATCCGGCTTCGCGAAGGATTAACCCGCATCAATGTTAAGGTAAAAGCCTCTGATGAGGAAACAGAGATTAATGGCCGCGGCCCAATCATTGCTACCGACGAATTAGAAGCTCTATACAAACAGCTTGATGCGTTGACCGAAAAGGACACCTTAATCCTTGCTGGCAGCATTCCTTCTAGCCTACCAAGCGATATGTACGAACTCATTATAGAGCGCTTACAACATAAAAATATTCGTATCGTAGTTGATGCTACAAAAGATCTGCTCACAAGAGTCTTACCTTATAAACCATTTTTAATTAAGCCAAATAATCACGAACTTAGCGAAATCTTTGGTCGCACTCTCGCTACAAAGGATGACCTTGTAGAAGCTGCCAAAGCATTACAAGAGAAAGGTGCACAACACGTGCTCATCTCAATGGCTGGTGATGGAGCAATCTTGGTATCCGCTGATGGCACGGTATATACCAGTCCTGCCCCTAAAGGAACACTCGTGAATTCCGTAGGTGCTGGCGACTCCATGGTAGCTGGCTTTATTACGGGCTATGAAAAGACGGGTGACTTACAAGAGGCGCTCTACTGGGGTATCTCCAGTGGCTCTGCCTCCGCTTACTCTGAAAACCTCGCAACCCTTGAAGAAGTAGAAGCACTGCTTTCACAAGTACGAGTTAAATAGTTTTATATTTTATGTGCATCAAGGAGTACACATATGAAAATCACTAATCTATTAAAACCGCAATCTATCCTGCTGAATGCAGATCCTGTCACAAAGGCTGACGCCATTTACACCTTAGGTGAATTGATGGACAAAGGCGGCCACTTGACAGACAAGGCAGAATATTTAAAAGCAGTGTTCGCTCGTGAAGAGTCTGGTTCTACAGGCCTTGGCGACGGTATTGCCACACCACACGCTAAATCTGCAGGCGTAAAAGAAGCAGGCCTAGCCGCTATGGTCGTGCCTAACGGTGTAGATTTTGAAGCGCTTGATGGTCAACCTTCCCGCCTATTCTTCATGATTGCGGCTCCAGAAGGTGCGGCTGACACTCACGTAGAGGTATTGAGCAAACTAGCAACTATGGTGATTGACCCAGACTTCAAAGAAGCCCTAATTCAAGCGGCTACTGTTGATCGATTCTTAGATCTCATTACAGCTAAAGAAGAAGGAAACTTTGACCCATCTGTAGAAGGATATATCAAACCAGCAGAGTTTCAAAAAGCAACCAGCATTACCGATGCTATCGAAGCAAAGGCTACAGAAGCAATTGAAAAGGTAGCACCTAAGATTTCTGTAGATAACCCGCATTATGATGTACTTGCTGTTACTGGTTGCCCTACAGGCATTGCACATACTTATATGGCGGCTGAATCTTTAGAGCGCAAGGCTAAAGAAATGGGCATTGCTTTAAAGGTTGAGAAAAATGGTGCATCTGGCGTTAAAGACGCTCTTACAACAGAAGAAATCGATCACGCTAAATGCATTATCGTAGCTTCTGACCGTCAAGTAGAGATGGCACGCTTTGATGGCAAACCTATGATTCAAACTAAGGTTGCGAACGGCATCAATAAAGCGGAAGAGTTATTGCGTGAAGCTATAGCTGGTACAGCACCTGTATACCATGCTTCCCCATCTGATAAAAATGGTGCAGTGGCTGCATTCGATGCGGCAGATAACTTCGGTCGTCAAATCTACAAACATTTGATGAATGGTGTCTCCCACATGTTGCCATTCGTTATCGGTGGCGGTATCTTAATTGCCCTTGCCTTTTTATTTGATGTATTCGACCCAGCAAATCCTAAAAACTTTGGTTCCGGTACACCTCTTGCAGCTTTCTTAATGCAAATCGGTGGCGCTTCCTTTGGTTTCATGTTACCCGTATTAGCGGGTTACATCGCTATGAGTATTGCGGACCGTCCAGGTCTTGTAGCTGGTTTTGTTGGAGGCTTATTAGCTAATCAAGGTGGCTCTGGTTTCCTAGGTGCATTGATTGCCGGTTTCGCAGCAGGTTATTTGGTATTATTAGTTAAAAAATTAGTATCTGGTTTGCCTCAAGCCTTAGAAGGTACAAAACCAGTTCTCTTCTACCCTGTGCTTGGCGTATTATTCATTGGTATCGCCATTACCTTTATCATCAACCCTCCTGTATCCGCACTTAACCACTGGTTGATGGACTCCTTGCAATCCATGGGCACAACGAGCCGCGTATTGTTAGGACTTATCTTTGGTGCTATGATGTCCGTTGACATGGGCGGCCCTGTAAACAAAGCGGCTTATGTTATCGGTACTGGTGCTCTTGCAACTGGCGAATACGGTATTATGGCGGCTGTCATGGCAGGCGGTATGGTTCCTCCATTGGCAATTGCTCTTTGTACTACATTCTTCCCTAGCCGCTTCACAGAGGCTGAACGTAAATCTGGTATCACAAACTACATCATGGGCCTTTCCTTCATCACAGAAGGTGCCATCCCATTTGCAGCAGCCGATCCAGTTCGCGTATTACCAGCTTGTATTATCGGTGCTGGTACAGCCGGTGCGTTATCCATGTTCTTCGAATGCACACTACGCGCTCCACACGGCGGCATCTTTGTAGTACCAACAATTGGTAATCCACTTCTATACCTTGCATCCATCGCAATTGGTTCCGTTGTGGCTTGCTTTATCTTAGCACTTGTAAAGCCAAGCTTAAAAAATAGTATCACAAAATAAATCATTAAAATTAACCATCAATTATAGCTTATATATGATTGATTGATGGCTGATAATTATTAATTGTTTATGATGAGTTTCGACGATTAGCGGTTAGTAACTAATAGTTAACATTTAGCAACTAATTGATTAATGACTCTTATCGATGGTGAAAGCTGGTGTCACACCAGTAGATATAGTAAAAGGACTAGAATATACGTATTCTGAACTGACCTAAAATTGGACACAATTTTGGAACAACAGTTCAGAGGTATACGTGATCTAGTCCTTTTCTGATATTCAAAAATAATTAATATTATTTTATATTTTATAATCTAGACTACTTTCAAAAGTGGAAGCAAGTCCTCAAAATTGTACAATCACATCGATTTATGTTAAACTATATAAATATTAATAAACTTTAAAATTATAAACTATTATTAGAAATCTAGTTCGGAGAGCTAATTCATGAAATCATCCAAAAATTGTAAGGTCACTGCTGCATTTCTTGCTGCAGCTGCATTGGGTGGTGTTGCCCATGCAGAGCCTACACTTAACATGAATGATTTAGTAGGTACGAGTACCAGTGCTGAATCAACGACACAGAGTCCTACAAGTATAGCAACTCCAGTCGTGAAACCAATGGCAACTCAGCCAGTCTTACCAGCTACACCACAACCGGCCACCGTTGTACAACAACAAACACCACCGATGGCACAACCTCAACCATCCTACGTGATGCAACCAGCAACGGTTAGCCCTGTACAAACTCAACAAGTTACACCATTGCAATCAGTACCGCAACAAGTAGTACCAATGCAATCTCAGCAACAGGTTCAAACTCAACCTCAGTATGTTGTCAATAAAGATACAAAAACTGTCATGGAGCCTACATTAGCAATGCACAGTTTGATAAATGTACAACGAAAAACTGAACCCATTACTGTAGAGAAACCAGTGGATGGTAAGCAACAAGTACAAACTACACAAGTACAGCGTACGCCTGTTGTTATTCAACAAGAATCCATAGCTCCATTAACTGTATCAAATACTACAGTAACAAAAGCCGTAGTAGCAAAACAGAGGCTTACGATTCGAGATATTCAACGAGCTGAGCGTGAACGTTTAGCTCAACTAGCCGCGGAAGAAGCAGCTCAACAAGAAAATGTATCACAAGTTGATCAACAACAACTTGCTCAAAAGCAAGCTGAAGCACAACGGCAAGCCGCACTACAAGCACAACAACAAGCAGAAGCCCAACGGCAAGCAGCTTTGCAGGCGGAACAAGAACGTGTGGTAGCTCAACAAGCCGAGGCTCAACGCCAAGCGGCTTTACGTGCTGAGCAGGAACGTATTGCGGCTCAACAAGCTGAGGCTCAACGTCAAGTGGCTATTAACGCAGAACAAGAACGTATCGCCGCTCAGCAAGCCGAAGCGCAACGCCAAGCAGCTATTAAAGCTGAACAAGAGCGTATTGCCGCTCAACGGGCTGAAGCTCAACGCCAAGCGGCTTTAAAAGCTGAACGTGAGAGTATCCTCGCTCAACAGGCTGAAGAAGAACGCTTAGCGGCTGAAGAAGCAGCTCGCCAACGTGCTGAAGCCGCCGCTAAAGCTGAAGCCGAACGACAAGCAGTTATTAGAGCAGAACAAGAACGTATGGCAGCTCAACAGGCTGAAGCTCAACGCCAAGCAGCTATTAAAGCAGAACAAGAACGTATCGCCGCACAACAGGCTGAATCTCAACGGCAAGCAGCTTTAAAAGCTGAACAAGAGCGTATCGCGACCGAGAAAGCTAAAGCTGAACGCGAAGCGGCTATAAAAGCAGAACAAGAACGTATTGCTGCTAAACAAGCGGAACTTGCAAGACAAGCTGCGATCCAAGAAGAACAAGAACGTTTAGCTGCTGAACAACTAGCAAAAGAAGAAGCGGCAGCTGCAGCAAAAGCTCAGGCTGAAGCCGAGGCAAAAGCTAAAGCTAAAGCAGAAGCAGATGCTGCTGCTAAAGCGCAAGCTGAAGCCGAGACAAAAGCTAAAGCAGAAGTAGATGCTACTGCTAAAGCTCAATCTGAAGCCGAAGCAAAAGCTAAATCTGACGTAGAGACTAAACAGGTTCAAGAAAGTAAATTACCGCAATCTTATGTAAACGCTCGTAATGAAGCTTCCACAAAGGGCTCTACTGTTACAGAAGAGAAAAATATTCTCTCCCAACCAATTGAACCCCCATTGCAAGCTGATGCGTCTGCAAAGATTAGTCTTGCTTTCGACGCGAAAAATTATGAATCCATGTCTACCACAGTAGATAATAAGGAAATCAAATATCGCGCCTTCGAATATATCCCTTACGTGGCTAATCCAATCGACATAGATCAGCAATACATGAACATTTATGTACCAGAGGAATATTTCAACAACGGCACAATCAACGGTTACAACACCCAAACAGCCCCTATCTTCATGCCAAATGCAGTAGGTGGTTACATGCCGAGCCAAGCTATGACGCCTAAGGTAGAAAATGGAAAACCTAACAGTGTTCTTTACGCATTATCCCGTGGTTATGTAGTAGCTTCCCCATCTACTCGTGGTCGTACCAATAAAGCTTCCGATGGCAACTTTATCGGTAAGGCCCCTGCAGTAATCGTTGACTTACAAGCGGCTACAGCCTACTTACACGCTAACGATTCCGCTATGCCAGGTAATGCAAATCGCATTATCACAAATGGTACAAGTGCAGGCGGTGGTGTATCCTTATTACAAGGTGCAACTGGTAACAGCTCCGACTTCCAACCATATTTACAAGCATTAGGTGCAGCTACAGCGGCAACTAATGTATACGCAGTATCTGCATATGCCCCTATCACTAACCTTGATGCGGCAGATATGGCTTACGAATGGAGCTATAACGGTATCACAGCCTTTAACAAAGTAACTATGGGCCAAGGCGAATTACCACAAGCTAATGTAGGTGGCAACTCTGCTCCACCACAACGTACGATGCAACGTGTAAACTTGAATACAGACGATTTATCATACTCTAAAATACTCAGCGAACACTTCCCTGATTACGTAAATAACTTACAATTACGTGACTCTCTAGGTCGTATACTAAAACTCGACAAGAATGGTAACGGGACTTTCAAAAACTATGTAAAAGAGTTTATCGTTGCTGCCGCTAATAAAGCAGCAGCTCAAGGTACTGATTTATCCAAGCATACATACCTTGTACGAGATAATAAAACAGGGGCCATCAAAGACATTAACTGGGAAGCATATAACCACTTTGTAAGTCGCTCAAAAGCGCCTGGTGCCTTTGACTCTCGTGCTAATGATACAGGTGAAAACAATCTATTTGGTACAAGTACTACAGATAATAATCACTTTACCATTACTGCTGCATTACACGATTCAACAGCTAACCAAGATGTATACGTAGAAAATGCTAAGATCGTTACTATGATGAATCCAATGAACTATCTCGGTTCTCCTGCTGCGACAAATGCACGATTCTATCGTATTCGTTATGGCACAGCCGACAGCAATACATCTGTTGCAATTCCTTTAATCGTAGGTACACGTGCTCAAAACCTTGGGTACAGAGTAGATATGGCAACACCATTTGATGTAGATCACTCTGGTGACTACGATTTAGAAGAATTATTCAACTGGATGGATAATATCGTTAAAAACGGTAGATAATTACAATTAAATACCAAAATACTAAAGGAGCTACCTAGTAGCTCCTTTTTCATATACAATTATAAATTTTTTTGTGTTTTCAATTATAAATGTTATTGTGAAAGTCCCTCTCCGACTATCAATAATCTGCACCATTATCTACTCAGTACATCACCCTATTATAATAACAAAAGAGTTCAAACAAAAAAGGATGCTCCCTGTAAAATACAGGGAAACATCCATGTGTTTGAGCCAGTAGAAAACAACTGTTATGCTTTCACCATGATAGAAAATTAAACTTCAGGGAATAAAGCTGTAGATAAGTAGCGTTCGCCTGTATCAGGGAGAATTACTACAATATTTTTGCCTTTATTTTCAGGGCGTTTTGCCAATTCTTGAGCCGCCCAAAGCGCAGCACCAGAGGAAATACCTACCAATACACCTTCTGTGTGACCGAAAGCTTGAGATGTAGCAAAAGCATCCTCGTTAGAAACTTGGATTACTTCATCGTAAATGTTAGTATCCAATGTATCTGGAATAAAGCCAGCACCTAAGCCTTGGATTTTATGAGGGCCTGGTTTACCATTAGACAATACAGGAGAATCTGCTGGTTCTACGGCAACCACATGTACATCAGGGTTTTGTTCTTTCAAGTAGCGACCTGCACCTGTCAACGTACCGCCTGTACCAACACCAGATACGTAGATATCTACGGTACCATCAGTATCTTGCCAGATTTCAGGACCAGTTGTTCTGTAGTGAATTGCAGGATTAGCTTGATTTACGAACTGACCGGCTTCAATAGCACCAGCTGTAGCCGTTACGATTTCCTTAGCTTTTGCAATAGCGCCTTTCATACCAAGAGAACCGTCAGTCAATACGAGCTGAGCACCATAACCAAGCATTAATTTACGGCGTTCAATGGACATTGTTTCAGGCATTACGATTACAACTTTATAGCCAAGCGCAGCACCTACAGCAGACAAGCCAATACCAGTATTACCAGATGTAGCTTCTACGATTGTGCCGCCTGGTTGTAATTCACCAGATTCAACTGCAGCTTGAATGATTGCTGCTGCGATACGGTCTTTTACGGAACCGCCTGGGTTAAAGTATTCCAATTTTGCGAAAATATTAGCGTTTGCACCATATTTTTTACCAAAACGTGTAGCAGCTAATAATGGTGTTTTACCAATTAATTCAACAAAAGATTTTGCAATTTTAGACATAGTGGTCACTCCTTATTAAATAGAACCATCCCAGTTATCATATTTTGTATCAAGTTTTGCGTAAGTCCCATCGATTACATCTTGAAGGGTTACGTTTTCTAAATAATCATGGATATAGTTTTGTAATCCTGCCCAGAAACCAACGGTACGTTCGTTGATCACTGTATCAGTACTCACCCCTTCATCAAGGGTAGAGATGATAGCCATAGATTCCTCTGTAGCAAGTAGAATTTCAATAATTGTATATTCTTTAGGGCTTTTAGATAAGCGATAGCCGCCATACTTACCGCGGATACTATCCACTAGTTTTGCAGCGCCTAAACGAGCTACGATACCTTCTAGGTATTTTTCAGATATGCCTTGTCGTTCTGCTACAGATCGCAAGGAGACAGGTTTATCTTGACCTTGCTCTGCCAAATCGATGAGGACCATCAATGCATACCGACCTTTTGTGGAAATCCTCATATATTTTGCCTTTCTTTGTAAACGTTAGTGTTAAACACACCCATATTAAAAAGTGCCTATATTATATTTATAAAGCTATTTATAAAACCTTTCACATTAATAGGAATTAATTTCATTATAGACCACTCACTATAAAAATGCAAGAACTTATTTCCTACTTTTATAAAGGGATATTAACAACACAAAAGGACCAGCCCGAAGGCCAGTCCTTTTGCGTATAGTTTGTAGTTTGTTATATGAGGTTTACCATGATGAATTGGAGAGGGTTCATCTGGTATTGGGACTTACCGTATCGTCAGGAAAACGATGCGCGCCCGTGTTTATGTCATTTGAGGAGTTATCTAGATTACTCTAGCATTTAAGTATAAGTTTCTTAATTAGATTTTACCTACAAGATCAAGACCTGGTTTCAAAGTGTCTTTACCTGGCTTCCAACGTGCAGGGCACACTTGATCGCCATGTTTAGCTACGAATTGAGCAGCTTGTACTTTGCGAACCAATTCTTCAGCGGAACGGCCGATACCCATATCATGAATTTCTGCTGTACGCACGAAGCCTTCTGGATCTACTACGAATGTACCACGGTAAGCCATAGCAGATTCTTCTTGGAATACATCGAAGAAGTCAGCCAATTCATGTTTTTTGTCAGCTAACATGTAGTACTCGATTTTATTGATGCTTGGAGAAGCATCAGACCATGCTTTGTGAACGAATTCGGAGTCACAAGATACGGAGTAAACTTCGCAACCCAATTCTTTCAACTCTGCATAAGAGTTTTGTACGTCTTCCAACTCAGTAGGGCATACGAATGTAAAGTCTGCTGGATAGAATACGAATACAGACCATTTACCCAACACGTCTGCAGTGCTAACTTTTACCAATTCAGGTTTTTTGAAAGCATCAAGTGTAAATTCAGGAAGTTGTTTACCAATAATAGACATGTTATGTCCTCCTTATTTGAGTTCCATATTTAACGAATATATTTACATTGGTGTACTTAGCACCATATCTATATCTATCTTTGTCTATATAATAACAAATATCATTCAATATTGCAAGCGTTATTTTTAAATTTATCGATATATTTTCCCAACTTTTTTCGATGTAAGCAAAAAAAGAAGAAAGATGCTCATTTCTGAGCACCTTTCTTTTTTTTACGTACTACAATAGACTTACTGTTCACAGTAGCGTGATCAAAAGCTATTAAACCCGCTATATTAGCAAGCCCTCTCCGTGCTATGTGACCAGTTGTAGATTGTTCTTTTCCCGATTTACCATATACAAACTGCTCTAGTTTGAGTGCAGCTAATATAAATAAACCTATAATAGATAAAACAGATCCCATCGTTTTAATCTATTTCTTAAGTTTTAAGATTGCATCTACGAAACCACGGAATAATGGGTGTGCATTATTTGGGCGAGATTTAAGTTCTGGATGTGCTTGTGTACCAATAAAGAATGGATGATTTTTTACTTCAATACTTTCAACAAGACGGCCATCTGGAGATGTACCTGAAATCACAAGACCTGCATCGGTCAATTGTTGACGGTATTCATTGTTGAACTCATAGCGATGACGATGACGTTCATAAATCAAATCTTCCCCATAAGCTTCGTGAGTTTTCGTACCGGCTTCCACTTTGCATGGATAGATACCTAAGCGCATTGTACCGCCTTTTTTATCTACATCAACTTGATCACTCATCAAGTCAATTACTTTGTACTTAGCATTTTCATCGAATTCGCTAGAGGTTGCTCCTTCCATGCCACATACGTTACGAGCAAATTCCATTACTGCAGATTGCATGCCAAGGCATAGGCCAAGATATGGAATATTGTTTTCACGAGCGTATTGGATTGTGCGGATTTTACCTTCTACACCACGGGAACCAAATCCACCAGGTACGATGATACCTTCAACACCTTCAAATACCTCTTTAGGATCTACAGATGTATCATCAAGTTCTTCAGAGTCAATCCAACGAATATTCACTTTAGTACCCGTAGCAATACCAGCATGATCTAGAGCTTCAACTACGGATAAATACGCATCATGCAACGCTACATATTTACCAACAATAGCAACTGTAATATCTTTATTAGGATTCAAGATCTTATGAACCATTTCTTTCCATGCAGTCATATCACACGGACGATCTTCAAGGCCTAACTTTTTGATAACAATATCGTCAAGGCCTTGATCTTGCATCATCAATGGCACTTCATAGATAGAGCTACAAGTTTGATTTTCAATAACTGCTTCAGGTTCTACGTCGCAGAACAAAGCAAGTTTTTCTTTCATATCATCAGAGATATGTTTCTCACTACGACATACCAAAATATCTGGTTGAATACCAATGCTACGCAATTCTTTTACACTATGTTGTGTAGGTTTTGTTTTCAACTCGCCTGCGGCATTGATGTAAGGCACTAATGTAACGTGAATATAAAGTACGTCGTTACGGCCTACCTCTTTTTTCACTTGGCGAATGGCTTCCATGAATGGCAAGCTTTCAATATCACCTACGGTACCACCGATTTCTGTAATAACTACATCAGCATTATCCTCTTTACCTACACGGTAAACATTTTGTTTAATTTCATTTGTAATATGTGGAATCACTTGTACAGTGCTACCTAGGTAATCACCTTTGCGTTCTTTATTGATTACAGACCAATATACTTTACCAGCTGTAATATTGGAACGTTTACTAAGGTTAATATCGATAAAGCGTTCATAATGGCCCAAATCAAGGTCAGTTTCGGCGCCGTCATCTGTTACAAATACTTCACCATGTTGGTAAGGGCTCATCGTACCCGGATCGATATTAATGTATGGGTCAAATTTTTGAATCGTTACATTGAAACCACGGTTTTTTAGTAAGCGACCCAAAGATGCTGCTGTAATTCCCTTCCCAAGAGAAGAAACAACGCCGCCAGTTACGAAAATATACTTAGTTGCCATGATGCCTCCCACCTATTACATTTTTTCCGGAGCGGAAATACCTAAAATACCCAAGCCTTGACGAAGAACGAGGGCAATCGCTGTAATTAATCCAAGACGAGCTTGTTGTAATGCTGGATCTACGCCAATGATACGACCTTGACGGTAGAATGAATGGAACATGCTTGCCAAATCATATAGATAACGAGCAATACGATGAGGTGCACGATGTTCGGCAGCTTGAACGACCTCTTCCGGATATTCAGCTAATTTCTTAATTAATTCTAATTCCATTTCACTTGTAAGTGTTGTGAAATCAGTTTCACTATAATCGCCAAATGCAATGCCAGCTTCACGCACTTGGTTGTAAATGCTGTGAATACGAGCATGAGCATATTGGATATAATACACTGGGTTGTCATTACTGCGAGATTTTGCCAAGTTAATATCGAAATCAAGTTGGCTATCTAAGGAGCGCATCAAGAAGAAATAGCGAGACGCATCTACGCCAACCTCTTCAATCAATTCATCTAATGTAACGCTATCACCACTACGTTTAGACAATTTAACAAGTTGTCCGTCACGGAACAATGCTACCATTTGTAATAACAATACTGTTAATTTATCAGGGTCATAACCAAACGCCGCCATAGCCGCTTTTACACGACATACATAGCCATGATGGTCAGCGCCCCAAATATCAATCATCTCTTTGAAGCCACGATCATATTTATTGCGATGATATGCAATATCTGCCGCCAAATACGTAGGAACTCCATTATCACGGATAACTACGCGGTCTTTATCATCACCATAATCAGTAGATTTTAACCATAAAGCACCGTCTTTTTCATAAACTTTGCCAAGGGCCTTTAACGCCTCTACGGAATGATGAATCTCATCAGTTTCATGAACTGTACGTTCAGAGAACCAATTATCGAACGTAACGCGGAAGTTTCTTAATGTTTCTTCTAAGCGAGCTAATTTTTCTTTTAAGCCCTCTTCCTTGAACAATGCTACGCGATCAGCTTCAGTCATAGCGTTTAGTTTATCAAAGCCTTCTCGTTCTGCAATCGCTTTCGCTGTTTCAATAATATCTGGGCCACGATAGCCATTTTCAGGGAACACTAAAGCCCCTTCTGGAATATCGAACTCAGGCATAGAACCGTCTTCATTGCGTTTAGGTGGGAATACTAATGTAGCACCTTGTAACTCTTGGAAACGGTACTCAATAGAAATAGCCATGTTGTCGATTTGATTACCCGCATCATTGATATAGTACTCGGATTGTACATTATAACCCGCTGCACGTAACAAGTTTACAAGAGCACTACCGTACGCAGCACCGCGACCATGACCAACATGCAATGGACCTGTTGGGTTTGCACTTACGTACTCTACTTGAATTGTATCGCGCGCACGCAATGGTTGAACACCATACTCAGTACCAGCATTCAAAATGGCTTTTAACGTATCGTACACCATATCAGATTTCAAAAAGAAATTAATAAAACCTGCGCCGGCAACCTCAGCACGTTCAAGCCAATCAAAATTCATATGACTAATCAAAGCTTCAGCAATGGCTCGAGGATTTTGACGAGCTACACGAGCGGATTGCATAGCGATGTTTGTAGAAAAATCACCGAATTCCTTTTGAGGTGGCACTTCGAGAACGATTTCTGGATATTCCCCAGCCGGCAAATCACCGCTGTTAATCGTATCTTGTAATGCCTGTTCAATCCCCGATTTCAGGATTTCCTTCATGTCCATGCTCTATATCCTCCCGCACGTCTATATCTAACTGATTATAAAATTGCCATTCACCTTCAACGGAAATATCATATCCTAAATGAACATGACCTACGCCATCATGAAAGTCTACTGTTAATTCATGAGTATTTACAGCCATATGTAAATCACCATATGGTGTTTCATATACGGCTTCACGTTCTTCACCACGGACGTATTGATGACGCATATTGACAGCCCCTGTTCGGAGCAACACGATAGAATCATCATGAATTTTAATGGTCGTCTTAACCCCATCCAATCCAGTCACACTAGATTCTTCATAACGCACATATTGAGCATTACCTTTTTCATGTGACGTACCTGGGGAAATCAGTTCCACTACGGTATCCTTGCCATCCATATCTCGTTGTACACTCTTTACGGACACTAGAACCCGCTTCATTTTCAACCTCCGTGGTAGTAATTAATCATCATATTATACCATAATCAAGGACTATTTTGCACCCTTAATGAGTCTCAATTTCTTAGTCTTCGTCATCCGTTTAATAGCATATTCCCTGCGTTGTGCTTCTTGTTTTTGGTGAAAGCTTTCAGCATATACCAAGGTCACAGGACGACGTCCTCGCGTATATTTTGCACCGCCTGGGATATGTCCATTGTGAGCATCTATTCGACGTTTGAGATCTGTAGTCCATCCACAATACAAAGAATCATCAGAGCAACGCACTAAGTAAATATAGTGCATTTCTTTTGATTCATCGCCTTGAACACTAGCGTCGTTCAAGATTGTATCACAATCTACAATTATACCTTGTACCTCTTGTGTAGATGCGCATTCACCAGAAAGAGACTCTTGAGAAGTACTTTTCTTATTTGCCATTTTTCGCATCATCAGTAATCGGCTCCAATGTAATGGTATTGATGATTACTGGTTCTACTGGCTTATCATTGCGACCGGTTTTAACCTTGCCGATTTTTTCAACTACATCCATGCCTTGTACTACAGTACCAAAGATGGTGTGTTTATTATCTAACCAATCCGTAGGTCCCAAGGTAATAAAAAATTGAGATCCTCCTGTATTAGGACCACGGTTAGCCATGGCTAGAACGCCCATTTTATTGAAGTGTAAATCATTGGAGAATTCATCAGGAATTGTATAGCCTGGGCCACCAGCACCTGTGCCATCAGGATCTCCACCTTGAATCATAAAGCCTTCGATAACACGGTGAAATGTCACACCATTATAGAAGCCTTTTTTCACGAGATAATCAAAATTTTTGACCGTAATCGGCGCTTTAGACCCTAACAAACGAACCTTAAATTGACCATAGTTTGTATCAAAGATAGCATATTCATCAGTAATTGGTGCGTTTGTAAAATTGGGCATAGCTACAGTTTCTGCTTTCACGGTGTTACCTTGTGGTTGTTCACCACTGTTTGTACCGCATGCAGTTGTACCAAGCACTGTAATCCCCAACATTGCGCATAAAGCCAAGCGTTTCCAGTTCATATGTCCCCCAAAATACTAATATTATATTTAACTAAAGTGTAGATTTAAAATTTACATAGAAAAACCGCTCAACCCATGAGCGGCTCTTTTTTAGTATATCATATTATGGCACTATTGAGATTAAAAATATAAAAAAATAATATAACAATAAATAATAACAACAAAAAACAGAGCTTCAAAGGAGCTCTGTTTTTGTAATCCTCAGATAATCACGTAGTTAATTCGATTATTTAGAGTCAAATTGGTCTGGAGTTGTATTGTTATAAGACTCAATATAATTATTGAAATTCTCAATCATGTCGTTAAGGTTGTTTTCATTTGCATCGTTAAGTACTTGACGAACAGAACCAACTACAGAGTTATAAGAGTTAACAAGCACTTCTCCACGATCATTATTTATGCTCTTAAGCAATGTTTGAATTTCATTAAGTTCTTTTTCTACAGCTTGTTTGTCTGCATTTTTAGGAGCTTTTTCTACATTTTCTACAAGAGTAGTCAAGCGAAGCGTAGATTCCATTGCTGCTGCATAGCCTTTTTTACCGTCTTTTTTCAATTTTTCGATTTGTTTCTTAGTTTGTTCGGTGTTAGCTTTGTTAAGAGCATCATTGAACTTCGCATAAGCTGCATCAAATTTTTCTACTTGTGCTACGTATTTAGCTGCTAGTTCTTTACCTTTAGCACCACCATCATTCATATAGGCTTTAGAGTCATCATAAGCTTTCAAATCTTTGAATGTTGGTACTAATTCATTAAGAATATTTAATACATTATCGCGTTCTGTGTCAACTTCTTTAAATGTAGAACCTTCTTTTTTAGATTTTTCCAAAGCATCTTTTAAAGTATCATAGTGAGGTTGACGACCAATAGCACCTTCTTGGAAACCACCCTTTAGTTTAGCCAAACTATCTGCATAGTTTTGACCCCAAGTTGCATTATCACCATTGAAGCGATTTGTTGCATCAATAAGTGTATTAAGCTTAGCAGCTGCTTTCTCATCGCTACCGCCATCAACTACGGAGGATACTACGGAGCCAATGCCACCCGCTTTATCACTGCCACAACCAGAAACAAATAAACCTGCTGTCAATGCCGCTACACAAAGTAAAGTTGAAAATAATCTGCGTTTATTGTTCATATCTTCTCTTCTCCTTTTAACACATGAATATTGAACTAAGCGCATTATACTAACTATACTACACCAATTCTGTAGCCGCAGCTACAAAAATAAATCTTCATATAAACTTCACCTGGCTTAGGGGCATTAGCGATAATTAATCAATCCATTTAAAATGCTTACACGCATTATAAATGCCATCTTTATCACAGTCTGTAGTAATATAATCAGCCTTTGCCTTTAATTCAGGGCGCGCATTACCCATAGCAATATTTAGCCACTCAGGCCTAAACATAGACAGATCATTATACCCATCACCAAATACAACAGCTTGATTTGGCTGCATTCCAAAGTGTTCAAGCATATTACGAATACCCAACGCCTTTTCCATAGGCTCATATAGAACACAGCCATCACCATAACGAATGAGCTTATGTGTCATATGCTCGATATCCTTCTCCTCTTCCTCTCCTTCCTTGAAAAACACATAAATCTTATAAAATTCTTCAACACTATGAAAGTCAAAATTAGGGTCTACAGTTGTTTTAAATACATCCCAATTTGGATGCCACTCTAAAATTTCCTTATACGGCGTAATACGACCGAGTTTATTACGATCCGTTACGGCCCAAGGAATATTATGTGATTCTAAATACTCTAAATATTTAATACATGCATCACGATCCATACCTATCATGGATACCAATTCATTATTAACAGTGATACTATGACCACCATCTGCTACGAAATCAGTAAGGCCTGCTTGCTCTGCGAAACGCTTAGCATCCACTTGAATACGACCAGTTGCTAAGGCTACACGATGACCACGACGCTTTAACTCATCTAAACTGTATTGAGCACTTTCAGGGATTTTACCTTCAGGCCATACAGCTAAGGTATTATCGATATCGAAAAAGAAAAACTTCTGTTCCACAGGCCCTCCTAATCGCGTCCACTCATCAGCTTAAACCGCTCTTTTTGTTTTACATCTGGATATTTTTCATGGTCCACATCACTCAAAAACATATCTAGTGGTCGTACATATAAGTCACGTTGATCATATAATTTTTGATATACCACGAACTGTTCACTCGTTTCCGAATGAGTTGCAACATCTAACACGTAATAGTACATGCCTTTAAAATGACGATATAAGCCACCCTTTACAATTTCTTGCATTTATAACCTCATCACATAACATACACAAATAGTTACAAACCATATTAATCAAGAGATTCCATATATTGAATAGCCTTAGTCAACATATCTGCTGTAATTTTATATGGAGATACATCAATATCATGAACAGATGTAGCCTTTTCAACAATTTGAGGAATATGCGATGCAGTAAGATCTAATTGTGAAAGTTTAGTAGGCCAACCTAATTCGCGATATACTGGCAACCACCGTTGTAACTCATCCATTTGTTGGTCAACGGTTAACAAAATAAGTAAGCCATAAGCTACTATTTCACCATGCAAATGATTTTCTTCTGTTTCTTTATTAGTAACACAGCCATAACATACAGCATGAGCCATGTTGCTATTATATGCCATAGGAACACAACCTGATACAACACCGGTAGTAAAGATAACAGTCATAGCAATGGTATCAAAGGCATCACTACGTTTATTAGCTTGACTATCTTTATAGGCTTGTATACCATGTGCTAAAATTGGTTCACTACACATAGAAGCTAGAGTAAGGCCTAACTGAGTATTATAGTCTTGCTCGCGACTGCGAGCAGAAAGATGAGTTTCATAGTGTTTTGCAATAGTATCTCCCATTCCTGCCCACAAGTAACGGCTTGGTGCTTCTACGAGAATATCAGCATCAATAAAGCAGTGCACAGGAGGATGATTTACAAAAGCTACGTCATCAAAAGTATGATCTGCCGTGTATACAGCTGCCACTTCTGACGTTGCCGCACAAGTAGACGCAATGGTTGGAATTGTAAAGAATGGTTTATCATCTAACTCTATAGCTACTACTTTTACCGTATCCATGGCCTTACCACCACCAACAGCAAACAAAAAGTCCGCATCTTTTACAGATGCCATTTGTGCAATTTCCTTGCCTCGAGCAAAAGTACACTCTCCACCAAAGTGGATAATATCTAGCACCTTAATCCCCGCTTTATCAAGCACTGGACGAATGTGTGGCAAAGCTTTAGAAAGAGCTGTTTCGCCACCGATGATAGCTACAGACTTGCCATATAATTTTGTAAACTTTGGAATAGCGTCAAATACATCATGACCTCCAAAACTATAACTAGGTAAACAATGAGTACTACGCATAAAATTTCCTTCCTTCTTTTATCATTTATATCCTTATTTATCCTTATTATAGAAACTTCTACACACAAAATCAATTTTATATGACAACAATCAAAACATAAAAAGGCTCTATACTCTCACAAAATGAAAGCATAGAGCCTTTATCTTTATTACTTATTATCGGAAGCAAGACCTTTATGGATAAGACCCACAACAAAGCCTAATACCGCAAAGCTTACCCAGCCCATACCAGCACTTTGAAATGGAATATATTGAGCAAAGAGCTGTTCCAAAGCTGTAGGTGCAATACCTGCAGTTTCAAGACCAGTCATGAGGGCAGAGATCATTGTGAAAGCCATAGTCCATGCATATACGCAACGACGACCACCAAACACATTATGAAGAAGTGCCAACAAGATGATTACGATAGTCAACGGATACAAGAGCATCAACACAGGAATTGCTGCACTGATGATTGTTTTCAAGCCAAACATGCTAAGACCAAACGCCGCTACAGAGAAAATTACTACATATAATTTGTAACTAATCTTTGGCGTCAACTTGTGGAAATATGTACCGCAAGAAGTGATAAGACCAATACTTGTAGACAAGCAAGCTAGCAAAACGATGATAGCCAAGATGATTTGACCGAACTCACCAAACAAATAGTTAGCACTTACGGACAATACAGGAGCCCCTGTCTCGAACAAACCAAAGCGTTCAACACTAGTAGCACCGATATTAGCGATAAATACGTAAACAATACCAAGAAGACCTACCGCAATAGCACCTACCTCCATTACCGTTTTTGTAATCACAGCACGAGATGTAGCACCGCTAAGACGAACAAAGTCGATTACAAGAATAGCAAATACTACGGAAGCTAAGGCATCCATTGTATTGTAGCCATCTAGGAAACCCTGTAATACAGCCGTTGGCGCATCACCATATGCCGGTTGTGGCACCGCATAACCACCAAGTGGAGTAATAAAGGATTTAACAATTAACAACAGAATTACAAGTAGTAAAGCTGGTGTCAAAATATTGCCGATACGGTTAACAAGTTTTTGCGGACTAATAGATAACCACAAAGAAATACCAAAGAATAATGCCAAGAAAATTGGTTCCATATTCATGCTTAAACCTTCAGCAAAAGGTTTAATTGCGATTTCATAAGCTACAGTACCAGTACGTGGCGTCGCAAACATTGGACCAATACTCAAGTATAAAGAAATTGTGTACAACAAGCCATAAATCGGATGAACACGACTTGCAAGTTCTTCAACATCTTTACAGGAAGAGTAACCCATCGCTGCAACACCTAAGAGTGGAAGGCCTACACCAGTTAATACGAAGCCGAGCAAAGCCCAACCTACATTATCACCAGCATGTTGCCCTAAGGCCGCTGGGAAAATCAAATTTCCTGCCCCAAAGAATAGAGCAAATAACATCATACCTATAGCCAAATAGGCACGGGTCGACAGATTGTCGTTACCATTCATAAATGTAACCCCCTTTAGGTCAATAAAATAATATTACCATTATAATCTAAAGGAGCTAAGGTATACAAGAAAAATATCCTCACTATTCTATATCCGTATAATGTTATTCCCATAAGTAAAAGGATTTAATTTTTAAATATAGCTGTAAAAGCATGTGACATCACACATCTTATACATATTCGTTCATGATATGGTAATAAACTATTATCTATGAAAGGTTTCTTATATGAACTTGCACATCATAGAAGGTACTACCCCAGCCTTGATCTGTGGGACGAGCTGCGGTAAGCGCATTGATTGCCACATGAGGATCACTCGATTGGGATTGCCACCATACACCTAGCGTTACCAAAGTCCCCCGTTGCACTTCATCCTCGTAGTAGGCTTTAATTTTTACACTGCCACGATTGTTATAGATTTCTACCTCAGCACCATCGTTTATGTTATACATTTTTGCATCTTCTGGATGAATGCGAAGTTTCATCAACTCAGGATCATTAAAGTCTAATTCGCAGAAGCTAGAGTCCAAAATTCGAATATCATTACCGATTATGAGCCAAAACGGTGCATTGTCACCATATGGAGGCATATACCGAATTAATGGTTCTACATCTTGCGGATTATATAATTCAATTTTTCCAGACGGTGTTTTGAAATCCATCTTATAATTTTCAGGTACCGTCATCTCCACAGGCTCACCGTTTAAAATCAACTCTTGGTCCCTCTTGGATATACGACTCGAAGTGTGCACAATTTGTTCAATAAGCTCTCTTTCACTAAGGTTAAAAAATGCATCCTCCAACCCCATACGTTTTGCTAACTCGGCGATAACTTGCCAATTGGAACGAGACTCCCCAACTGGATCAATCAATTTGTAACCCGTACCAATTGTGTAATGACCATAAGAATTATAAATATCATCATGCTCTACAGATGTTGTGGCCGGCAAAATAATATCCGCATATTTACAGGTATCCGTAAAAAAACGCTCATGCACAATTGTGAATAAGTCATTACGCATCAAACCTTTACGAACCACATTTTGATTAGGTGCTGTAATAGCAGGATTTGAGGAAAACACATATAAGCTATGGACCCCAACTCTTTCGGGATTTGTAAGCATCTCCCCAAGTTTAATCATAGGCATCAATCGTTTAGCTGGCGCATGAACATGAGCCTGTTGCATCATATCTTTGCCAATAAATTTACTACCACTAGCACTCGACAACAATCCCCCCCCAGGATATTGCCATGCTCCAACCACAGCAGGCAAGGCATTAATAGCACGGCATGTCATAGCACCATTACCATATCGAGACAAACCACTGCCGAGACGGATAAACGGCGCTTTTGATGTAGCGTATGCATGAGCGAACTCAGTCATACGATCCACGGAAACACCACAAATATCAGATGCTTTCTCCGGCGTAAAATTAAGCAACACCTCTTTTACCAGCTCATCGTAGCCTTGGACATGTTCCTTAATAAAATCTGTATCCGCCAAACCGTCACGATGAATGATATGGAGCATACCTAATGCTAGCGCTCCATCACTACCTGGTTTAACGTAAATATGCTCATGAGCTTGGCTAAAAGTATAGGTTTTATGAGTATCGATAATCCAAACGCGGGCACCATTCTTTTTTGCTATGTTCACATCGTGTAAAATATGAACATCTGTGGCTGTCGCATTTATCCCCCACAAGACGATACAGTCGCTATGTTGCGCCTCTTGTGGTTTAATACCTAATGTTTCACCATAAACGGACCGGAACCCCGCTTGTTTAGCAGGAGAGCAAATACCTCGATCTTGGTCTGTAGCACCAATACGGCGAAAAAAATAATCTGCTGCAGGACTCTGAATAACCCCCATTGTTCCTGCATAAGAGTAACGCAAAATACTTTCACTGCCATAAGTATCAATAGTTTCTTTGAAATTATTGACAATTGCATCAAGGGCTTCATCCCAACTAATACGAGTGTACTGAGCTTCACCAATTCCCTTTTTAGCGACACGCTTCATAGGGTACTTCAAGCGCAACGGAGAATGGATTACTTTTTCATAATGTGCCATCTTAGGGCATAGTGTACCTCTTGTGAAAGCATGTGCTCTATCCCCTCGAACAGATATTACTTTATTATTATCGACTGATACAATGAGTCCGCATGCATCAGGACAATCGTAAGGGCATACAGATTTATATTCTTTCATGATAAGCACCTCGCTTATAAATTGTATAAACTATAGGATGTATATTTATATTATATTATAGTATGACTCGTATAAGTATAACCTTTTGCACATATTCTGAATTAAAAAGGTTTTAGAAATGATTATTTTATGTATATCAATGCATTCAATTATCACATTACATTTATGACCTCATCATTTATTTTGATATATGTAGTTAAACATTTCAAGTTTTATCGATATCTATCCATTATCATTCTTGTCCAATGCCTAAACAGATATACTAATAAGTTCTATAAAAATACCAAAATTCTTCAAAAAAATCATGTAATCATTACTAAAAGTCATAACCATATAGTTTTAGGTATAATCAGACATTTTAATAGTGTCGTATAGATTATGTGACAAAAATCACCGGTACGTATGCGTATTTAGTAATGTCGTTCAGACTGTAAGACTATTCAATCTCACTTGTTTCTGTGCTATACTGACAGTGTCATTTGAGAGGATATAGAACTCACAAGAAATCATTTTGAATTCATGGTTATCTAATGTGAAGTAGCTATATCAGGTACATATTTTCTGAAAAGAGGTTTTAACGATGGCAGACGCAAAAAACACTGTGTTATTCCCTTATGAAACACTAAAAAAATTGAGCATGGACGCTTTCCAAAAATTTGGTTTCTCCGAAAAAGAAGCTGACATCATCCAAGACGTACTTTTGACTTCTGACTTGTTCGGTATTCAAAGCCATGGTATGCAACGTATGGTTCGTTACCATAAAGGTATCACTAATGGCTTGATTAAAATCGATGCTAAACCTGAAATCGTAAAAGAAACTCCAATTTCTGCAGTTATCGACGGTCATGACGGCATGGGTCAATTATTGGGTCATAAAGCTATGGAAATGGCTATCGAAAAAGCTAAAAAATCCGGTGTTGGTATCGTATCTGTACGTAACTCCAACCACTACGGTATCGCTGGTTACTATGCTAAAATGGCATCCGACCAAGGCTTAATCGGTTTCTCTTGTACAAACTCCGAAGCAATCATGGTTCCTACATATGCTCGTAAAGCTATGCTTGGTTCTAACCCTATCGCTTGGACTGTACCAGCTGATCCAGTTGACTTCTTCTTCGATTGCTCCACTACAGTAGTAACTCGTGGTAAACTTGAAATGTACAACAAAATGGGCAAAGCTACTCCAGATGGCTGGGCTGTTAATAAAGACGGCGTTCCTTCCACTGATGCAGCTGAAGTATTGGGCAACATCTCCCGTCATGAAGGTGGCGGTATCCTTCCTTTAGGTGGTGCTACAGAAGTTCTTGGCGGTCACAAAGGTTATGGTAACGGCATGATTGCTGAGTTGTTCTCCTCTATCTTGTCCCAAGGTGGTACTTCCAACAAATGTATGGTTGGTGGTAAATCCAACATCTGTCATGGCTTCATGGCTATCAACCCTGAATTCTTCGGTGACCCTGCGGAAATCAAAAAACACTTCTCCCAATTCTTACAAGAATTACGTGAAGCACCTAAAGCTCAAGGTCAAGATCGTATCTATACTCATGGCGAAAAAGAACATGAATCCGTTGAAAAAGTTAAAGCTGAAGGCATCCCTGTACTTAACGGTACAATGCTTGAAGTTCAAGACCTTTGCAATGAATTAGGTCTAGACTTCAAATCCTACTTCGGCGATTATGTACCAGAAGCTCCTGCTACAATGTTCAAAGGTAACTACTAATACCTAAACTTAGTAATGGCCCTAACAAGGACTTGTAGTTAGTACAGAAGGGGACATAAACACTGTTTATGTCCCCTCTCTTATGTTTTTAACCTCATAGGCTATGAGGTTAAAAAATTTTATGTACTATATCAATTTTTATGATAAGTATATCTGTTATTTTATTGTAAGCTTTTATTTTAACTGAACTTTTACAAATTAACATCATAGCGATTTATTCATCAATTAAATTGATTAAACTACGTCGTCCTGTTGAGCATATATTTTTGTTTTACTTGAAAGGATGATCTTAGAAATGAGTGCTATCACCGTTCTATTAGCGCTATCTCCAATCATTTGGTTGATTGTAGCGTTATCCATCTTGAAATTACCTGCATGGCAAGCAACAAGTGTTGCTGCGATTGGTTCTTTCATTATCGCTATTACAGCATTCCAAGCTGACCCATTTATTATGGTCACTGGTGCCCTTGAAGGTGCCGCATTGGCAATCTGGCCAATCCTATTAGTTATTACAGCTGCTATCTTCGTTTATAACTTGGTAGTACATACGAAAGCAATGGAAACTATTAAAACCATGCTTTCTTCTGTAACATCTGATACTCGTGTACTTGCATTACTACTTGCATGGGGCTTTGGTGCCTTCATGGAAGGTATGGCTGGCTTCGGTACTGCCGTTGCAATTCCTGCAGCTATGATGGTTGCCGTAGGTTTTGACCCACTTAAATCTATCATTGCATGTCTCGTTGCAAACTCCGTACCAACAACATTTGGTTCTATCGGGATTCCAACAACTACATTGGCATCCTTAACAAACCTTGATCCAAGCCATTTAGGTACATTCATTTCCGTACAATTGTTCTTGCTTAACCTTATCGCTCCATTCTTTGTTGTTATGATTATTGGTGGCGGTATTAAAGCGTTAAAAGGCGTATTCCTTGTAACATTGCTTTCTGGTTTAGCATTAGCAGTTCCTGAAACTGTAATCAACGCTGTAATGGGGCCAGAATTATCCGTAATTTCTGCATCCATCGTTATCATGGCAGTTATCATTGGTTGTGCAAAAATCATGCCTCCTAATGATCCTAAATACGCAGTTAAACAAACTGGCGAAGTCCCTAAAGTTTCTGGTGGCGAAGGCCTTGTAGCTGCAATGCCATTCATCTTAATCTTCGTATTATTGTTATTAACTTCTAAATTGTTCCCTGCAATTAATGGTCCTCTTGCGTCCATTAAAACATCTGTACCTATTTATCAAGGTGCTGGTGCAAAACCTTACACATTCGTATGGATTGCAACTCCTGGTATTATGATTTTTATCGCTGGTATTGTTGGTGGTTTCATCCAAAAAGCAAAAGCTGGCGAAATCTTCGGTACATTGGGTAGCACAGTTAAAAACTTGAAATTCACATACCTTACAATCATCACAGTTGTTATGACAGCTAAATTGATGACTTACTCTGGTATGACTGCAGACATTGCAAAAGCAATGGTTGCTGGTACAGGTACTTTATACCCTCTATTCGCTCCTATCGTAGGTGCGTTGGGTGCATTCTTGACTGGGTCTGGTACAAACTCCAACGTATTGTTTGGCCCACTCCAAATTGCCGCAGCTCAAGGCTTAGATCCTACAAACTTCGAAGACCTTGGCTTCTGGTTGGCAGCAGTTAACTCCGGTGCAGCTGGTATCGGCAAAATGTTGTCCCCTCAATCCATCGCGATTTCTATTGGTGCCGTAGGACCTGCTTTGAAAGCATACCTAGAAAATCACAAAGAAATCAGCTCTGAAGAAGCTCATAAACTAAAACATGAAATCGAAGCAAGTGTTATCATGAACAGTGCATTCAAATACTTTATTGTATTCATCGTAATGCACGGTTGTATTTCCTTCTTCGGTCAACATTTCATCCATGAAATTCACCACTTTTTCTTCTAAGAACTGGTAACAAAAAAAGAACAGCTCTTCACGAGCTGTTCTTTTTTGTTGCCACATATGAGAATACTACATATAACATGGTTTAATGATATTGCTTCTACAGATGAAACCGTAGCTGTCCCGATTACTACTATTGCAGCTAACACAAAACCTTTTAGTTAATATTTCATATAATTCTCCCATCGCCAATAAACACATTGATATTTTTAGATATAATTAATATACTAATTGTAATCTATAAATAGAGATATAGCAAACTCAATATTTCATATAGATATTTTTTCTCAATCATGGTAAAATACATCGTATCAAATAGAAAAAATTAAATGCAGTCTGCGAAGTGCGATTCGCAGACTTTTATTTTTCTCACTTTAGTATAGGAGGGTTTTATGACTCAAGAAAATTCTGCTAAGGTCTCTTTCATCTTAGTAGTATTCCTTGGTCTGTTGACAGCCATCACACCACTTGCAACAGATTTATATTTACCAGCATTACCAATTATGCCTAGTGAACTAAATACATCTGCATCAAATATTCAAATGACCATTGGTGTGATGACTTTTGGTGTTGCATTAGGTCAATTATTTGGAGGTCCTATTAGTGATACTATGGGCCGCAAGTTGCCTCTTATAACAGGCAACTTACTTTGCGTTATCTCTAGCATAATCTGTGCTTATGCACCAAGCATTGAAATACTTTTACTAGGACGCTTTCTACAAGGTTTAACAGGATCTGTGGGCGTTGTAATTGCTAAGGCCATCGCTCGAGATTTTGCATTTGGTCAAGAATTGACTAAACTCTTTGCATTGCTCATGATGGTTAACGGTTTGGCGCCAGTAATCGCTCCGCTCATCGGCGGTCAATTATTACTATTCACTACATGGCGCGTTATCTTCGTTATTTTAGCAATATTTTCTGCTATTCTATTAGCGGGATCTCTTCTCTTCCGTGAAAGCTTACCTAAAGAAAAACGCGTTACAGGTGGCGTTGCAACTGCTACAAAGAACTACATTACGCTTATTAAAGATAAGCGATTCCTTGGGCAAACACTAATCCAATTCTTTGCTTTTGGTGGATTCTTTGCGTATATCTCAGGTTCATCCTTTGTATACCAAAACATCTTCCAACTATCTGCACAAGAATTTAGCTATCTCTTTGGTATCAATAGCTGTGGTATTATCTTAGCTAGTGCCATAAGCGCTAGATTAAGTAATGTAATCACAGTTCGACAATTACTAACATTTGCCCTCTGGCAACTAACAATCGGCTCCTTGCTATTCTTAATAGCTATGCTTTTCGAATGGCCACTTATTCCTGTAACGGCCATTCTATTCTTTACCGTATGTACAGTATCCCTATTTGGCTCTGCCTCTTTCTCTATGGCAATGGCTAAATACGGTAAAATGGCTGGAAGTGCCTCTGCAGTACTTGGCTTTGCTAGCATGTTCTCTGCAGGAATCGTATCTCCATTAGTTGGTATTGGTGGGGAATATACAGGGATTCCCATGGGGATTACAATGCTAGTATGTTCAGCGCTTTCCTTATTGTGCCTATATGGTTTGGTAGAAAAAGAGTAATCTCTTTTACACATTTGTATAAGCCCCACAATGGGGCCCGACTACAACAAAATAATATTAGTATATAAATAAGATACCCCTTTCCTTGCTCAGTACTTCGTAAAATCGCTTCGGAAAGGGGTATCGTATTTATATTAACATTATCTATAGAGGCGTCCCATTGTTGGGCTTTACAAGCATATTTCAAAATAGATTAATTCTTTAACTCTACAAACACCTAGGCATAATAACGAAAACCACCTACACAACTGATTGTAGGAGAAAGGAGATGTGCCATAGGCACATCTCCACATTTCTTCCCCCTCCTCTATCCAGTTATATTTTCAATGGGACATCTTCATAATTAGCGTATATAGAAAAGAATACAGCCCTCTCTGCAGCGATTTTACGGAACGTAGTGACGTACTGAGCCAAGAGAGGGCTGTATTTTTTCTATACTAGTAATATGCAGTTGTATTCGGGCCCCATTATAAAATGTAAGGGACCTTATCGCTTATTCACTAAATTCCATCCCAACTTCTCCCCACTGCACTAGTTATATTTTCAATGGGACCGCTTCATAACAGGTGTATATAGAAAAGAACACAGCCCTCTCTGCAGCGATTTTACGAAGCGTAGCGCCGTACTGAGCCAAGAGAGGGCTGTGTTTTTTCTATACTAGTGTTATGTAGTTGTCACGGGGCCCCATTGAAAATATAACAGAGCACCCTTATTCAAACATTGTCGATAGTAGTAGTTTCAATCGGTTTGCTTGGTTAACCGCACTGGATCCTGGATCGTAGTCGATAGCTGCGATTCGCACGTCTGGGTAGGCAGCGGATAGTGTTTTCACCATGCCTTTACCTGTTACGTGGTTTGGTAAGCAGCCAAATGGTTGTAAGCATACAATTTGCTTAGCTCCTTTTTCGATAAGGTCAATCATATCTCCTGTGAGGAACCAGCCTTCACCACATTGGTTACCAAGTCCGATGAATTGGGCTGCTTCTTTTGCTACTTCTGTCATACGTTGTAGCGGGTCAAAGTGTTTTGACGCTGCTACGGCTTTTGCATATGGCAAGCGGTAGAGCTCAAGGGCTTCACGAGCCAATGTACCAAAGAAGCCAGATAGCCATGTACCATCAAGGTGCTTAGCACGGTATGTGCTATCCATTGCACAATACAAGAAGAAATCTAGCAAGCCAGATGTAACGACTTCGCCGCCTTCCTTTTCGATAAGCTCATTAATATGATTGTTAGCACTTGGATGGAATTTAACATAAATTTCCCCTACGACACCAACACGAGGTTTTTGTACATCTTTATTAATTGGTAAGTTATCAAAATCATGGATGATTTCTTTGATGTACTTATTATATTGTCGAAGACTGGCAGATGTAATATTATCACGTAATTTTTTAATCCAATAATCACATAATGCATCGGTAGAACCAGGATTTGTCTCGTATGGCCGTGTGGCAAGAACACATTGCATGAGCGCATCACCGTATACAACAGCTTGAATCATGCGATGTAAGAAACCTTTTGTCAACTTAAAGCCTGGTTGGCGTTCCATATCACTCGCATTAAGAGATAGAATAGGTACTTGTTTCATACCAGCATCAATCAATGCTTTACGTAAGTAACCGATGTAGTTTGTAGCACGACAACCACCACCAGTTTGAGAGATGATAACAGCCGTCTTATCTACATCATATTTACCGGATAATAGTGCGGACATGAGCTGCCCTACAACGATAATCGCTGGGTAACATGCATCGTTATTAATGTATTTTAAACCCACTTCGATATCGTCACGCGTAGGCGCTGGCAACATTTCAAAGTCATATCCTTCATTTTTGAGTACTGGCTCTAAAAGGCTAAAATGCAATGGTGACATTTGTGGCACCAAAATTTTATAAGTCTTACGCATTTCTTCTGTGAAGACAACGCGATTGTAATCGTAAGTTGGTAATTTCTCTACCACTACCTCTTCCGGCGCCTCAGGATTATGATGACGACGCAAGCTACGTTCCATTACAGATTGCAATGAACGCAAACGGATTGTCACGGCTCCAAGGTTTGTACCTTCATCGATTTTGAGCAAGGTATGGATTTTATGATTTGCTGAAAGTATATCTTTTACCTGATCTGCTACGATAGAATCAAGGCCACAACCAAAGGAGTTAAGCTCTACAATTTGGAATCCTTCAGTTCTACTTGCAAATTCAGCGGCACGATATAGACGGCTATGATACGACCATTGGTCTACAACGCGTAAATGCTTGATATCATTACCGAGTGGCGCAACGCCATCTTCCGTAAGAACAGCCATCCCAAGGGATGTGATTAATTCTGGAATACCGTGGTTGATACCGGAGTCCAAATGGTATGGACGACCAGCTAAAACGATTGTTGGAATTTGTTCTGCTACGAGGCGAGATACAGTTTTCTTTGTCGTTTCACGGTAAGACGCTTTACAGTTTTCCTGCTCTTCCCAAGCGAGGTCTACAGCCTTAGCAATATCCTTCTTCTTTAAGTTTAAAAAATCCAATGCTTTCACAAGGGCCGGAACAAGGGATTTTTTATCAGCTAACGGCAAGAATGGTGCGTGGAATGGAGTATCGCCCAATACCTCTTGCATATTATTTTTGATAAGTTCTGGATAGGAAATAACCATTGGACAATGGTAATTATTGTCGCGACTAAATTCCTTAGGGCCATGTTGAATACAAGGGTACCAAATAAAGTCTACCTGTGCATTCGCTAAATCTCGAATATGACCATGTACAGCTTTTGCAGGATAGCAAGCTGTATCGGATGGAATTGTATCGATAGCCTTATTGTATTGCTCCTTAGTCGTATAATCTGAAAGGATTACTTCATAACCCAAGCTATTGAAGAATGTGAACCAGAATGGAAAATCCTCATACATGTTGAGAACGCGAGGAATACCTACGCGCATTTTACCTTCAAACTCGGGAATATTTTTCTTCAAGTAGTAATCAAAGTAACGACGTAATTTTACATCTACCAAGTTAGGAACTGGCTTACGTTTCTCTTGAATCATATCGCCAGCGCCACGGTCACAACGGTTGCCCGTTACGTATGTACGACCATCGGAGAAAGCATTGATAGTAAGCATGCAGTTATTTGGGCAAAGACCACAATTGCGCATTGTCGTAGATACTTGTAAAGAATTAAGGCCTTCACTATCTAGCAATGTACTTTCACCCTTTTGTAACTCTTCCGCCGTTTCCGCTGCAAGAAGAGCCATACCGTATGCACCCATCAAGCCAGATACATCAGGGCGAATCACCTCTACGCCCATCAATTTCTCAAAGGCACGCAAAACAGATTCATTATAGAACGTACCACCTTGAACAACGATATGATCGCCTAATTCTTTAGGGTCTTTCACCTTAAGAACCTTATAAAGGGCATTTTTAATTACAGAATAAGCAAGACCTGCTGCGATATCTTGTACCGTAGCACCTTCTTTTTGAGCCTGCTTAACCTTAGAGTTCATAAATACAGTACAACGAGATCCTAAGTCGATTGGCATAGGTGCCAATAATCCTTCTTTTGCGAATTGATCGATAGGAATGCGTAGACCAGATGCAAATGTATCAATAAAAGAGCCGCAACCAGAGGAGCAAGCTTCGTTCAACACGATATCTTCGATGTACCCATCACGAACCTTACAGCATTTCATATCTTGACCGCCAATATCCAAAATAAAGGATACATCAGGGCAGAAGAATCGGGCCGCACGATAGTGAGCCATCGTTTCTACTTCACCAATATCGATGCCGAGGGCGCGTTTAAGAAAGGCCTCACCGTAGCCAGTTACGCCAGAGTGTGCAATATAGGCGCCTTTTGGCAATAATTCATATATTTTCTCGATGATTTCACGAGATTTTTCTAACGGTTTACCATGGTTAGGACCATAGTGAGAGAAGATAATTTCCTTGTTGCTATTGATAAGAACTACCTTAAGAGTAGTAGAGCCAGCATCAATACCAAGGTAACAAGGACCTTGAGCATCCTCGATATTCGCCTTTGGCGTTACCGCCTTAGCGTGACGAGCTCGGAACTCTTCTAATTCTTGTTCATTTTTAAACAGCGGATCCACACGGTCTGTAGTTTCCATAGGAATACCAATAAGTGCACCGATTTCCTTTGTCAATTGACCAACCGTAATCTCACGGCACTCATCTTTCATCAATGCCGCCCCTAAAGCGATGAATAATTCACCATTTTCAGGGATAATGCGATGCGCTTCATCTAGCTCTAAGGTATCACAGAAGCATTGGCGTAATTCAGACAAGAATGTCAACGGACCGCCAAGGAACGCTACATTACCTTCGATTTTATGACCGCATGCAAGGCCAGCAATCGTTTGATTTACAATTGCTTGGAATACAGATTTTGCAATATTTTCATGAGATGCACCTTGGTTTAACAAAGCTTGTACGTCTGTTTTAGCAAATACGCCACAGCGTGCCGCAATTGGATAAATCGTATCAGCATTCATGGCTAATTGGTTAAGGCCAGATGCATCTGTCTGCAATAAAGTCGCCATTTGGTCAATAAAAGCGCCCGTACCACCAGCACAGGAGCCATTCATACGATGTTCTGCAGTTTGACCTAAATACGTAACCTTCGCATCTTCACCACCAAGTTCGATGATAACGTCTGTCTCTGGATAGAGGGCTTTCACAGCTCGCGTTTCAGCAATAACCTCTTGTACGAATGGGATGCGCACCTTTTCGGCCATAGCCATCCCACCAGAACCAGTAATACATACATGAACAAGAGCGTCTTCATGACCAACTTGAGCCTCTTGTAGCAAGGTATATACTGTGTCCAATATGTTTGCATAATGGCGTATGTACTTTTTATACAAATAATTATCGTGTTCGTCCAATAATACAACTTTAACCGTTGTAGACCCCACGTCAATCCCCATGCGTAGCATGTGCTGCATAAATACCTCTCTTTTTAACGACCGTATGACCACCTAAGTGACCATACTTATTTTTGTGAAAGTCTCACATGTAATATGTACAACATATATACTGTACTAAGCATCTAAAATAAAAATTAAATTAGATAAGGATATAATACTTTCACCAAAATATCTAAATTTTTAAATATCCTATCTTTATTATACAACAACAGCAGTTAAAATCTAAGTTATTTCTATATCTAAAATGTTATAGAAAATATGTTAAGATTTAAATTACAAAGTCATATATATAATAGGATGTAAAAAGTATTATACCATTTTACAATGAAAAATAACGTAACTTTTGCAACATAACAGGACAAATCAAATATATTAACTGCATTAGACAATATGCAATAGATAAAAACTAACCCCCAAAATGGATTCCAATTTGGGGGTTAGTTCATAAGATAGTATATCTTATTCGTATCTATAAAGTTATGTCATGAGAGAGTATTGTATTAAATACATATATGTTATTAACGATCATTGATTAAAACGCTGGAATAATAGCCCCTTTGTAATGATCTTCGATGAACTTCTTAACTTCTGGAGATTGTAATGCTTTAGCTAATTTTTGAATAGCTGGTTTATTTTCATCACCAGGGTTTACGGAAAGAAGATTTGCATATGGAGAATCCGCTTTTTCTACGAATAAGCCATCTTTTGTAGGATTAAGACCTGCTGGCAATGCATAGTTAGCATTGATTACAGCTGCATCTAAGTCTTGAATGGAACGAGGAATTTGAGCTGCTTCCAACTCTGTAATTTGAATGTTTTTAGGGTTGCTAGTCACATCAAACGGTGTGTTAGTCAAACCAGTTGGGTCTTTCAATGTGACAAGACCTGCACTTTGCAACAAGAGAAGTGCACGAGCACTGTTTGTCGGGTCAGATGGAATCGCTACTTTTGCGCCATTAGGCAAATCTTTCAAATCTTTAATTTTTTGAGAGTAAATAGCTAATGGTTCGATGTGAACTGGTGCAAAGCTTACGAAGTTTGTACCATGATCTTTATTGAAGTTATTTTGGTAAGGCACGTTAGCAAAGAAGTTTGCATCTACTTCATGGCTAGATAATGCCATGTTTGGTTGAATGTAGTCTGTAAATTCAATGATTTGAAGATCTACACCTTCCTTAGCCAATAAAGGCTTGATTTGATTTAAGATTTCAGCATGAGGTACAGGGTTCGCTGCCACTTTTAACACCTCTGCTTTAGAGCTACCAGCATTGCTGGAACTTTCATTGGTTGTGGAAGAACCACAACCACTAATCAATAAGGACGCCCCTAGTACGGCCGTCGCTGCTAATGCTAACCATTTTTTCATGTAATCCTCCTATCTACGATGAACACCTGCATCTATTGACGAGGACTCACGCGTATACAACACACGTAGATATTGTAATAAATTTATATTTTCTTATTCATGTATCTACATTTAATTATTTAATAATTTCGATGTTGTAAGTATAGCAATTTAAATCCTACTTGCATAATAGATTTTATATATTAATCTTTATAACTAAAATCTATAGCAAGGATAAAATAATAACGTTTAACTATACCAAGCAAATAAAAACGGTACTAAGATGATTTCCCGTACTACTAGGTAATATACCTAATAGCTAAAATCAAACTTAGTACCGTTATAAATGTCGCTCTATATAATAAACAATCTAATCAAAATCAAAAAATCAACTTATAGAGTTGACGTTGTTTGCTCGATAGAAATAGTTACAGGTGCTGATAATTTAGCTTCTAGCCAAGCTTTTATTCGTTCCAAATCTGCATCAGATACAGTGGACGTGGTATAGATAATCACCATATAGCGACTCGCTTTAGGCTGTTCTAAATTATCTATCAAAGGCATGCCTTCCACTTTACTTACAAATGGGAACAACGCCTTTGCTTCAGCTTCTGTCGTTTTCATAGTGTTTATAGTTTCACTTACTAGTTGATAAGTCGGCTGGTACAGATTACTCAAGTTTTTATATGTTTCAAGATTCTCTGAAGATTTATTCAAGTTCGTCTTATCCATAGTAGATTTTTTCTCATCTACGCTATTAACAAATCGTAATGTATAAGGCTGCAAGTACTCATCCTTCTGTAACTTGTCATCCAACTGGGCTTGCTCCTCTAAATTCACAGGAGCTCCTATAACTACTAAGTCTACTAGCTTATTCGTTCGATCCAATGAATAATCAATCACTTGTCGACGTCCATCTTGATTAATATCGTTCTTAATAAACTGCTCTATATGATTTGACTCAGAATACTTGATGGTCATATCATAGCCTGCATAAATACTTGGTATAGCCATAATAAGACCAATCACAAGAAATATTAGCTGATTACGACGAATAAGCTCTTCTGCTTGTTTATGGAATGGCAAACTATATACACCCTTTAAAACAATAAAAGATGCAAAGAAGATGAAGAATGCATTTATAAAGAATAGATAGCCCGCCCCAAAGAAATAGTTCCAATTTCCATTAGCAAGGCCATACCCTGCCGTACATAGTGGTGGCATAAGTGCAGTTGCAATCGCAACCCCTGGTATAACATTATCTAAGGTCTTACGCGTTTGTCCAATAATCCCAGCTAACCCACCAAATATAGCAATAAAGACATCAAAAATACTCGGTTCTGTACGCGCTAATAGTTCAGATGTAGCCGTCTGAACGGGGGAAATATAAAAATATAAAGTAGATGCCAAAACAGCAATCGTAATCTGTAAGGATAATCTTAAAATAGCGCTTTTCACAACTGTAAAATTAAGCGTAGCGAAGCCAAAACCAGTTGCTAGAATAGGTCCCATCAACGGCGATATAAGCATAGCACCAATAATAACTGCCGTACTATTCATATTCAACCCAATAGAGGCAATAAACATGGAGAGGATCAGGATAACCAAAGCAGGTCCCTTAATCTTAGCCCCACCTATCAACCTTTTAGCAATGGTTGCATCATCGGCTCGCTCAAAATGTATATCAAAGTATTTATTTATTTCCATTCTTCTTCCTTATAATTTCATCAGCTCTGCAAAGGTGCCCACATTTACAAACATATGCTGCGTTGTTTTTAGCATTTGCACCATCAAAATGGCTCCTGTGCCTTCTCCCATCGACATTTGTGCTTGAATAGGAACCATGTCTTGAGTGATTCCCACCTCAGCTAAAGCGATTTCCGTACCTTTTTCTTTAGAATAATGCGATGGCAATGCATAGTCCTTAACACGAGCGTTTATGTGCGTTGCACAAGCAGCTGCCACAGATGTTATAAAACCGTCAATAACAAAAGGCTTTTCAAAATCTACACAAGCTAGCATCGCCCCAAGAATAGCAGCAATATCAAAGCCTCCTACATGAGCTACGATTTTACGAACTCGGTCAGACTCATGTTCAGAAACTATATTGTTCTTATGATGCTCTAAAACAGACCGAACAAAATCAATTTTACGCTTCATCAGCTCTGGTTTGTCTGGCCAGGAACCAGGGCCTACGGTTTCCGTTGGCTTGGCTCCAGTTAATGCAGACAAAACACAAGCAGAGGTTGTTGTATTCCCTAACCCCATTTCACCAAAGGAGAACAGATTGATTCCTTGTTCTACATAATGTTGAATCCGTTCATATCCAGCTTGAAAGGCGCTATTAAATTCATCGTCAGCCATGGCAGGATGGTTCAAAATATTCTTTGTACCCTTCGCTACTTTGCGATCCACACCAATACCATCATCTGAGGCAATTCCTACGTCTACAACCTCATAAGGAATATTGTTAAAGTTACAAAATTGTGTCGCCGATGAACGCCCTAGTAACATATTACGAGACTGCTTTTGTGTCACCTCATAGTTATAACCTACATAGCCTTCCATGTTACAACCATTATCGGCAGAAAATATGATATGCTGTGGTCGAATTTCACCATTAATCTCGCCCCAAGCCGTGCAAATTTTGCGAAAATACATTTCCCATAAACCAAGACCTCCTGGGATGAGACATTTCGGTTGGAGAAATTTATTTAATTGTTTCTCTATAGGTAATACTGACTTATCTTTCATTCTAATCTCTAGTCCACAACTAATGTGCCAACTAGCCTTCTATTAATTCGATATTATTCTATCTGAAAGTATAACATAAAATACATACCTAGTAATATGACTATTGTTAGTTTTTAAAAATATAATTTAGTTTTGAATTTTAGTCTTTTAGCATCTATATTTTTAGTTGAAATTATCATTATATAATTACAATCAATCTAGCAGATAAAAAAGGTTATCCCCTCACAGGATAACCTTTTATTTGAGTTATATAATTAGGTATTTTCTTAAGCTTATCTAACCTACGAAATTAAGCACCTTGGAATTGTGGCATATCGTCGCCACTAGAGTCGTCCAATTTACCCTGAAGGTCATGGTCAACCATGGCACACACAGATGCATCAGACCAAACGTTTTCAGCGGTTTCAATCATGTCGATAATCGTATAGATTGGCAAGATGATACCCAGCAAGCCGATTGGTGCTCCGATGGAGCTCATCAAGGACAAGGTCAAGAAATAGCAGCCCATTGGAACGCCTGCATTACCAATAGCAGCGAGAACTGCAATAAATAACCAGGCTGTCATTGTGCCAATCGTTAATTCCATGCCAGCATTTTGCATTACGAATAAGGATGTAACAAGAATGAAAGCAGCACAGCCATTCATGTTAATTGTTGTACAAATTGGCAATACAAAACGAGCTACTGCAGGATGCGCTTTCAAATTATCCTCAGCAGATGCCAATGTAACAGGCAACGTTGCTGCAGAAGATTTTGTGAACAACGCAACAGCTACGGCTGGAGACATTTTACGGAATACGTCTACAGGGTTTAAACCACGGAATAACAAGAACAATGGAATTACGATAAAAAATTGGATTAAATTGCCGCCAATAACAACAGCCGTATATTTACCTAAGGCACCAACAATGACACCTGCTTCGATTTGTGCAGATAATTGACCGGCAAAGGCAAGGATGCCGATTGGCAATACATAAAGCAATGCTTTAATCAACGTGAACAATAACTCTTGTAAACCAAATAACACTTTCAACACCGCTTCACGATTTTCTGTGCGTGGCATGAAAGCAAAGGCTAAACCAACGGATGCGGAGATGAACATCACGGACAATACATTAGCTTGTAAGTAAGGTTGCAAGATATTGTTTGGAATAACGGATAAGAAATGATCGTAATAGGTAACGGTACCGAGTTTTTCTGGTACTTGGGATGCGCCAGCACCAATTACATCAAGTGGTAAGTTACCTGGAGCAATCCAGAGGTATAAGCCAAGACCAACAGCCGCTGCACAAATGGTAGTAAGTAATGTATACACTACGGCATGACCAAAGATGCGACCTGTGTCCTTTTTAGCACCTAGCATAGATAATGTAGTAATAACCGCTAAAGACACTGTTGGAATCGCAATGAATTGGAACAAGCGAGTAAAGACTGCTGCAATAAAATTAAAGAGCTCATTTAGAGCTGGAATGTGTTGCCATCCTAAGATAGCGCCTATGATGAGAGCCCCCATCCATAAAATGAACTGACGCAATTTTCCTTGTCCACGACTTTTCAAGGTAATCTCTTGCGCTAAGGCATCCACATTTTTATTTTTTTGATCTGCCATAATAACACCTCTCTACAAACTAAACTACTAGAGACTAAAAAAAGAAATCCCAGCCCTAGGGCTGGGACAGTGAATATCCGAGTCTCTCTTTAATTCACATTATAGAGATATGATTTAAAATTGTCAATTCCAATATTTGAACACATTATAATATATTCAAGTATTATTTCAATTTTTTATAGACATTCTAATAAAAACTAATGATACATATCTATATCTACAGTAATCATTCGCGTTCGCTCTGGATTAAACATAAAGTAAATGACTCTAGGCTGATCATGATTAAAGTTATGGTAAACAACATATACTATATATTTCTCAGCTGATATCCGAGTACTATAATAATAATCTTCCTTAGGATCATCACCGATACTCTGTGTACCATCAATTACCCAGGGAAATAATTTCCAGTTTTGTCGTTGAACGGTAATAATCTCATAATATTCATTCACGTCACTAACTAATAAATTTCTATCCTTTGGATATGTAAATGAATTAAGTGCTTTAAAGGTACTATCATTTTTCCTGCCATTTACAAACGAATACCAAGCATGAGATTTAACAGTTTCCTCATACTGTGAAATAGTAGCTTCATCACCATCTAATACCAAGCAACTATAACTCCCACCCAATCCAATTACCTCAGCAGAAGAAACCACTTTCAAGCTCTCTGGTAAAGACTTAGGTGTTTGTAATGGAGCCGGAATATACCCCGCTTTAGATGAGGGCCATGTAGAGTGCCACTGTTTTGTATCATAATGAGATACCCCTATAGCAGAAAATGCTAAATTAACAGCTAATGTGGGAAGCATACACAGAAAAAAGATTACATAAAAATATGTTAAAAATCTTTTTCGTATAGCTTTCTCACTATCGATTACTCCACATTTTTCAAACAATAACACAATCGTAGCTACTAACAAAATCAAATAGTATAACCCAGAATATGATATCTCATCCGAAAACAAAAATGTTAGTACCCAAAGAATTATAAAGAACCATATACTTTTTCTATATGGAGGCTCAGTAAACAAATTCTTTAAATACATTAAACACTGTCGCATATACACTCTCCACAATCGAATTTGTAAAAGTCTTAAGTATTTTAATTCGACTGATAAAACACAGCTCGAGTCCCATCATCATTGATTAACAGTTCTACAAAATGAGGCCTTTTTATATCACCATTATCTACAAATACATATAGTCTATGATTACGAACGGAGCTAGTACTTTGATTAACCACCGTTTTTGTTTCTTTTCTAGGTGCAAAGCGCAACCATTCAACAAAATCTCGCTTAGGTAGATTTATTGGCTCTTCATTTATACTTTCAATAATATTATATTCACTCGGATGAGATATTGACGTTTTTCGTTCTCCCGTATTTAAATCACGTAAAACACCATGCTTATCGATTTGTACTTGATAAGTAGCTTGTGCCTTTGCAATTTTCTCATACTGTGCAATAACTGCAGGGTCCCCTTCTAAAACGGTATATTTCGTAGGATATGCACCCGCCCAAGCTAAGTCATCACCAGATGCTGAGGCTCTAATAATCCCTTCTGGAAGTACACTAGGACGCTTTAATCCTTCTGGTAATTCATCACTATCAGGCCAACCACGTTTCCAATCCATCGTACTAAACTCAAAACCATCAGTTTGATCACGAGTCGTTTGAATATCATATTTAAGCCAATCAGCTACGAGCCAAGATATACAAAGGGTTATGACAACAAACAAACCACAAGCCAATCGATTATAGGCTCTTTCAGATATAGTTCGTTTCTTAAAGCGACCATATTGCAGTAACACACTCAATACTATGGCTATACCAAAAACCATGTATGTAATAGGTGCTATGTTAAATAGCGCTACCACAATTGCAAACAACACGCATAGCATAACCGTTAATAGGCCATAAAATCCTTGGAACAAAATTCTCTCCTATCATGACAATACTTAGAACATTTTCTTATACAACATTTCTATATCTTCCCGACTCACGTCGGCCACTGTATTAGCAATATTGCCGGTAGCTACGACATACACGTTATCGACAAGCCAAGGAATGTCTTCTTTTGTAAAACCTAGTTCTGTAAGGTTTGTGGTAAGGTCTAACTCATGGACGATTAAACGCAGTGCTTCACCCATTTCGGAGCCATCTCCATGGTTAAATATACGTGCCAATGTAGCAAATTTATCGGGGTTAGCACTCCATGTATATTCCACTGCAACAGGTTCAATAACGGCAAGGCCTACACCGTGGGTAATATCCTTAAGCCCACTAGCAGGATGTTCCATGCCATGAGCAAGTGTTACACCGGCGGTATTAATAACCATGCCTCCAATTGTGCTAGCCAATGTAACGGACTCCCAAGCTTTTGTAAGTTGAGTTTCGTTGAGAACAGCTGATTTGCCTTCATCCATTGCTTTCACATGTTTATATAGAGGCACAAGATATTGTGCTAACAAAGTTACAGCATAATGAGCTAATGCATCGGTAAAAGGTTGTGCCGTTTTAGAAGTATACGCCTCGATATTATGACAGAGTGCATCAAATCCCACAGATGCCAATACATGGGGCGGCATTGTGCCCATCACTGCGGGATCTACGATGGATACTTTTGGTACGATGGCGTTACATCGCAAGGATTTCTTGTCTCCTGTTTCGGGATTAGTAAGTACACCAAAGCCATTACCTTCGGAGCCGGTGCCACAGGTTGTGGGAATTACAATAAGAGGCAACGCCTTATCACTGGTTTTACGGTTAAATATATAGTCGTTAATGTCACCATCGTTAACGGCCATAAATGCAATGCCTTTTGCACAGTCCATGATAGAGCCACCACCAATGGCAATGACCATATCACAGCTTTCAGATTTAGCTAAAGCAGCACCGTCCAACGCAGTCGTCGTTAAGGGGTTTGCATCCACTTGGTCAAACAACACATGTTCGATATGTGCCGCATCAAGTTTAGCCGTCACACGGTCATATAGTCCAGATTTTTTGGCACTTGTCCGCCCTGTTATGATGAGTGCTTTATTGCCATAAGGCTTAACAAAATCAGCAACACTATCGACTTTATCCCAACCAAATTGGATATGTACTGGTAAAAAATAAGAGAACTCCATGTGAACGACCTCTTTTCTATAAATACTAGCTCTTAATGTTATTGTAATGTAAATTCAGACGCCTGTAAAACCTCATAGGACTTTCACTAGAAAACATGTATACTACAGATAAGAGGGGGGCATTTATTTTTATAAAGGGAGAGAATCTATGAAATCTGCAATTACACATTTATGGTTTTCGCTGCGTGACCTAGCAACGCAGTCACCTATATTACTGGCATTAATTGCCGTATTTTCATGTACACCGTTTTATCTAGAGCAAGATTGGTTTGCCGATATAGACCTTTGGTTCTATGGGCTGTATTTCTTCATCGTCATACTACAATCATATATAACACGAGATCGAAAGTTCTCCATAGTATATACATTATTAAGCATAGGTATCAGCGTTGGTCTATATACGATTCATGAAACGTACCATCACATACGAGGCATCGAGCTAGCCACAGAAAACATATCATATCTATGGCTGTACTCTATGATTGCTCTATATTTTACATCGCCTGGAGAATACTACATCGGCGAAATCATCAATCGCCTGAAACGGATTGGTATTACCATTGTTACATCAACACTGTACAATGTCGTCATAATCATGACTCTATGGTTTTTCTTCATCATTCTGAACAAACCATTTACCTTTGATGATCTAATCTTTAAAGCACTAGCCGCTATTAATATTTTTATCTGTATGTCCATGCTGTGCACTTATAAAGAGGAGCTTGATGGACCGCCAGAACCAAATACATTCTATAATGTTGTTTTTGGAATCATACTACCAAAAGCTTCCATCATTACAGGTATTCTAGCTAATATCTACTTGGTATTGATCCTCTTAGGCCTCCGTGAAGATGCACGATTCCTTTACACATATTATCCGTATGTAGCCATTTTCTATCTATTTTACTTGGCTAGTTTCAGGTCTAGTGAAAGCAGCAAGACACAAAGGATTCTATGTTTCTTATTTATTACGATTACAATATTGTGTTTAATCCTGATTGGCAAGCGCGTAATAAATGAGCCCGTACTCTGGCTCAATACGATTTACGTAGCCGCATTCAATCTAATCTTCTTAGCACATAATGTATACTCCTTTGTAAAGCGTTTGACTCCATCGATCCATACAACAATTATGGCGCTCGCCCTAGGTGCAGTCCTTTTAATGCCTTTTATCGGTTACACATCCCATCGAGAATTTACAAACTATACGAAAATTGACGGTCAATGGCACGTATACTTGCCTATTACAGAAACATTTAACCCTGATTTTACAGACTATGGCAGGACGATTATACAGGGGGATTCTTCAAAATCAGGAGCAACGGAAATATATAAGGAACGAAATATTCAGTTTATCAGCTTTACGGCCGTTGAAGAACCTCATGTTATTTCGCTTGTAGGATATAATAAATTCATTTCTAACATCGAATTAGAAGTACGTGAGCCTTCTGATAGTACAGCTGACATACCAACAGCATCCTATGAATCTATCAACTTTAGATTCATCAATGAAGGCCTTGATTTAGAGGTATCTCTACCAAATGGCGTGACCGAGGTTCATCATATATATGAAAAATTTCTCACTGTTCCTAAAACGGCTTCAGATTCAGTCATTATAGAAGGCACGGGATACAAACTCTTAATCCACTCCTACTACGCATATCAAGACAGCGCACGAAGAATTATTTTTAGCGTATTATATAATTAATTATGAAAGCTAGTAATTTAAGGCATCTTCAGCCATATCGACATTTTTTGTAAAACTATATTAAAAAATTTCCAAATGTCAATATTGAATATATAGATTTTTTTCGCTATAATCGTAACATAATGTATAAGCCAAATAAGAAAACTACCATATATAGTAGTTTTCTTATTTTTCTGATTAGACTCAACTTAAAGATATTTTATATAATTCATTCTAATCTTATATATGCTTATACGACTATATTAACAGTTTTATGACTTTTTGCTCTCAAGGGGAACAGTAATGGAGATTATGATCAAGAAACGGGATGGCCATTTCGAGCCGTTGTCCGTTGAAAAAACGAAACGAATGATAGCCTTCGCATGTTTGGGGTTAGATTCTTGTGATCCACTAGAATTAGAAATGGATGCGAAGTTGCAATTCGTTGATGGCATGACTACTAAAGAAATTCAAAAGACTTTAGTCCAAACAGCTATCGAAAAAGTTATATCTAAAAAAGACGACGGCTTCGGCAACCAAGTTAATAAAATGAACCAAGATTGGCAATTCGTAGCAGCCCGCCTATTCTTGTTCGATCTCTATAAAGAAGCCGCTATTACTCGTCGTTACAAAGCATTTGGCTACGGAAACTTCCCAAATCTAGTCAACATGCTTGTAAAAGAGAAAAAATACGCAGACTTTTTCGTTACAGAGTACACAGCTGACGAATTGCAAGAATTAGGCGATTATATCAAACCTAAGCGCGACTATCTCTTCAACTATGAAGGTCTCAAATTATTGGCTGACCGTTACTTGGTAAAAGGTTTTAACAAAGAAATCTTTGAATTACCTCAAGAACGTTTCATGGCTATCGCAATGCATTTGGCTCTTGTAGAAGGGGAAAATAAAGTAGAATACGCTAAGAAATTCTACGATTTGATGAGTCAATTAAAAATGACGACAGCTACACCTACTTTGGCAAATGCTGGTACACCATTCCACCAATTGTCCTCTTGCTTTATCTCTGGTGTAGATGATAACTTATGGTCCATTTACGACGTAAATAGCAAGTTCTCTCGCGTATCTAAACACGGTGGTGCTCTTGGTATCTACCTTGGTAAAGTTCGTGCATTGAACTCCGATATTCGCGGCTTCAAAAACTCCTCTGGTGGCGTTATTCCTTGGATCCGCTTGTACAATGATACTGCAGTTGCGGTAGACCAATTGGGTAAACGTAAGGGCGGCGCTACAGTAACACTTGATATTTGGCATAAAGACTTCTACGAATTCGTAGAGCTTCGTACAAATAATGGTGATGATCGTCGCAAAGCGCACGATATCTTCCCTGCTATCTCCGTTCCAAACATCTTCATGGAACGTATGTTAGCTCGTGAAAACTTCACCCTCTTCGATCCTCATGAAATCTTGGCTGTAAAAGGCTATTCCTTAGAGGACTACTACGATACTGATGACAATAAGGAGTTCACAAAACGTTACCTCGAATGTGAACAAGATCCTAACTTACACGGCATCGAAGTACCAGCATTAGATATGATGAAAAAAATCATGCGCTCCGCTGTTGAAACTGGTACACCATTTATCTTCTTCCGCGATACTGTAAATGCTGCCAATCCTAACAAACATGCAGGTATGATTTACGCATCCAACTTGTGTCATGAAATCGCACAAAACGTTGGCTTCACTAATCTTGCTGAAGAAATCATCAACGAAGACGGTACAATTACTACTAAAACAAATACAGGCGACATGGTTACATGTAACTTGAACTCTATCAGTCTTGGCCGTATTACAGACGAAGAGTTGGAAGAAAACATTGCCCTTCAAATTCGTATGTTAGACAATGTTATCTCCATCAACCAAGCACCAGTACCAGAGTCTCGCATGACTTCTGATAAATACCGCGCTATCGGTCTTGGTACGTCTGGTTATCACCACTACCTTGTAAACCATGATATCCAATGGGAATCTGATGAACACATCGAAGTAGCGGACAAATTATTTGAAAACATTGCATTCTATGCGATTAAAGCTTCTATGGAGCTTGCAAAAGAAAAAGGCGCGTACCCAGCATTCAAAGGTTCCGAATGGGAAACTGGTGAATACTTCACACGTCGTGGTTACACATCTGATCGTTGGAAACAATTGGCTGCGGACGTTGCAAAATACGGTATCCGCAACGGTTACTTGATGGCCGTAGCTCCTACAGGTTCTACATCCAACATCGCTAATACAACAGCTGGTATCGACCCTATCTTCAAAAAATTCTTCATCGAAGAGAAGAAAGGTTCTTTCACACCAAAAACGGCACCAGATTTGAACGACAAAACATTCTGGCTATACAAAGAGGCACATACAATCGACCAACAATGGTCCATCAAAGCTTGTGGCGTACGTCAACGTCATATTGACCAAGCACAATCTTTCAACTTGTATATCACGCCTCAAATGAAAGCGAAAGAAATTCTTGACCTTTACGTAGAAGCCTACAAACAAGGGATCAAAACGATCTACTACATCCGTAACCAATCCCTTGAAATGGATGAATGCACAAGCTGTTCCTCCTAATATAGGATAGATACACGCTACATTCTATAATACAATTTAAGCTATGGTAAAAGTTGAAGATATCATTGCCATAGTTTACAAAAAATATACTCTATAACTAGAGAGCACTAAACCTGTAAAAGATACTTTCACCAACATTATAAATCTGATGACGACCTATAGAAGTATAGGTCGCATCATCGTATAAAGGAGTCCTACTATGGATAAAAAACTGATTTTCAATGAAAAAGGTGACCGTGGCACTCAATCTATGATTGGCGGTAATACCACAAACCTTCGCGAATGGAACCGTATCAAGTACGACTGGGCAAATCAAATGTACCGTACAATGCTCAACAACTTCTGGATTCCAGAAGAAATTTCCTTGAACGAAGACGTTAAACAATTCCCATACTTAACAGATTACGAGCGTCGTGCCTTCGATAAAATCATTGCGTTCTTGAACTTCCTTGATTCCATTCAATCTGAAAACTTGCCTAATTTGAGCCGCTATATTACAGCATCTGAAGTGGCATCCTTATTGAATATCCAAGCATTCCAAGAAGAAATTCACGCTCAAAGTTATTCCTACATTTTGGACACTGTAACAAATCCTATTACACGTGACAAAATTTATGACGAATGGCGTACAGATAAAACATTACTTGAACGTAATCGCTTCATCGCCGATGCATACCAACGATTCAGCGACGATCCTAGCGAAGCAAACCTTATTCATACAATCATTGCGAACTATATTTTAGAAGGTATTTACTTCTACTCTGGCTTTAGCTTCTTCTACACATTGGCACGCCAAGGTAAGATGACAGCTACATCCACTATCTTCAAATATATCAACCGCGATGAAGTAACTCACCTCGTATTGTTCCAAAACATCATCCGCGAGTTACGCCGTGAACGTCCTGACTTGTTCACACCTGAACTAGAGGCGAAAATTACGGACATGATTCGTCAAGGTACGGAAAATGAAATCGCTTGGGGCCAGTACATCACTGATGATAAAATCCTCGGCCTTAACAACGTTCTTATCGAGCGCTACATCAAATACCTTGCGAATATTCGCTTAGAAGCAATCGGCTTGCCTCATCTATATCCTGAAATCAAGGATAATCCAATGGAATGGATCGAAAGCTTCTCCAACTTGAATAGCACAAAAACTGACTTCTTCGAAGCTAAAGTTACAAACTATACAAAAGCAGCGGCATTTGATTTTGACGATTTAGAATAATAGACGTTATAAAATACAATATCTAGGGACGTACGAGCCAATAGAAAAGAGCTAATAGCTATAACGCTATCAGCTCTTTTTTCATGATTATTTAAACCTTAGTTATGAGGAATTGCTGCAAATTTAAACAGCTCTCTCCTATTTATCTCTAAAAAACAAAAAACTATCATATCAGTGTATATGTTGCTAGAAATATAGTCCCCAAACGCCACCCTCGTTTTACAGTTGACACATGGTTATACATTGTAAATTGTATCAATACATTTGTGCGCAAATAGGCCTACACCGTAGATTTTCATTCGCCCCATGAATGTATTCATAATAAGCTTGGTAAAAGCAAAAGGTTTTGTGTCCACCCTGTTTCAAACTACCAACTATTATCAGCTTTCAATCAATTCAGTTGTCCAGTTAGCAGACTGCAATAGATTGTCTAATAAACGTACTTGTTTTGCGATATGATCAGCTTCTTTTTGGATGTCTGCCACATTCACAGTCGGCATTAGCTTAATCTCAGACCCTCTCGCACGGAAATTAATACTACCTGCGCTAGATGCCAATGTTCGATAAGCAGTTAGGCGCAAAGCAGCGCAATCTTTTTCGGCAATGATTTCAGTAATAGATCGACCTTCTATAATAGTTTTGCAATTTGTTAAATTAATATCTGCAATTAATTTTTGAAGTCTATTTACACATTGTTCTAATGTTTTCAAAAGTTCTTCAGGGTTCTCATTCGGTACTTCCCCTTCTTGCACTAAACTATTTTGAGTTAAGCGAAGCTCTAAATCGCTTATTTTATAATTTAAATCAGATCGTTCTTGTAATGCTTCTGCTAGTTTCATAAACTCTCACCTCTCAAAAAGATATATCAATTTACTTATAAAATACTATGTACAATAATAATATATCCATCAATTCTTATTATACAACACTATTGAACGGCTTATAATACTTTCCGCATCATCACATGCGGACAGCCTTCATCAAGGTATTCGTCCCCTTCAGCACGATATCCAAGGGATTCATAGAATGGTTTGGCCTGTACTTGCGCTGACAAGGAGCACGTCTTAAAGCCGTCACGACGAATAGCATTTTCGGCGGCCATCATGATCTTAGTACCTAAATGTTGTCCACGATACAACTTGCGTACCGCCATACGCCCAATATGTGCATCTCCAGCTGTGTCACTGGGAAAATATCGACACGTACCAGCCGCTTTACCATCAATGGATAAGAGCACAAACTTTGCAGTCTCATCGATTTCATCAAACTCGTCTTCAAACCCTTGTTCTTTTATAAATACATCGACACGAATTTGTTTTATTTCCTCTGTTATATGATCTAAGATTTGAATAATCATAGGTGCCCTTTCTGATTATAAGCATATTTATAAGAATCGATTTAGGCGTATTACGAAATATCCTATAAGCAATAAAAGCTTCTTATTTTTATTATATCAAAAATACGCTTAATACCACAAAACGTCTCAGTTCCTGTTAATTCCCATATCAAAAATATTTTAAAACTTCCATGAAATTCATTTTTAGGTATTGCATAATTTTATCATTTGGGTTTATACTATACCCAACATTTTAGAAAGGAGCAACCAAAGATGACTAACCAAATTAGCCTCACAGCAAAACAATACTTTTATTGGTTCTTTATCCAACGTACGGGTAAGGAACTATTTGTGATGCGCTAATAAAGGATTATTCAACATTAGTTGCTTAGAATAGTAAAAGGGCTACCCGTATTAGATTACGGGTAGCCCTTTTTGTTTGCTATCCGTATGGTCAGCCCAACTATTCACTGTAGTTACAAGGAGGAATTATCATGATTATTACATTGAAACAAAATGCAGCAGCAGAAGAAGTATCTCGTTTACGCAGTGAATTAGAGGCTCAAGGATTTGTTATCCACCCAGTAGAAGGAACGCGATACAATATTCTAGGTCTGATTGGTGATACTGCATCTCTTGATGCGCGTCAAATCGAGTCCCTAGATTTCGTAGATAAAGTAACTCGCATTCAAGAGCCATACAAAAAAGCAAACCGCAAGTTCCATCCCGATGATTCTGTAATCAATGTAGGTGGTGCACTTATCGGTGGTGGTCACTTCGCAGTAATGGCCGGTCCTTGCTCTGTAGAGACACCTGAACAAGTATTAGCCACTGCTAAAGCTTGTAAAGAAGCTGGTGCCACAATCCTTCGGGGTGGCGCTTTCAAACCTCGTACATCCCCATACTCCTTCCAAGGCATGGGCCCAGAAGGCTTAGAGTTATTAGAGCTTGCTAAAAAAGAAACAGGTCTTCCTATCGTTTCTGAGGTTATGGATATCTCCCAATTACAATACTTTGATAATGTAGATATGCTTCAAATCGGTGCTCGTAACATGCAAAACTTCACGCTTTTAAAAGAAGTGGGCAAATTAAATAAACCAGTTCTTTTAAAACGTGGTTTATCTGCCACATACGAAGAATGGTTGATGGCTGCTGAGTACATCATGTCCGAAGGCAATGAACAAATTGTATTATGCGAGCGCGGTATCCGCACATTCGAAACTAAGACTCGCAATACCTTAGATGTAACAGCAATTCCTATGATGCATGAATTATCTCACTTGCCAATTATCATGGACCCTAGCCACGCAGCAGGTATGAGCCGCATGGTTCGTCCGCTTTCACTTGCATCCGTAGGCGGCGGTGCAGACGGCCTTATGATTGAAGTTCACAACGATCCAGCCAAAGCATTGTGCGACGGTCCGCAAGCATTGCGTCCAGACCAATTCACTAGCCTTATGAAAGAAATTAATGCGTTACGCCAAGCATTGGTAGAATGCACTAAATAATCTTACATATCACACAAATAAGCTAGTATCCGTTATAATAGGTACTAGCTTATTCTTTTAAGAAAGGAACCGTTATGACTCGCATCCATATTAATGCATCTACACCGTATGATGTTGTCATCGAGGAAGGCGCTTTACAACGCATCACCGATTATATTAAACCATTAAAACCAAATTGCCGTGTTATCATCGTCAGCGATAGCAACGTGGCGCCTCACTATTTGGACTCTGTGAAAGCTAATATGGAACATGCGGGTTATGCTGTTTGTGATTATGTTTTCCCTGCTGGTGAAAGCTCCAAAAATGCACATCAACTCATCGATTTAGTAGAATACATGGCGGCCCAATCATTGACTCGCAAAGACTTGCTCATCGCCCTTGGTGGCGGTGTTGTAGGCGATATGGCAGGATTTGCTGCAGCGACCTATTTACGTGGTATCGACTATGTTCAGGTTCCTACATCCCTATTAGCCGCAGTAGACTCCTCTGTAGGTGGTAAAACAGCAGTTAACCTCGAAGCCGGGAAAAACCTATGGGGCGCTTTCAAACAACCTATCCTCGTCCTCTGCGATCCAGCTACACTCAATACATTACCTGATATGGAATGGATTAATGGGTGCGGCGAAATTATCAAATACGGCTTCCTCGACGTACCTGGTTTATTAACCCAACTAGAACATAAACCATTAATTAAACATCGCGATAGTGTTAGTACTGTCATCGCTCGTTGCGTTCAAGCAAAAGCGGATATCGTGGAACAAGACGAACGCGAGTCTGGCGTTCGTGCCCTCTTAAACCTCGGTCATACCTTTGGTCACGGCATCGAAAAAGCGAGTCATTTCAAGGTACATCACGGTTATGCCGTTGCTATTGGTATGGTGCTCATGGCACAAGGTGCCGTCAAACATGGAGAATTAGATGCGGAAGCTTTAAAGAAATTAAAGGCCCTCATCAAAGCACACGATTTGCCAACCGCAACAACGATAAGCAAAGAAGAAATTCTAGCTGCCGCTAAGCACGACAAAAAAAGCGAAGGAGCAACCATTAAAATCGTAGTACCTACTAGCTATGGTCACAGCGAGCTCAAAGTGGTAACACACGAGGAACTTGCAACCTATTTAGACTGAGATATAAAGGAGATTTATATGCATTCCGTAACGAACGCCATCCCTACAGGGACTATCGCGTCCATTCCTGCAAAAGCTCATGCGCACCGTGCGCTGATTTGCGCAACTCTCGCAAACTCGCCATCTACCATACTACTGAGCCGCACCTCTAAAGACATCAATGCAACTATTGACTCCTTGCGAGGCTTAGGCGCACACGTTGTGTATGAAAACAAAGTTGTCACTGTTACACCTGGTCCTGTGCCAACAAAGGGCAATATAGTTCCCCATGAATCCGGTACTACATTGCGCCTCTTATTACCAGTGGCAGCGTCCATTTGTAATGAGGTAGATGTGGATGCGAAAGGGCGTTTACCAGATCGTCCTTTAGAGCCCATGCTCGGTGAAATGAAAGCTCACGGCGTAACATTCTCCCAAGATAAACCACCATTCACTATGACAGGTCGTCTACAAGGCGGTGAGTTCGGTATGGTTGGCGATGTGAGTAGCCAGTTTTTCTCTGGATTATTATTAGCTGCGCCACAATGTGGAGGCGCTACAATCACATCTACTACGCCGCTTCAATCTAGCGACTATGTAACATTAACAACTACAACGATGGCAGACTTCGGCGTAACAGTCGACCATACACCTGCTGCTGACACCGTCCAAGAATCCTTTACAGTAGCGGCTAATGCTACTTTTAAAGGTCAAAGTAATTACCAAATCGAAGGCGATTGGTCCAATACGGCTATTTGGATGGTAGCAGCGGGCATGACAGGTAAACCAATTACCATTACGGGTATGAACAAAAATTCTGTGCAAGCGGATCGTCGCATCATGCAGATTATGATTGATGCCGGTTGTGATGTAGTATGGGATGGCATGAACGTAACCGTTATGGGTCGTGCAGTAAAACCAATCCATGCCGACCTCGAACAAATGCCCGATATGCTGCCAGTTATGGCAGCCCTCGCTTGCTCTATCCATGGTGAAAGCTCCTTTGTTAAGGGTGCGCGCCTACGCTTGAAAGAATCCGATCGCCTCGAAGCCGTTGCTAATCTCGTAAGAGATTTAGGAGGCACGGTTCGCGAAGATGGTGATGACCTATATATTATCGGTAGTGGTATACTAAAAGGAGGACAAGGTGATTGTGTTAACGACCATCGCCTCGTTATGGCAGGAACATTGATGGCACTCATCAGTGAAAATCCTGTGACATTAAAAGATAGCGAAGCTATCACAAAATCCTATCCAGACTTCTTTGAGGACTGGAACTTACTAGGAGGTAATGCTAATGGCATCTAATTTCGGTAAAACCATACAAGTATCTACCTTTGGCGCGTCTCATGGGTATGCCATCGGCGGTATCGTGGAAGGCCTCCCTTGTGGACATATCATCGACATCGATGAGCTACAAGCCTTCTTAAAGCGCCGTGCGCCAGGTCAAAACCAATTACAGACGCAACGTAAAGAAGCCGATATACCTGAATTCTTAGCAGGTATGGTAGATGGCATGCTCAGTGGATCTCCATTGGCATTTATGATTCGCAATACCTCTCAGCACTCTAGCGATTACAATAACTTGCGCGACATACCTCGTCCATCGCACACAGACTTTACGGCTCGCATGCGCTACGGTGACAAGGTAGATATGCGAGGTGGCGGCCACTTCTCAGCGCGTCTTACAGCACCTCTTTGCGTGGCTGGTGGCATCGCCCTTCAACTACTACGTGAAAAAGGTATCGAAATTCACGGTCATTTAAAACAAGTTGGTACAATCCAAGATACTCCTATCGATATGGTTCATCCAGATATGAAAGCACTTCGTGAAATTGCTACAGAACCAATTGCTATGCTCGATGCATACAAGCGTTCTGAAGTAGAAAACTTGGTCATGAAACTCAAAAAAGATGGCGACTCCACAGGCGGTATTGTTGAGGTTGTGGCTACGGGATTACCAATCGGTCTTGGCAATCCAAACTTTGATGGCATCGAGAACCGATTAGCTCGCGTTATCTTTGGCGTACCTGCCATCAAAGGTGTGTCCTTTGGAGGTGGCTTCGACATATGTTCTCGCCTTGGCTCCGAGGTGAACGATGCTTTTACAATGGATGGAGATACAATCACAACAACTACCAATAATAGTGGTGGCATTCAAGGTGGTATCACCAACGGCTTGCCCCTCATTATGCAAGTGGGCATTAAGCCTACTCCGTCCATTTATAAGGAACAACATTCTGTGTCGCTTTCACAAAAAGAAGACACATTACTCACCATCAAAGGTCGTCACGACCCATGTGTAGCACTCCGTGCAGTACCTGTTATCGAAGCCGTTACGGCCCTCGTCATTCTTGATTTCTTAGGAGATATTGACCATGAACTTAGATGAAGTACGCGTTAAAATTAACGATATAAACGACCAAATGCTCGCCCTCTTCAAAGAGCGCATGGAACTCTCTAAGGACGTAGCAGCAGCAAAAAAGGAAATGAATAAGGCCATTTACGATGCCAAACGCGAGCGCGACATCCTCGACAAGGTAACAAAAGATGCAGGTCCAGACCTCGATCTATATGCACGCCGTTTTTTTGAAGCATTATTTAGCTTGAGTCGCACATACCAATCTGAGCAGTTATTCCAAGACAATGAATTCACGTTGAAAATGAAAAAAGCCATTGAGCAATCCCCTACCTTGCCACCTCAACGGGGCAGTGTAGCTTGCGCCGGCGTATTTGGCAGCAATGCTCAAATGGCGTGTGATAAATTATTACCTCTCAGCCAAATCCATTATGTAACAGGTTTCCGTTCCGTATTCGATGCCGTAGAATCCGGCGAATGTCAATTCGGTGTATTACCTATCGAAAACAGCTCCAATGGGTCTGTAAAAGAAGTATATGACCTCTTAGAAGAGCGCAAATGCTATATAGTCCGCGGCACGCGCCTTTGGATATCTCATGACTTGCTCGTGAAAAAAGGCACAAAACTAGAAGATATTCATACCATAATTTCCCACCCTCAAGCGTTGGGCCAATGTAGTCACTTCCTAGATAAGTTAGAAGGCGTAGAATTACGCTCCTATGACAATACAGCTCGAGCTGCACAGCTCGTAGCAGCTAGTGATGACCCTGGAGTAGCGGCTATCGCAGCACCTCAATGTGCAGACCTATATAATTTGTCTCCATTATTGAGAAATATCCAAAATAGCGATAACAACTATACGCGCTTTATCTGCATTAGTAAGGATTTCCACGTATACCCAGGAGCCAATAAAATCTCAGTAGTAACGACTGCAAGTCATGCTCCAGGCGGGCTTGGTACATTGCTCACCAAGTTTGCTAATATCGGTGTGAACCTTACAAAACTCGAGTCCCGTCCAATCGTAGGACATAACTTTGAGTTCTTGTTCTACCTCGACTTAGAAGCATCCTTGGCAGATCCAAAAGTACTTTCCGTATTGGCAGAGCTCCACGCATCGCAAGATAAATTCCGCTTGCTCGGCAATTATCCTGAAAATTGATATTTTCCTCTATGGTAGTGCTTATTAATGGCATATATAGTACAATGGATATAGTTTTAAAACTCCAATGGCTAATAGGTGACAGCCTATTAGCCATTTTGTGTATATTGACCTAGGAGGTCCTATGAAATTTGGTTTACTTGGCCGTACGTTGGGCCATAGCTTTTCCCCACGCATCCACAATGCTTTGGGAAATACTAATTATGAATTATTTGAACGAGAACCGAGCCAACTGCAAGAGTTCTTTGCAGACCAAGAATTACAAGGTATTAATATTACCTTCCCTTACAAGGTTAACGCCCTTGAAGCTTGCGATGTAGTAGACCCTCGCGCAGAACGCATTGGCTGTGTAAACACGATGGTTCGTAAAGACGGCAAATGGCATGGTTACAATACAGATTACGATGGTTTCGTATTTACTCTAGAACACGCTGGTATAAATGTATCCGGTAAAGAATGTATTATCCTTGGCGATGGTGCCTCCTCTGCTACGGTTCACGTAGCTCTTGAAGACCTAGGTGCTAAGAGCATCACGCATCTATCTCGTAAAACAGCTCCGTTCTATACTGATGCGCCTAATTACTATGAAACAGCACAGATTATTATTAACTGCACACCTATTGGTATGTATCCGCATAATCCAGCTAACCTCATAGATATTATGCAATTTTCTAAATTAGAAGGCGTTGTGGATCTCATCTACAATCCGCGCCGTACCGTTTTGCTTTTACAAGCAGAAATGATGAATATTCCGTACTGTGATGGTCTACCTTTCCTCGTGGCACAAGGTGTTAAGGCGGCTAATCATTTTCAAGGTGAAAGCTTTGGTACCAAAGAGATAGAACAAATCTTGCGAGATGTGCGCCGTGAAAAGGAAAATATCATCCTCATCGGTATGCCTGGTGTTGGGAAAACAACAGTAGGCAGAGCAATCGGTAAAGAAACTGGTCGTAATTGGTTTGATGTGGATCACGAGCTAGAAAAAGAAATTGGCAATGTTTCTACCTATATTACAGAACAAGGGGAGGCTGCGTTCCGTGAAAAAGAGGCAGAAATAATTGCAAAATTAGGCACTCAAACAGGCCTTGTCATCTCCACTGGTGGCGGCTGCGTAACAGTACCTAAAAACTATGCACACCTGCGCCAAAATGGCCGTATTTACCAATTAACACAACCTGTAGAAAAACTATCTACTTCAGGTCGTGTTCTATCTAGTGGCGGCATAGAACGTTTACGTGAACTTGAGGAGACTCGCACCCCAATGTATGAAAGCTTTGCACAATGCATCGTGGAACATAATCGCAATGCACCAGAAACAGTGGCGGCTATTCTTGAAGACTTTGAATCAAACTTATTGTAAGAGTTTATATAACTGTATTTATAAGATTGTTTCCTCTATATAAGTAAGGGCTTCTACATCTTTAGAAGTAAGAGCATTTACATCTGTATTTCTATATAAAGTCATTAATAAAAACATATATATTTTTTATATTCGCCCATCAAAAATGAATATACTACAAGAAATACAAAACATATAAAAAAGTCGGCTTTCGCCGACTTTTTTAATGTACTTTTACGCGTTTATGTTGTTGTTCATCAAATACGCCATCTACGTCGATGGTATCTAGAATTCGTTTTAAAGCATGTACATCGATTTGCCCTGGTGCTGATGTTTTACCAGCAGAAGCAAAGGTCATGGCATTTCCAAATAGAGCACCTGCAGTGCGTGTAACAGCACCTAGTTCTCCCATTGCCATCGTAATAATTGGATCCGAAGGATACAAAGCCTTTACTTCGGCTGTTGCTTCAAGGAGCGTCAATACATCACCAGTTGTGTGAGGCATAACGGCAATCTTTGGCACATCCGCTAAGAACTCTTTCATTTGAATGAGTCGATTTACAATGACTTCACGACTCGGCGTACCATGGAAATCATGGTTACTCATGATAATAGTAATTCCATGAACCTTAGCAAACTCTATCGTTTTAAGCATTCTATCTTGATCAAAGAATAACTCAATATCGATAGCATCCACCAATCCGGTAGGAATCAAACGTTCTAGCATTGTAAAGTAATCTTGTGTGGAAATCGTTCTTTCCCCACCTTCACCTTTTGTACGCCATGTAAAGAGCAACCCACGACCTTTCAGTTGTGGCTTGATGAGCATTAATAATTCAATGATAGCGTCAATGGAGTGGGCCCGCTCATAATAGTCAATGCGTAGCTCCACGACGTGACACGGTGTATTACATGCTACCGCAGTGGCATCTAGAATTTCTTTCATTGTTGTGCCCACAATAGGCACACATATTTTTGTACACTTTTCGCCGAGTACAGTATGACCGATACGGACCATAAGAACTCCTTTCTGTCCCACACGGTGAGACTAATGACTTACCTTAAACTAACTATATACCAATATTTTTGTAAAAGCAATCAATCCACCCATATTGGATTGCTATTCACTAAAAGTGTATGAAAGCCTGTTATTATGCACTAAAACAGTATTCTTAGATTAACGATTAATGTCATTTTTTGTTATATCATGTCGCACGGATAGTTTCCGTGATTGGAATCCCATATAGAGTAATAACAAACCTGTAATACTAAATACATAGGATATCCCAATGTAGGTAGATACAATACTTGCGAACACAGGCCCTACCATAGAACCAAATTGTTGAGCTGTCGTCGTCATACCAAACATGCGACCTCTAAAGCTTGGATCCGTATTGAGAGTTACGGCTGCACTCAAAGATGGGTTGATGCCCACAATACAAGAACCAATTAGCACTTGTAGTACACCAAACCACCAAATACCTACTGGTAAACTTTGAAGTAAGAGAACAACACCACTACCAAGCATACAGTAGGAAATGGTTCTAAAGTAGCCACGGTGCTCACCAAGGCGCACCCATAAGTTAGTCGTTAAAGAACCAGCTAAACCACCGATACTAAGAATTGTACCCGAAATGATAGCAGCCCCTTCCATAGTGCCTTGCATATCACCTACATAAAGCGCCAAGATAGGCTGTAGCATCATGATCACACATTGCATAAAGAAGAAAATCCATAAAAGTCTTACTAATACAGGTTGTTCTTGAACTACTTTAAAATCCTCTCGTAAAGATGTAGATTTTACCGGTTTTGAGGACTGTTCATTAGAAGCTATATTTTCTACATTTAGCTTTGGTTCTTTTACAAGGAACAATACTGCCAAAGTAGCAATGAATACGGCTATACCTGAAATATAAAACACAGGGCGCATACCTACAACACTTTCAACGGCACCGCCCAAAAATGGACCGACGACATTACCTAAAATTAGACCTGTTTGGAATATGCCGAGGGCATGGCCTACCTGTTTTTCATCCACACTGAGGGAGACCATGGTCATCGCCGCAGGATAAAAGCCGTTAGCAAAACCTACTAAAGCACGGCCCATCAACAATTGGTACTGATCCGTTACCATACCGATGAGAACATAACAAAAGGCAATTGCGAAACCAGCTCGTAGAGCCATCCGTTTCTTACCCTTATTATCTGCAATTTTCCCCCAAATTGGTGCCATAATGCCAGCGATTAGGAATGTAATACCAAAGACGAGCCCAGACCAAAGTGCCACATCGTCCTTTGGAACACCGAGTTCCAATAGATATATTGGCAAAAAAGGAATTATCATTGTATAACATATGGCTAGCACCGTCATACTAGCTGTGATAATCCACACGTTGCGCATGCCACCTCGAGCATCATATACACTTGTACTCATAGTACCCTCCCTTCCGTATAAAATCGTTTAGATAAACTAATATATACATAAATCACTTTTAATTACAGTTCCATTTAAATTACGATTCTACTTAGATTTCAATCTATGTTACTATTCATAAGATGTTATTACATTTTAATTTCATATATAAAGAAGAGCCGCATACGAAACGCGACTCTTTCCATAAAAAATACCTAAAATATAGGTATACAATGTAGTAATCCTCAAAGATCATTCAAACTAAAGTTTCCGGGCTATCAATTATTCCGTAGGAAATTTGTGATCCATTACATCTTGCAAGGAAACATGTTCCATAACATGTCGGAACTCATCTTGTAAATACTGCCACAATGGAGCTGTCAAGCAGTCATTAAACATAGGACATGGTTCTACATCATCTTCTAAACAAGACACGAGAGCAATGGAGTCCTCTGCGGCATATAAAATTTCATATACATTGTATTCAGCCGGAGATTTCACCAAACGATATCCTCCATATTTACCACGTCCACTTTTAACAAGGCCCGCAGAGGATAAACGAGATACAATTCCCTCTAAATATTTATCGGAAAATCCTTGGCGTTCTGCAATCTCACGAATCGGTACATTTTTTTCTACTCCGTGTTCTGCAATATCCGCCAATATCCGTAAGGCATAACGCCCCTTTGTAGATATTTTCATAAGTTAACCTCTATATCATTCATAATATATTAATAGTATATCACAAATTCATACAAAAAATGGTGGGAAATATGATACACTATACATATATCGAAATATCTTTATTTAGGTATGATTTTAATTTCATATAGGGAGGATTTTATCTAATGTTAGATAAATTATTTCAACTCAGTGAGCGTGGCACAACCGTTAAAACAGAAATTTTAGCAGGTATCACTACGTTTATCACGATGGCGTACATCCTTTTCTTGGCGCCAAACATTCTTAGTCTTGCAGGCATGGATAAGGATGCGGTCCTCATTGCCACAGCCTTAGGTGGAGGTCTTGTGACGATTGCTATGGGTTTATTTGTAAACTACCCAATTGCTCTCGCTCCAGGGGTTGGCCTCTTGGCATTTTACTCCTTTACCGTAGTTCTCGGTATGGGCGTATCTTGGCAAACAGCATTAGGTGCGGTATTCATTTCTGGTCTCGTTTTCCTCGTATTAACATTGACATCAATACGACAAATGATCGTTGAAGGTATCCCAGCCTCCATGAAAATTGCCATTACCGTTGGTATTGGTCTTTTCATTTCTATCATCGGTTTAAAGTTATCCGGCTTGATGGCTATCTCCATAAGTTTGTCTCCAAACTCCTTGGGTCAAGTCGTACAGACACATGGTAATCTAGTCCCTCCAGCGTCTGAGGCACTTTTGACGCTCGGTAATTTGCACAGTGGTGAAACATTGTTGGCACTATTTAGCCTCATCTTTACAGCTTTATTGATGGCTCGCAAAATTCAAGGTTCTCTCTTGATCGGCGTTTTAGTAACAACAATCATCTCCTATGCGACAGGCCTTTCCACAATGCCTGAAAACTTCACCATATTAGCCGTTCCTGATTTCTCCAAAGCAGCATTCTTGCAATTAGATATTCCTGGTGCTCTTCACATGGGCTTAATTACGATTATCTTCTCCTTCACATTTGTAGAATTATTCGACTCTATGGGCACTTTGATTGGTACCGCTACAGAGGCGAAAATCGCAGATCCTAAATCTGGTAAATTCCCCGGTCTTGGTAAAGCCATGACCGTAGATGCTATCGGTGTTAGTGCCGGTGCATTACTCGGTACTTCTACAATTACGGCTTTCGTTGAAAGTGCGGCAGGTGTAGGGGCTGGTGGCCGTACAGGTTTAACAGCTGTCACAACAGGCGTACTTTTCTTAATTTGCTTATTCTTGGCTCCATTGGTATCCTTGGTTCCAAATGCAGCCACATCTCCTGTTCTTATCATCGTAGGTGCCCTCATGTTAGGTGCCATTCGCAACATCGACTTCGATGATTGGACTGAAGGTTTCCCTGCATTCCTCGTTATCGTATTGATGCCGTTCACATACAGCATCGCTAACGGTATCTCTGCAGGTCTTATTGCATACCCTCTACTCAAAATCATTGCAGGCCGTGCAAAAGAAGTTAACTGGATTATGTACGTATTGGCGGTTCTTGTTATTATCCGCTACGTATTCTTCTAATTAACGTATACCCATAATGATGCTATTAGTGAAAGCTACTTTATATTCGATAGCTATAAAATCACTAATACCTAAAAGCAAAATATATGTAAATTACATACACTAAAAGAACCTATCTCCAAAGATATTACTCTAATATCTAGGAAATAGGTTCTTTTTATTATGTACTCTTTTACTAAACGCTAACATCGTATGGCATCACCGAATCGTGCTATAGAGTCTTATTAGGGTTTAGTATTAACGAATCGTTTTTACACCGATTAAGTCTGTACGACTTGGGTCAATATCTTTTAATGGTACTACATAATCTTTATAAAAGTCTGCTTCAGATGCTTTCACAGGCACTTGGAAGAACAAGAAATATGCCATGTTATCTTTGCTCCACGCAACACTGCGTACTAAGCCCTTATCTACATTACCTGTATACTGCACATCACCGGTTGGCGTAGAGTCAATCCACTGTACGTCATGGTATTCCGTTGGAACATATTCTTTAGGCCATACCGTATCCATAGAGTAGCTCATGCGAAAGACCATCGTATGATTTACCCAACGTCCGCTGCGTTCTTGATATTCTTGACCTTCCTTCCAATATACAGTTTCTAATACATCATTATCATAAAAATGTGTAGCATAGTATGTATAGCCAAGAGGCAAGTAACTTGGTACAGATACGTCATAGGACAGCTTACGAGATGCATCAATTACACCGCTAGGTAAGCCGATGGATTTACTCGTAAGTATAGGCCACTCAGAATTCGTATGTGTACGCAGTGGCAAACCAATAGTTTCAAAATGAGGTCTATCTTGTTCACCATTTTGTTTAACACTTTGCGCATCGTTTTCTTCAACATGTTGCTTATCATTGCGTTCACCACGTAATCGAGTATCATCAGCGGCTACGTTAGTAAGAGGACCTACAGAGTCTACAATTTTGCTTACAAAGTTTTGGTTTCTTGTAGAGGCAAAGTAGAGCATATATACTTTATTATCTTTTTCCCAATAAGCAATTTGAACAGAGTCGTTGCTAGAGCCTAAAGTATGTACAGGGACTCCATTAGGGGTAGTAAAGCTAACGGCATCATCAGCATCGTATTTTGTCTTTTCCAATATAGGCTTTACCACGGTATCGATAGCCCACCCCATGCGATACACAATATCTGTATTAGAGAAGGTTAATTTCTGACCATATTCTCCTTTATGGCCCGTTTCCGTATACACGATTTCTAATACGTCATGATCTCTTGACTTTACATCGCGTACTGCATAATCTTCAGGCATATAAGACGGAATTTGTAAATTATATCCAAAATAATTAGTAGTTGCCTCAATATTACGCTCTAGGATATCACCATTATCAAGTTGATCATACCACCGATAGCGATTCATTAGTTCTTTATTCTTTTCCACTGTATCAGTAGTAACTGTATATCCATTTTCATCCACTAAAGGGGATAATGCACTAACTGATTGTACTCCTAAGCTGCCTATCACGGTAGCTAGTATTCCCATGGCTAATAATGATTTTGTTATTTTCAATCTCATAATTTCTTCTCTCTCTAAAACACGCCAGTCTTTGCTTTCATAGGAACTACATGTTCCTGTTTCATTTCTTCAATAGTTTTAGGTTTAATCGGTGTTGTCGGATAGTTACCAACTAGTTCATAACGAGAGCTATCAATACTCTTCAACGGTACTACATGCTCTTTATAGAATTCCGCATCAGCCTCTTTCATCCGTTCTAAGAAGAATAGGGAATAAGCCATACCATCCTTCGTCCACGAAATGCTGCGAACCATATGTGTTTCAGGATTACCTGTATAATAAACCTCACTAGAGTCACCTGGTTTAGACCATTCATGATCGCCGTACTCAGATGGAACATATGGTGTATCTCTTACTGTATCTAAGGAATATCCCATTCTATATGCCATAATACTATCTATATATTTTTTCCCATCTCGATAGATAGTCACACCTTTTTTATAATATACAACCTCTAATACATCATTTTGATCTTGACGTGCTGTATAGAGCTGATAACCATAAGGTATATAGCTAGGCGCCTTGACCTCATACGGCAGTTGCTGTGCAGCTCCTACTATTCCTTTCCAATTACGAGCCCCTTCTTGCGTTTTCATAGGCCACTCTAAAAAAGACTTTCTTGGCAATGCTTTAATTGCTGAATCAGGATGAACTCTAGGCATATCATTTGTAACGGTAGCTAAAACACCAGCATTATCAGTAGATATAGAGTCATTAACAACATCTGCTGAAACATATCCCGCAGACAATAATCCTATAGCCATAGCAGCTAAAACGGACTTATATAGAAGCTTCTTCATGATCTCTCCTTTTATAAAAACTTGATATATACTTTACAGATATAATGATATATTTTCTTATTTATATCAAAAACATGCCCCTGATTCTGTTGCCCTAGCTACTTCATAAAACTTTTATCTTTTCTATTGTGAAAGCATAGTTATGAGCAAATAGCTGCTTTAATGCTTATTAGTTATACATAATAAAACATCCTACTAAACGCTATATTACAATAGAGTTCAATAGGATGTTTTGTCATTATTTAGTTAATGGAGGCATAATAATATCTTGTTCAAGCTGTCTTCGTTTCTTTGCAGTATAGTCTACAACTTTAATTTGAACTACGCCCACAGAGTTTACCATGGCATCGGTAAAGGTAAATTCTCGACCGGTCTGATGCTTCATCAACACTTGTAAACCATGAACTTTTTCATCAATATTCTCTAAATAAGCAGCCTCTCCTCGTCCCATTACACTGGAATAGACTGAACTATATTTACAAGGAATATCTCCACCTGATATGAGGGCTTCATCATTGCCGTCAATTTCGATAAATACATGAGGGTTCGCTTTAATCAAATCAAACTTCTTTCCCTCATGATGTCCATGCACAAAGATATGAAGTTCATCATCTATAAATTCATAGCCAAAATGTAAAGGTACCACGTAAGGGTAATCACCATCCATCATACCTAAGTGAATGATACGCGTGCTATTTAAAATACCTTTAATTTCATCTATATTTGTAACCATACGATCTTGACGTCTCATAATAGCCTCCACAAGAATCGGAAAATTGATACACCTTACGCTTCATGTAATCTGCCAAGAAGATGTTTAAATTGAGCCTCATCACTATTCAGCTTTCCGAAAAAAACTTCATCAATTTGTTCAACTAATGGAACTGCTTTTTGTAATATTTCACTGCCCTTTTCATTTAAAAGAACCGCTTTCGCACGTGTATCTCTAGAGTGCTCTTTTCGCTCTACAAAACCACGTTTTTCTAATAAGCTCAATATTTGAGATACTGTCATAACATCTATCCCTGAAAGTTTTGAAATCATAACTTGTGTAACTTCGTTATCATGTTGTGATAAATACGCAAGAGATGCTAAAACAACAAATTGAGGATGTGTTAAGTTCAACTCTTTTAACGCTTGTTTTATAGTAAAATGCCATTTATTGTACACCCTCATGAACAATAATCCTGTTGATTTTTCTGAATTGTCTTTATATTTTGATGTAAACAAACAGCAATCACCTTATCTTTCTAAACAATTTTTTAGAATAAATATAGATTGAGGAACATCCGAAAAAACTTGACTTAAAAATTCCAAATGTTGCTTATCTTCACTTTCTAAACTTACAGTATGTTTTACATTTACACTTCCATCATGATTATCAATTATTTGATGTCCGAAAAGTATAGCTCCAAATGGAGTTTCAGTCTTATCCCAAAACTCTTCAAAAGGTTTTACAAGAGTAAGCTGATATTCCATAGGTGGCATGCCTTCAAGCTCCATTGTACCACATGAACCAGTCTCAAATTTACCGTTTAATGTAATATTTTTTAGATCCTCTTCCCAGTCATACCATTTTTCGATATTCGCATAGTACGCCCACACAGCTTCTTTTGGCGCTTTTATGTTCAAACTAAAACTAAATTCCATTTTATATCCTCCTTTTATTATAAGTGTACTTATTATAAAATATTTTATATTATTCGTCAATTAACTTCAAGAAAAGGATATTCTATGTTTTTATCAATATAAGGGTATACTCTCATCAGAAAATCATCAGGTCTTTTGTCTACTGTAAAAATACATTTGACTTTTTAGGATAGATACTGTATTATAAAAAAATAGTTTTAAAGATTCTATAGATTGTTAAAACTGTGGTAATCCATAGCCTTTATATCTATAGATAGTTTGTAGAAAAGAGGTCTTTATTATGTCTGATACGCATCAGTTAAAACGGGGTCTTAAGAACCGGCATGTACAGCTACTCGCCATCGGCGGTGCTATTGGTACAGGCCTATTCTTAGGCTCCGGTCGCGCCATTCACTTGGCTGGTCCATCCATCATATTCGCCTACCTAATAACAGGTGTTATGTGCTTCTTTATTATGAGAGCACTAGGCGAGTTATTGTTATCTAACCTAAATCACCACTCTTTTATCGACTTTGTAGAAGATTACTTAGGGGATCGAGCAGCCTTTATCACGGGATGGACATACTGGTTCTGCTGGCTTTCACTAGCCATGGCGGATTTGACAGCCGTAGGCCTCTACATGCAATACTGGATACCGTGGCTTCCTCAATGGATACCAGCCTTACTTGTTTTAGTCGCCTTGCTGTTAATGAACTTGACAGCTGTAAAATATTTTGGCGAAATGGAATTCTGGTTTGCCTTGATTAAGGTAATCGCTATCATCTCTCTTATCATTATCGGTATCATCATGATTGTTACTGGTTTCACCACAGATGCTGGCGTCGCCGCCTTTAGCAATATATGGAATTACGGAGGATGGTTCCCGAACGGAACGATGGGCTTTATCCTATCATTCCAAATGGTTGTATTTGCTTTCACAGGCATAGAACTCGTAGGTTTAACGGCTGGCGAAACAGAAGATCCTGAAAAGGTTATTCCGATGGCCATAAACAATATCCCTTTGCGTATTATTTTATTCTATGTAGGCTCTTTAGCCATCATCATGAGTATTTACCCTTGGACTGCCGTTAACCCTGCTGCAAGTCCATTTGTAGCTGTATTTACCGCCGTTGGTATTACAGCCGCCGCAGGTATCGTAAACTTCGTTGTTCTTACTTCTGCAGCCTCTGCTACAAACTCTGGTATCTTCAGTACAGGCCGTATGATTTATGCCTTGGCAAAACGAGGTCATGCACCTAGCTCAATGCGGCGCTTGACCCACAGCAGTGTACCATATCAAGCAACGATTTTCTCAGCTGCCGTATTATTGATTACTGTCGTACTCAATTATGTAATGCCTGAAGCTGTATTCGTTATGATTACATCAATCTCCACATTCTGCTTCATCTTTATTTGGGCCATGATGGTTATCTGTCACCTTAAATATCGTAAGAAAAATCCTGAACTAGCAGCACAATCTAACTTCAAAATGCCTCTATACCCTGTAATGAATTACATTATCCTAGCTTTCTTTGTTTTCGTTCTTGCAATTCTCGCCTTAAACGAAGATACGCGAATTGCTCTCTTGTTTACACCAATTTGGTTCATCATTCTTTGGGCCTTCTACTCTATGCTCAATACGGATGATGAGGATGCTCTTGGGGAAGAACTCATCGAAATGGCTGGTGTAAAAGAAATTTACAAAAAATCTAAAAAAGATAATTCCGATGATTACGTAATCTAACAAAACGCCCGTGCATGCACGGGCGTTTCTATTACTTCATAGTCGGGAAGTTTTCTTGTTCATATTGTTGTTGATACGCTGGTAGATTATTTATATTTTCATTGTAATTAAAGATAGTCTTAATGCGATAGCCTTCTTGAGTAATGATGATATCAATAGAGGATGGTACTTCTTGACCATTCTGTTGCAAATGGTTAACTAATTCTTGCAATGCCTCTATTTGACGTAAAGAACCAGCCATATATTTACCCCTGGATAGGCCTGTATTTCTAACGACTTGTCCATTATATACTTGCCCTCTATTATCTTTGTAATAGAAGCGCACAGCATCCTTATCCCCCGCAGGAACGGCTTTAATATAAATAATCTTCCAATTCTTCTTAATCATCACTTTTGTAGCTTGTGCTAAATTATTAGACAAACGTCGTGTTTCTTGATTAGTAGATTTAGATACACCATTAACCTGTTGAATTTCATCATTCATAGGCATTTCAATAGGTGTCATTACTGGATCTTGTTCTACCTTTTTTGCATCTACAGGCTGAATCGCAAACACACCAACAACCGCCATTACAGCTAATGAGGTAAGAGCAATTTTTTTCATTCCATCTCTCCTTAGAGAATTTATCAACACAAATTACATTTTATACAATATATTATATTCATTAAGCTATATAATATCAAGTTAATTTGATTTTTCAGTATTTACATTCTTAATTATTTGATTCCATTGTTCGAAAAGTTCAGTACTATAATTCATATCCATATATTTTATATTGAAAGAAGTTATAGACTTTAGATTATCATAACTTTCCATTCTATTAGTCTTAACATTCCAAAACAACATCATATTTTCATATATAGGAATACCATAATACTGTTCTGCTTTAAAAAACTCAAAAGGTAAATTCATATTTGGTTTCGCATATATAAGAGGAGTAACTGTTAGTAAATAAGTATCTCCTACCTTACCATTTATATATAATTCTCTAGGAATAAGAGAATCTAATATTACTTTATCATTTTTAATACCATGTTTATTTACTTTCTTTTGTTGAACCAAACGTGGATCTGTATCAACTATTTTAGTAGCAGATAAAGTAGCATCTAAAATATATTTTCCCTCCCTATTAGAGGCTATAATATTACCATTGATATAGTCTAAGGAAGCAGAAAACTTATCAAAATCATATCCTATAACATTAGCAGTCAAAGATGTATCAGTGACCCTCAAAATCAAAAGTGGATACAAATTCATATTAGAAATAGTATCATTAGAGCGTGCAAGCAGATATAATTCATCATTAACGATAAGATAATCAAAAATATAACAGTTATATTTTTTCATAATAGGTAATACATCAATGGCATAAGACTCAGAGTAATTACTTGCATTTATAACTGTTAAGATTGCATTAGGATTACGATTAATATCAACTGTAATATCCTTTTCTAAAATTATCCCTTGTTTTGGTAAAATACATTTCTCATTTCTCGTACCACTGAGGTGTAAGGCACACAAAATAAGAATAAGGATAATTAAAAGACTTACAATATAATGTTTCTTTATCCATTGCAACATAGGACCACCTCTCTTACCTATAGTATAACTAAATCTATCGATTAATAAAAGAAAAGGCTTCTACCGATTCTTGACCGATTATATTCGGTCAATTACTGGTAAAAGCCTTTAATTTTATAATATTAGTTATGAAATTATCCCATATAGTAAAGAGATATACTTAGAAGTTTCTATTCGCTTAGATATCTAAAATCAATATTACTAAACTAGTTACTAAAATCCGTATCCACAATGGCGAATTGTGTATAGTCAGGGTAACGTTTTTGCATTTCTGCCTTGATTTTTTCCAATGTACCATGTGGATCTTCTTCGTCAAAGTCAAAGATAATATCGTAGTAGATAACCTTCTTTTCTTCTTGTACGTAGAAGGCATGTACTTGTACTACATGTGTATATAAACTAATAACTTGATCAAGAGCTTTTCTAATTTCAAGTACTTCTACACTTGGTTTATTTTCAGCATATACACCAACAGTCATATTGATGCCAAACTTTTTATAAAGATGAACCGCAATGCCCTTTGTTAGAGGATGGACTTCTGCCATTGTCATAGAATCTGGTACAGAAATATGAACGGAACCAATTGTTTCTCCCGGACCATAGCTATTTAATACCAAGTCATATACACCACCCACATTCGGATGCTGTGCGATAGTTTCTTTAATATTACGGATTAAATTATCATCTGCTCGAATACCAAGCAAATGATTGTACATTTCACGTAAAATATCATACGCTGCTTTTAAAATCAAAACAGAAATAACAGCACCCACATAACCTTGAATATCAAAGTTAAAGAAAAAAACTAAGCCTGCAGATACCAATGTGGCAAAGGTAATCACTGCATCAAAAAGGGCATCTATACCAGATGCTACGAGTGCATCGGATTTATATTTCTCACCTTGTGCCTTGATATAACGACCCATCACTACTTTCACAACGATGGCAACAGCGATGATAACAAGACCTGGAATATCAAATGTAGATACCTCAGGGTGGATAATTTTATCCACAGATTCCTTAAGGGATCCAATACCTGCACCGAGAATGATAAAAGCTATAGCCATGGTAGTCATATATTCTATACGACCGTGGCCAAATGGATGCTCCTTATCAGCCCCTTTGGCGGCTAATTTCGTACCCACAATAGTTAATACAGAGGACAATACATCTGTTAAGTTATTTACCGCATCAAGGATGATGGCGATGGAATTAGACGCAAGGCCCACAATCATTTTAAAAATAACGAGAACGACATTACCTATAATGCCTTTTATACTGGCAAGCGTAATCCCCCGATTACGTGCTGCACTATTATCCTGTAAAATCATACTACACCTCTTACATTCTGATTTATAGTTTTTAAATTGAACTATATCGATTTGCTTATAGTCCTATTATAGCTTATCGATTATCATTTGTCATTATTTTTCTTGAAAAATATTTTTAAAGTTATTGATTTTGCTGAGTTATCAATAATTCTCATTTCTCAATTAGAAAATTTGATGTATTGTGACTTCACAATGTATAGTACAAACTTATTATTAACAAACTAGTATTTTGTATTACGTAACAAGTTAATCAGATCAGATTATGCCGTAACCGTAATACGCTCTCCTGTGCGCATGTGTGTGAATACTACCTTTTGAGCCCGTAATTGGAATGGCTGTCCCGTAGGTTGTGCACCGTATAAGATATCTCCTACAAGAGGGTGCCCTATATGGCTGAAAGCTACTCGAATTTGATGTGTTTTCCCTGTGTACAAACGAACTAAAACCTCTGTATATCCACATTTATTGGACTTATACACAGTTTTGTCCACATTTTGACTACTTTTATCAACATCTCCTAAGTTTATATCCACATTTTTTGCTGTTATATCCACAGAATTTTTAGACTTATTCACAGAGTTATCCACAGTCTCTGAAGAATGTCTACATAGGACGGAAAAATCTGTACGAGTCTCTTTTCCCTTAGGATTCACTTCGTAATGAATCCCATCAGCACTGCGTTCCATAGGGAATACTAAAGAATCCTCATCGGCTTCTACAATGCCTTCCACAGTCGCCATATACCACTTTTCAAAGGTATTATCATCTATTTGCTGTTGATAAATACTTTGTGCTAAACCACTTTTTGCAATGACAATGCAACCTGTCGTATCTCTATCGAGACGATTCAAGAAACGTACCTTTCGCTTAATACCATGTTCTTTAAAATAATGCGCCACACCATTGGCAAGAGATACTTGATCTTTAGAGTTTACCGTCAAACCGCATGGCTTATCCACAATAAGGAGATCAGTATCTTCATACAGAATGCGTAAGTCCATTTCGATAGGGTCATGATCTATTTTTTCCTTCGCCATAGCAATCCAAATCTCGTCGCCTTCGGAGATTGTATCCTTTGGTGTAGCCTTATGTCCATTAATGTGGATTAATTTCTCTTCAAAGAGTTTAACTAAGGACTTTCTAGGATATCTAGTATCTAACACTTCACCAAGTGAAATATCACATATTTCTCCAATATGCTCGGAATCACGACTTGATATGTCTTGATTGCTACTCGATATATCTCGATTTTTACTTGATATATCTTGACCATCACCTACTAGCTTTTTTCTTGCATTTTTCTTGCTAAGTACAACTTCTATATCTACAGCTGTCACGGTCCACAGAATATCATCGGGGCGATGTGTTTTTCGCGCCATTAGTATCTCCTTTCTACGAGTTCAAGATCTCGTGGCATATAGTTGAGTAGCGAACTTGGTTGAACTGCCCTCCCTCGTATGTTCGTCTGTTCAAAGGTAATGGTCAATTCTTGTTTAGGTCGAGTGATGGCCACATAGAATAAACGCTTTTCCTCGTCTTCACGACCTTCTGCAATGGCAAAGGGACTGGGGAAAGTTCCTTCGTTTAGCCCAGCCAAGAATACATGGTCAAACTCACTGCCCTTCGCTTGGTGAATGGTAATGATAGGAATGCGATCTTCATTTCGTACTTGCTGCGCAGGCTCACCCGCCGTAAGGGCCGCCATCTGTAAGATTTGATTTAATCGAGCCAAACCTGCAGGCCCTTCATAAGCCGCATCTAGTTTTTCCATGATGCGATACAAATCGCGTATATGCTCTACTTTAGCCGCTTCCCCATGAGATTTATAGTACTCTAAAACCCCCATTTGGTTCATGATATACGCCAATAATTTCGTTGGCATCTCCGTATAGGCTTTTCTACGCAATGTCGCCATTTGAGAGGCGATATCCGTGAAAGCTGCTTTATATTTATTTATAGCTACCATGCGATCCGTTGTGGTCGGTACGATTTTTTCTTTCACCGCATAAATTAAAAGCTGTGCAGTAGCCAAGATATCATCCATTGCATTATGTGTTGGCTCATGATGTATAGGGAACTTAGATGCTAGGAAGCCCAATTTATGATTTGGCAAATTAGGATAGAAACGACGGTAAATATCGAGGGTATCGTAAATAGCCTTGAACTCAGGATTGCCTAAGTTATGACGCGCCAATTCATTCGTAAAGATGGTCACATCATAGTTTACATTGTGACCTACAATAATAGCATTCTTGGAGAATTCCTTAAAGGCTTGTAGCACTATAGCTGGCTCTTCGCCGTGTTCTTGTAAATACGCATCGGAGAAGCCATGTACCTCTTCGGATTGACCAACAGGTACACCAGGATCGATAAAGCGTTCAAAGGCCTCTAAGACCTGTCCATTTTCATCGATGCGAATAGCTGCAATTTGAATGATGCGGTCTTGAGACGTATCTGTGCCGGTGCTCTCCACGTCATAAACAACTACTTCGTGCTGCTCTAAGCCACTGACAAGCTTTGCATAAGGCTCCGCCTCAAAGATAGGCATATCCATAAAATCTGTCAATTTTAAACCTACTTGGCGCGTCTCTGGGCTTTCAATCGCAGCGATACGAGCGTCACCAATACCAGCAACATATCGCTTGATAATGCGCTTCGCACTGACAGAGTCGTTTGGATTCATGAGCAGTTTGAAGTAGGCCATAACATCTTTAATTTCTTGACGTCTAAAGAATTTAAACTCGTCGATAATCATGAAGTGACGACGTTCCTCTTCAGGTCGTTCGCCGTTAAGACGTTCAAAAGAATCACTTAGCTGCTGTGCCTTTTTATTATCTCTCACGAGAACGCCGATATTAGCATCCTTCGGTAAGGCGCAGATAGCTTCGTAGATATAGCGGCCCTCAAGGTAGCTATTTTTACAACCTTTAATGAGAACAGGCTTACCCTTGCTTTCACTATTGGCACGAGGCAATTCAGTGTAGATAGACCCAACCAGGTCAGGGAACATATTTTGTAAGGTTTTGAAAGCCATCGTAAAGAGTGTCCAATTAGAACGATAGTTTTCGTAGAAGATAATTTTTAAAGGCTTGAAATCCGCATCAAATTGCTTGAGCAAGCGGAACGGATCAGAACCACGCCATTCGTAAATCGTTTGGAAATAGTCGCCACATAGTAGCACGTAATTACCTTCCCACAGCATTTCTAGAACCTTGTACTCCAGTACGCCTGTATCTTGCATTTCATCTACAGAGATATAGCTGTAACGACTGCGCCAGCGCTCGCGAACTACAGGGTCTTGGAATAGGCGATGAACACCGCAGATGAGGTCTGTAAAATCTAGGCCGTGCACGGAAGCTAAGCTTTCATCATACGCAGCAATCCATTCGTGACCATGGTTCAAGAAATCATGGAGTTCACTGTAGAGGACATTACCAAAGCTAGAGAAGAGCTGTTCAATGGCTTCGCGCTGTTCCTTCTGTAAGCGTTCAATTGTCCGCTTGTAGTCACCTACGAGATCATCAGAATAAAAGCCATATAAGGAACGATATTCTTTCACCATGGAGATAACATTAGCAAAGGACATTTCTCGCAATTTACCAGGACGGTACGGTTCAGAGAGTTCCTTGCAGTCTTCTTCGTCAAAGATGGTCACATCCGTGTACAAGGTTTCGTTGCGCTTGCCCTCTTGTTGGAGAATGAAAAAGCAAAAGCTGTGGAATGTACTAACCTCCACAGCCTTTGCAGGACTGCCCACGAGCGATTGAATGCGGCCTTTCATCTCGTTTGAGGCCTTGTTCGTAAAGGTCATGCACAAGATATTCTCCGCCTTCGCATAGCCACCCTCGATGAGATGAGCCACCCGATAAGCAAGTGTATTCGTTTTTCCCGTCCCAGCGGACGCTAACAAGAGGATATTCTGTTCCACTTCATCAATAACGCGTTGTTGTTCACGATTGATAAGCATAAAAACCTCCTGTTATTTAATGCCGTAATATATAGCAGCTAAGACCATAGGAATAGGGCCTAAAATTGCTGTTAATGCCCAAATACCCACCCCAATATCCATTGGAATATTAAGTATATGAACGCATACCCAGTAGGTTAACCCACCAATCACAACATTTATAGCCACCCGTTTAATGGTGAAAAATGCTACTTTGAAAGCAATGTAGGCTACAGCAATGGAAATAACCGCCGATATAATCGGTGATGCTAATAAAGCTCCCATACTATTATCCTTTCATTTCTTGGCGGTTCACTACGGCACCGCCTAGCGTTAATTCATCGGCATATTCGATATCGCCACCCACAGGAACACCGCGGGCAATGCGCGTTACCTTGATGCCACTTGGACTTAATAATCTCGCCAAATACAGAGCAGTTGCTTCCCCTTCGACATCCGGGTCTGTTGCGAGGATAACCTCTTGTACAACACCATCACGAAGGCGTGCAATCAATTCTTTTACGCGAATATCGTCAGCACCAATGCCCTCCATAGGGGACAAAGCGCCTTCCAATACATGATACAAGCCCTTATAATCACCACTGCGCTCGATAGCAATGACATCACGAGATGTTTCAACAACCATAATCGTCGTTTGGTCGCGATTTGGATTGCTACAGAATTCGCAAGGATCTTGAGCTGATAAGTTAAAGCAAATAGAACAGTGACGCGTAGCCCCCTTCGCTTCTAAGATAGTTTCCACGAGGCGGTCTACCTCTTCCTTCGGCATTTCTACCAAATGATAAGCCAAGCGTCTAGCCGACTTAGAACCGATGCCAGGTAAACGGCGCAGCTGTTCTACGAGCCGTTCTAAAGCGTTTGTCATTTAGAATAAACCTGTTGGCAAGTTAAGACCACCAGTTACTTTGCCCATTTCTTGAGCCAAGAGGTCGTCTACTTTTTTGCTAGCTTCATTTACCGCAGCCATTACTAAATCCTCTAACATTTCTACATCTTCAGGATCAACAGCTGTAGGATTCAATTTCAAAGATTCGATGATTTTTTCACCGTTCATCACAACGGTTACTGCACCGCCACCTACGGAAGCTTCTACAGTGCGAGTTTTTAACTCTTCTTGCATTTTCTTCATGTCTTCTTGCATTTTTTGAACTTTTTTCATCATGCCAGCCATGTTGCCCATACCTTTACCAAACATTGTATTTCCTCCTTTTAAGACATCGTCCTATACTAACATTCTAAGTCCACATCATTAACAATATATGACATAGATTTATAACATATGTGTCACCTAATAGCCCCAAGGCCAAAGGTTATTATCTAACAATTAATTTTTTATCTATTCTTCGATAACCTCGACTATGATGTCATGGTCTTCAGATAATTTTTCTAGCGTTTCCGCCAAGAGAGGATTGTTTCGTTCCTCTTCTGTCATATGCTCTGGATCCCAAGCGTATTCTCGAGCCACCGTAACACTATCGATAGCCTCTACTTCAATAGGTGCTGATGAAAGCATAGCTTTGTCATCACTTTGATGCGGGGTTTTCTCATGAGGTTCACCCCCATCAGACTTTGGGACAGCTTCCACCTCGATATGTGCACCGCTATCCATAGGGCGCTCTAACACTTCGCCATCCTCGCTGATAACAGTCACACTATCTAATGGATGTGGCGGCATATCATCTAAGGATGATACATAAGAACCCTCCATATCATCTACAGGCACATCATCAAAGGAATGAACTGGAATATCATCCCCTTCTATAGAACCTGCTAGAGACTCAATAGGAATTTCACCATCTGGCACCTGTGTCGCAGGACTACCATCAAAGGATGTAATTGGCACATCACCACCGGATGCTGGCTCTGTTTCTACGCCAGCTCCTAATGCAGTTTCTGATGCAGCTATTGTAGTTGTATTCGCACTATCACTAACTACCGTATTTGCAACGGCACCGCCGGTTTTCTTAGCTAAGAATGCCATCGCCGCAGCCTTAGCCGCGTCCACAGCTGCAGAATCAGGTTTACTCTCTTGCGAATCATTGGTTAAATCCATTTGTGTCGGTTCCGCACCGGAGGTCGTCTTTACGTCAACCATCGGTTCTTGTGGTCGTTGGGGTGCTTTTACTTGGCGTTGTGTGGTGCTACCAGCAGCCTTTTTATAGTCTTTATAAACTTGCGTGAGGGCATCCACGATTTCTACGTGTACTGCATAGCCCAGTGTATAGGTGAAAGCATCAACCGCTTCCGCCAAATTCACTTCATTGGTCATCACATTGAGATGCAATGTATTTTTAAAGGCCATGACCGCCTTGCTTTGGTCTACGTACACCAGCTGACCTTGACCGATAACGGTAGAAGTCATATTGCGATTACTATCCTTCAAGTATTTAATCACATTGGATTGTACATTGCGATACTCTTGAGCAGACAAGATTTGGTCACTAATGATGGCCTGTGTACTAATGCCTTTTTTACCGCGACCTTTAGCTTGGTTTTTTGTAGGTTTTCGGGAAGCCGTATCCCCACTGTTTGGCGGTGGCACCATGCCAACGCCGCCCATTGGTGGCGGAGCCAAACCCACTCCATTCATCGGAGGAGGTGTACTACCTGGTGCTCCCATCGGTGGAGGCGTCATACCTACACTCGCAGTCGGTGGAGTCATACCCACATTCGCAGGCGGTGGTGTCATACCTACGCTGCTTGGAGGTGGCACAGTGCCAACAGCAGTATTTTGAATACTACTCATGGAAGAATTCTGTACAGCAGCATTATCTACAGGAACAAAGCTGTTCGCATAGCCGCTAGGTGGACCAAATGCATTAGCACCATAAGCTGGTGTAGGAGCCGCTGGGCCTCGTTGTTCCAATTGAGCCATGCGGTTCAATAAATCATTTCGTTCAGATCGCTCAGCACTTTCTAGAGCATATACACGGTCTTCTAAGCTTTCATCAACAGAGCCTAATTTAGCGCAAAGCACGAGTAGACCCATTTCAATGATGGTTCGTGGATTATCCACTTGTTTCGCATCATTCATGATAGATTGCACACTGCGCACATATTGATTAAGTTCATTGAAATCAACGCTATTGGCCTGAGCTAGGAACTCATCCTTAAAGGCGTCATATACCTTGAGCTCATCCGCATCAGGAGCCACCTTACCAACGAGCAAGGCACGCACATGTTGAATAAGAGCTTCCATAATCTGCGTCGCATCACGACCTTCCGCCAATGCATCGTGAACGTAGGATAATACTTTAGGGCCATCGCCGTTGCGCAAAGCATTTAGGAAATGAATAATCCATTTCTTACTTACGAGACCGATTAACTCTTCCACCACTTGCGGTGTAATAGAGCCCGTTGCCATACCTGCACATTGGTCTAGAATACTCAAGGCATCACGCAAACCACCGTCCGCATGAACAGCGATGAGCTGAGCCGCCGCAGAATCAAGACCAAAACCCTCTTTTTCTGCTACGTAAGATAAGCGTTGTGCGATGTCATCAGAAGTAATACGTCTAAAAGTATAGCGCTGACAACGAGACACGATAGTAACAGGCAATTTTTCAATTTCTGTAGTGGCAAAGATAAACATCACATGAGCAGGAGGTTCTTCTATGGTTTTTAAAAGCGCATTCCACGCCTCTGTAGTAAGCATGTGGGCTTCGTCTATGATAAAAACCTTTTTACGCCCTTCAACAGGCATAAATTTGACGCTTTCACGGAGAGCACGAACCTCATCGATACCACGATTTGATGCGGCGTCGATTTCAAGAACATCCATGGACTGTCCACTCAAAATCGATTTACAAGCACTACACTCGTTACAAGGGTGATCCGTTGGACCATGCTCGCAGTTGATAGCGCGCGCAAAAATCTTCGCCATGCTCGTCTTACCAGTCCCCCGCGGACCGGCAAATAAATAGGCATGAGCTACCTTATCCTCACGGATAGTGCGCATCAATGTATCAGACACCTGATGCTGACCAACTACATCGGTAAATGTCTGCGGACGATACTTACGATATAGCGCAATATATGCCATTGGAACACCCCCTTTTTCCGAAACTTACAATACTTTATTATACCATATTCAAGAAAATCTGACTTCTTTAATATAGTTCTCTCCACATTCCCAAAGTAATATATTTATTTATAAACTTTGTAGATATTTACTAGTCAGAATTCCATCATATGGTTTACGATAAAACATCGTATAGTCCAGAATAAAGTATCATACATTCCTAAATTAGACATAAAAAAAGCGGCCCCACAGGCCGCCTTGCAATATTCGATCACGACAGCCCCCGGGTTCCCCGTGGCACATGAAGGTTACCGCTTAGTGCTGCTACCTCTCAGTCCTGACACGATTCACAGGCCCCCATTGCACAGGCCCGAGAACTGCCATGATCCAATATTGCAATACAAATATTATACATGAAAAAGCCTCTATAGTCAAAGCTATAGAGGCTCTTCATATATCCTATCCAAACGATATTCAATCAAATTAAAAATTATTTTGCATATTTCTCTTTAAATGCAGCCAATTGTGCTTCTTCTAAGGATAAGCCTTGTTCTTTGAAGCGTTCAATAGCAGCTTGCATTTCTTCATAGGCTACAGGCACAACTTTTGTAAATCTGTTTACAAAGTTATTCCAGTTTTCTAAAATATGACGGCCTTTAGCGGAGTTAGTATGCAATACATGTTGTTCTATCAGTTCTTTAATGCGTTTAAGGTCATCATTATTGGCTGTACGTAATTCTACGAGACCTGTATTGACATAGCGTTCATCGCAATCGAGGATGTACGCATAGCCACCGGACATACCTGCTCCAAAGTTACGGCCGATTTTACCGAGTACGAGCACTTCACCACCAGTCATGTATTCACAGCCATGGTCGCCAACGCCTTCCACAACGGCAGTAATACCGCTGTTACGTACGGCGAAACGTTCACCGGCCACACCGTTGATGTAGGATGTACCAGAGGTTGCACCATAGAAGGCAACGTTACCGATAAGGATATTTTCATCAGCTTCAAAGATGGATTTCTTCGGTGGATATACAGTGATGGTACCGCCGGACAAGCCTTTACCGAGGTAGTCATTCGCATCTCCTTCTAGTTCTAGTGTCATGCCTTTAGGGATGAAAGCACCGAAGGATTGACCCGCAGAGCCTTCGAAATTCAACTTGATTGTATTGTCTGGCAAGCCGCTTTCACCATAACGACGAGTCACCTCAGAACCAACTAAGGTACCTACAACGCGGTTGATATTGGTGATAGCCAATTTAGCGCGAATCGGTTTTTGGTCCTCAATAGCAGGACGGCACATACGCAAAAGTTTGGACATATCCAAGGTGCGTTCCAACTCGTGATCTTGGTCAACCATATGCATATGGCCTACAGAAGCATCGATGTACGGACGGAACAATATACGTTTAAGGTCAACGCGAGACAATTTGAAATTATCATCTTGAGATTTTTGACGCACAAGATCGATACGACCAACGAGTTCAGCTACGGAGCGAATACCTAAACGAGCCATGATTTCACGTAATTCACGTGCGATGAAAATCATCAAGTTTTCAACATATTCAGGCTTACCTGTGAAACGAGCACGCAATTTTTCATCTTGTGTAGCTACACCGTAAGGGCATGTATTAAGATTACATACACGAGCCATTTTACAGCCCACCGCAACGAGTGGTAATGTGCCAAAGCCGAATAACTCAGCACCGAGCATAGCTGCTACAGCCACATCGAAACCAGTCATCAACTTGGAGTCTACTTCTAATTGAACACGGTCACGCAATCTATTGAGCATCAAGGTTTGATGCGTTTCAGACAAACCTAATTCCCAAGGCACACCAGCGTGTTTAACAGACGTGCGCCCTGCCGCACCTGTACCACCATCATATCCGGAAATCAAGATATTATCCGCTTTCGCTTTTGCAACACCCGCAGCAATCGTGCCAACACCTGCTTCAGATGTCAATTTAACGGAAATACGCGCATCTTTGTTGACGCATTTCAAATCGTAAATCAACTCAGCCAAGTCTTCGATGGAGTAAATATCGTGATGCGGTGGTGGAGATACGAGCTCAACGCCTGGAGTAGAGTGTCGAGCTTTTGCAATTTCAGGATATACCTTTTTGCCTGGTAATTGTCCACCTTCACCTGGTTTAGCGCCTTGAGCACATTTAATTTGCAATTCTTTTGCGTGGATGAGGTAGTTCGCAGTGACACCGAAACGACCAGATGCAATCTGTTTTACTTCGGAGTTCATGCTGTCGCCGTTTGGCAATGGTTTGAAACGAGCTACGTCTTCGCCACCTTCCCCAGAGTTAGATGTAGAGCCTAGACGATTCATAGCGATAGCAATCGCTTCATGCGCTTCTTTACTGATAGCACCGTAACTCATAGCACCAGCTTTAAAACGTTTTACAATAGACTCTTCCGGCTCAACCTCTTCGATAGGAATACCCCCGCCTACAGGATAATTCAATTCCATCAAGGAACGCAATGTAACATGGTAATCATTGCGAATCGCTTTGGAGTATTCTTTATATTTTGCATAATCCTTTTCGATAAGGGATTCTTGTAATAGATCGATAGTCTTAGGGTTGAATAGATGCTCTTCTCCATCTTTTACAGGACCATACCAACCGCCTGGTTCAAGCACTGTTTCGTCGGATTTGAAAGCCCGTTCATAACGTGCCAAGGCTTCGTGTGCTACGCCACCAAGGCCGATACCACCGATGCGAGTTGGAGTATTTACAAAGAACTTATTAATGAAGTTAGTATTCAAGCCCAAAGCTTCAAAGATTTGTGCACCGTGGTAGGAGCGAACTGTGGAAATACCCATTTTGGACATAACTTTCATGATGCCACCCACAGCGGCTTTAATGTAGTTCTTTTCTGCTTCTTCTGGTGTAATATCACCAAGACGTTTACGAGCTTGCAAATCTCGAACTGTTTCAAGTGCTAAATATGGGTTGATAGCCGTTACGCCATAGCCAATTAATGTACAGAAGTGATGAACCTCACGTGGTTCACCAGATTCAAGAATGAGGCCGATTTCTGTACGCAACACTTTGTCGATCAAATGATTATGAACAGCTGCTACAGCTAATAATGCTGGAATTGGTGCATGATTTTCATCGACACCGCGGTCGGATAAAATCAACACATTTTGATCTGTACGAGCTGCTTCTTCTGCCTTTTCGCATAAATCATTTAGCGCATCACGCAAGCCTTCAGCACCCTTAGTAGGATCGAAGAGAATTGGCAAGGTTACGGATTTCATGCGACGACAATCAAGAGCCTTGATGGACGCCAACTCTTGGTTCGTAAGGATTGGTGTGCGCATGGATAATGCATAGGTACCAGCTTTATTAGGATCTGTTAGATTACCAGAGTTACCAAGCATAACGCGCGTAGATGTAACCATTTCCTCACGGATAGAGTCGATAGGAGGATTTGTTACTTGTGCAAACATTTGCTTGAAGTAGCTATATAGCAATTGTGGTTTATCAGACAAGATAGCTAAAGGCGCATCGGCACCCATGGCACCTACAGGGTCTTTACCATCTTTTGCCATCGGAACAATCATGCGAACAAGGTCTTCTTGAGTATAACCAAAGGCTTGTTGCTCCTTGAACAAATCCTCTACCTTTGGAATGGTGCTTTCATCGGCCTGAGTAATTTCAGATAAGTGAATAACGTGTTCTTTTACCCATTCATCGTACGGTAATTCAGTAGCAACGCGATGTTTAATCTCTTCATCGGAAATGATGCGTTGTTCATCTGTATCGATGAGAAGCATTTTACCTGGTTCCAAACGACCTTTAGCACGGATGTTTTCAGCATTTTCGTTTACAACACCAACTTCAGAAGCCATGATAACGCGGTCATCTGTTGTCACATAGTAACGAGCGGGACGCAATCCATTACGGTCAAGCACACCGCCGATAACGGTACCATCGGTAAACCCCATAGCCGCAGGACCATCCCAGGGTTCCATCATAAAGCTATTGAACTCATAGAAATCATGTTTTTCTTGGCTCATGAGATTATTGCGTTCCCAAGGCTCAGGAATCATCATCATGATCGCATGAGGCAAGGAACGACCTGTCATGTGCAAGAATTCCAATGTATTATCAAACATAGCGGAGTCAGAACCGCTATCATCTACTACGGGGAATACCTTTTTGATATCTGGGAACAATGGAGATTCCGCTTTACCTTCACGAGCATTAATCCAGTTTACATTACCGCGGATGGTGTTGATTTCACCATTATGAACTAAGAAGCGGTTAGGATGTGCCCGAGCCCAACTTGGAAATGTGTTCGTACTGAAACGAGAGTGAACCATTGCCAACGCAGATGTAAAGTCAAGGTCGCTCAAATCAAGGTAAAAGTCGCGCAATTGACCAGGTGTTAGCATACCTTTATATACGATTGTTTTAGAAGACAAAGATGCAATATAAAAATCACTAGATAATTCCTTGCTTAATGGAATGATGCGTTTTTCCGCCAATTTACGGATGATATATAATTTGCGTTCAAATTCCTTATTGTTCGTTACATCGGGGCCTTTGCCAATGAGGATTTGAATCATCCAAGGGCGAATAGCCGCTGCCTCTTTACCGACCTTTGTACCATCTACTGGTACTTCACGCCAACCGAGGACAACTTGCCCCTCTTCGCGCACGACCTCTTCGAGAATTCGTTTTTGCTCGTTACGGAGACTTTCATATTTATGAGCAAATACCATGCCTACGCCATATTCGCCAGCTGCAGGCAGATTAATACCAAGCACTTCGCACTCACGCTTGAAAAACTCGTGCGGAATTTGTACCAAAATACCGGCACCATCACCTGTGTCTTTATCGGCACCGGCACCACCACGGTGTTCAAGGCGCTCCAAAATGCGCAAACCATCGTCGATAATATCATGAGATTTTTTTCCCTTAATATTAACAACGAAGCCCATGCCACACGCATCCTTTTCAAATTGGCTGCTATACATGCCATTGGCTTCGAGTCTAGCTTGATCTAGACGTTGTTGCTCTATTGTGCTTTGCTTCATATCCATAACGTGCACTCCTTCATATCACTTGATCATTCCAAGCACTGCGGCATCGTTCCGTTCGGTCTTGGTAAAAGTATAACTAACAAACTATTTCTCTATAAAATTATCAATTTAACATTCTATAGAATTTCATGTCTATACACAGTATACTCCTGTCCACTGTGAATTGAAAATATAAAAAAAACATAGTCTATGCTTTTCATGCATAGACTATGAGTTTTTATCACTATTGTTTTTTGTATACAAGGATACAGGGATAATAAGCTTCTCATTCAATAAATACGATCGGTTTATTATTTAGAGTAGAAAAATCAACGATTATTATTCTCGACCAAAATTATCCCCTACTTCACAGGTAACCGTAATAGCTTCGTCCTTACCATACGGCACGAAGGTTAGCTCCGATGCATGTAAGCATTGGCGTGTATAAGGCTTATTGCGCGTACCATACATGGCATCACCAACAATAGGATGTCCAATGTATTCCATGTGTACGCGAATTTGATGAGTTCTACCAGTCAATAACTTAAAACGTAACAGAGTATTGTCACCTTCATAACCGAGAACGGTATATTCCATTTGAGCCGGCTGACCAAATTCATCGACAACGCGGCGATTATCAAATACTGGATCTACCCCGATAGGCACATCTACCATACCATCCTCATCAATACGCCCTTCTACAAGGCCTATATAAATGCGGTCGATACGACCTGCTTGTAGCTCATCCGTATAGTATTGTTGTGCTTCTTTTGTTTTACCAAAGAGAATGCACCCCGATGTATCTCGGTCGAGGCGGTGCACAGGTCGAACCTTATGAACTACGTTTTTCTTTGCATAATATCCTGCCACATAGTTACTTAATGTACAAGACTTCGTTTGCCCTGCAGGATGAACGAGCATAAAGGGATCCTTATTTACAACTAACGTATGCGCATCTTCATAGAGAACTGTAATCGGTCCCTTTTCTACATCAACCCCATAATCCTTATCTTGTGGTAATTCTAAGGTTAACACATCCCCTTTTTTGAGTATCCGTTTTGAATGAGCCACACGGCTATTAACTTTTACCCGTTTCTTGCGAAACATCATTTGAATATCCCGAGAGGATAAGGAAAATCGTTCTTTTACATATTTAGAGACCGTCAACTCTGTCGGTTCTTTCACCGTATACGTTTTCCAGCTCATATTACCACCATTCGTTAATATATGTTTTTTGTTCAGGATAGAGAATATCGAAATAGTCTAACCATTCTTCTCTTACTGAAAGTTTCCCTTCAAAAACAAGGTCTCGAGCCGTAAGAGTGCCCATTAATAACTGGCTCAATGCACCGACTTCAACGGTAATATCTGCTTCGCCCTCTAATGTATCAGAAATCTTTTTAACGGATGGCGTTAATGCACCGCCATATTGCACTTCATAGCAACCTTCGTTCCAGCTGCAAAGTTTATCTTTTACTGCAAAGGTCATTGTGATAGGCATCATCAATGCCTCTGGATTTACAGGAATCGCTTCAAAAGCAGTTTTTACATCTACAATACGACTCATCATATACGGCATCGTAGCGTGACCAGTTCTACCATCAGGATAGAAGCGATAGTATGTATCATGAAGACCTTCATTCCAACGAATAGAAGTGCCTTGAGAACGGTGATTATAGAAGTAGTTCAATAATGCACGTTGTGCACGGCGTGTCGTGTAAACCAATTCAGAAACAGGAATTTCAGGCTGACCTAAACGATACACTGCATAGCCTTCAATGACGTTATCATCGTTGCGCACTACAGCAATGTTTACGCCTTCTGCAAAGAAGCTGCCTAATAATCGTTTCCATTCCTTTTCACCGCGCTCTGCGTAGCCGGAAAGACGAGCCGTATATGTTTTATATACTGGATCTAACAAAGTCCATTGATCTACGCTATTTAGCAAGCCAAAGCTCAACGTTTTATCTGTCATAGGGCGCAAGTCTTCTAGCGACATGGTGTTCACCCATTGATGAGCATAAAGTTCCCAACCATATTGTTGATAGAATGCCGCCTTGGATGGCATCAAAATCGTCATAGCTTGGCCGCGTTTACGAAGCTCATCTAGTGCAGAGGTCAATAATGCACCGCCTACTCCACCACGGCGAGCCGCAGGATGCGTTGCAACGCCTACCATATAACTCGTAGGTAATACAGCACCGCGAACGTTAAGATTATATTGACGCAAATGAACGGTGCTCAACAATTGATCCTGTTCTAGTCCGACCATTGTATTCTCTGGTTCATAGCAATTTGTAAAATAATATTGGAAGAATGGATCTTCCTTTGGTTCAAAGCAGTACGCCCATAGATTCTCCACATGAGGCGTATCTTGAGCCGTCGCAATTCTAAATTCCATATTTATATCCTCGTTATATCATAAAAGCTACTATCTATCTGTCGCATCACAACATATAATATCTAAATGTATCGCCATACATCATATCATCATATCGCCATGATGATACGATAGTTACATTCAAATAGATAGGCTGATAATTCTATTATAACAAAATGAGCTATGAAGCACATCGGCTTCATAGCTCAGATTTTTATTTGCCGCCTGTCGCATTATCAGCTTCGTTAGCATATACTGCGTCATATTTTTCAGCAAAATGATCTGGGTTATAAGATTCTTTTGCTTGACGAAGGCCAGGCAAACCCATATCTTCTTCGCGGTTGATAAATTCTACTTCGCTAAATTCATGACGAATGAATTCATTGTTAATAGCTTGATACAAACCACGAATATCTGGATTTGCTTTTTCAATGTGAATCAAAGCAATTCTGTCATTGAGTAGCTCACCAATACTAAAGGCTTCGACACGGCCGAATAGTTTAATAGCACCGCCCTTAAGTCCCAACACATCCCAGTTATCAAATAACAAATTGATGGCTATCAATTCATCTTCGATACCTTCTTCATGATGCGTTTCTACCCAAGATGCTGCCGTTTCACGACATAATGGAATAATATCATCTGTAATCGGCACATATTCATAGTTAGAATATTGCATGCGGAATTGGTTTAAATGGTTTTTCTTTTGACGGAATTTCTTACCAGACAAGTTGATAAGATCTTCGGACTTGTAAATGTATTCGTAGTTATCGCGGTCAGGTGTAAATGCATAGCGACCAGGACATAGGTCTTCCATGCGTTCTTTTACATCTTTGCTAACGCCTTTAAATCGGAACGGCAATTTATTTTCTACGAACCATTCTTTAGCACGCAACAAACCATCAAGGAACTTTGCATCTTTACCAGCAAATGGAGGCAAAAGGAATGGCTCACGCTTGCCACCACCTTGGATGTACAATACGCCATTTTCTTCAGCCCAGCGAATACCGTACGGATCTTGCCACATAAACAATGTAGTAAAGCAATTATCGGATGCTTCATAATGATGTTGTTCAAAATATTTGTCGATTAATGGTTTATCTCTCAATTCAAAACGTTTAAATTCTAAAATAATAATCCCTCCTATCAGATTCCTCTTTTGAGGTTACTTTCACGGTCTGTGAAAGTTTCGATTCTACTATGTTTAAACATAATCCTAACAATCTAGTATTAAACCCATAGGGGTCGTAATCACAATTTTACAGATTCACCTAACTCAAAGGTGCCATCCGTTGTGATAACCTTGTCACCTTCGTTGAGTCCAGAAATAATAGCTACGTCATCACCTTCAGTAATGCCTACCTCAACAACACGTACATCAACTGTATTATTCTCGGTTAATACATATACATATTTGCCATCTTGATTTTCCCGAACCGCCTTAGTTGGAACGGTCAGCATCTTGGCTTTCACATTAGATTCAATAACGAGTGTATAGAATTCACCAGCCTTGATAAGGCCTTTCTCATTGTTGAAAGTAGCTTTTACGAGGACACTTGGCACATTTTCAGGCTGAGTAATATCTACATAAGTCAATTCACCCGGTATTTCTTGGTCCCCCACCTTGAGAAGTACCTTCATACCATTCTTGGCTTCAGCTGTACCTAACTTCATAGCCGCATCACGAGGAATGCTGAGGGATGCAACCATCGGCGTAGATTGCTGAATCATCATAAATGGACGGTCTGCAATCGCCATTTGACGGTCTTCGTTATAGATAGATGTTACAGTACCTGCTATAGGAGCCACGATTGTAGATGCCGCCATCTGAGCCGATACTTGTGCGATTTGTGCCTCAATGGCTGCCGTATTGATGCCTCCGCCACCACCGGTTGTAACTGTTGTAGTTTGTGGTTGAGATCGTTCCAAAATACGATCATATTCTTTTTGTGTGATTATGCCCGCTTCACGCATGCGTTGAGCCTGTTCCAGTTGAGTACTGTCTATAGATGCTGCAGTCGTAGTCGTCACAGCTGTGGCATATGATTGTGATTGGGCTTGCGCTAATTGTCCTTGCAAGGATGCTAGCTGTTGTTGTAAAGCCGATGTATCTACAGTTGCCACAGTTTGACCTTGCTGTACTTGATCGCCTACTTTCACGGCATACACGACCTGCCCCGTCAAGGTCGGCGTTATCGTCGCCTTATTAAGGGCCGTTACATTGGCATCATTATGAATCTGCAACGGCATATCCTTGTACGTTACCTCTGCGACGGATACGGTTTTCGTACCACATCCCGCAATAGCGAGTGTCATAATCATAACGCCAAGGATAGCAATTACAGAGCAAAAACGATTTATTTGCATTCTGTCACTTCCTATCATATTGATTTTTATCAATACCTTAGTATATCATAAAATCAGTTAGAATTGTATGAAAGCTAATTCCTTTAATTTATGAATATAACGGAGGTTCTCATGGAAGAACGGATGGACTTTAGGATTTTAAATAATGGTAGCTTTATTCCCTCCATCGGTTATGGTACCTATAAAACAGGTACCGAAGGAGAGACTGAACAAGCTGTTTCCAATGCACTTAGCGTAGGCTATCGTTTACTCGATACGGCCGCCTATTATGGCAATGAAGAAGCCGTGGCTAAAGGAATCAGAGCATCTGGTATTAAACGAACAGATATAATCATCACTACTAAAATTTGGCACACTGATGCGGGCTACGATAATACGATGCGTGCTGTTGAAAGCTCCTTAAAGAAATTAAATACCAACTATATTGACATCATGCTGGTGCATCAACCACTGGGTGATTACTACGGTTCTTGGCGCGCCATGGAAGAATTATACGATCAAAATGTACTTCGTGGGTTAGGCCTATCTAACTTCTACGAGGATCGCCTCATTGACTTGTTGTACCACTGCAATGTAAAGCCGGTGGTCAACCAAATCGAATGCCACCCGTTCAACCAACGTCAATCACTCTTACAATTGATGAGAAAGCATCAAGTTGTAGGCATGGCATGGTCTCCATTTACCCGTGACCGCCAACCGATTTTTGACCATCCAATCATCAAAAGCTTGGCGGAAAAATACGGTGTTTCAAAACATCAAATCATCTTGCGTTGGCACATCCAACAAGGCATCATTCCATTGCCAAAGGCAAATAACGTGAGCCATATGGAAGCTAACTTCGATGTATTCGATTTCAAACTCACCAACATCGATATGGACGTTATGGAACTACTAGACCAACAAGACTTCTTGGAAGACCATCATACTGCGCCAGGTCTTGAAAGACTTTTACAACTAAAATAAAACATAAAACCACGTATATCTAACCTTTCATAGGAATAGATATACGTGGTTTATTTTATCTTGTTACATTAAATATGGCTTGTACAAGAATCATATACGCTACAGTTCCTGCCCCAATAGACATGAACATATTTCGCTTCCACATATGAAGCCCCACTGTAACTAAGAATGCAATTAATTCAGGAAGTCCGTAAGGATATATTAGAACTACAATATCTTTAAAAGTGTACACAACAAGCAGACCCATAATCGCTGCAGGTAGAGCCTTACCTAAGTACAATACAAAGTCTGGCGCCTTTTTACCGGGAGGGAAAATGAGAAAAGCCGCAAATCGTGTGAGCAATGTACCTGCTACTACAATAGCAACAGTAATGACCATTTCTAAACTAGTCAAGGCGTACACCTCCCCACTTATACGCTATATAACATACTACGAGCATACACCCCATAGAAGCAAGCATAAATAAGGATTTTCCCGTTAATAGAAGCATTGCTAGGGCTACAACGGCTCCAACAGCACCTAAGCCTCGAATATTATTACTTTTAGCATTAAATAACATTTCAAGGAATATAACAATAAATAAGCCAGGTAATACAAAACCAATACCTCGCAAATCTACAGATGCTAATAAATCGCCGAACAATCCCCCTACAAGAGTACTCACAACCCAGAAGATATAATTAAGCCACGATACATGGAAGTAGAACCATTTTTCATCTACATCATCGGGTAACTTCGTAGATACATTAATTGCAAAACTTTCATCACACATCCACGCAACTGTAGGAAACCACTTCCATCCCATATGCACATATCGCTGTAGTGCAGATAGACCATAGAAGAAATGACGCCCATTGACAAACAAGGTCAACATAAAAGTATTCACTGGATCAAAGCCTGCCATTAACAGCCCAATAGTTACGAACTCCATGGAGCCTGCAAATATGGTACTAGCTAAAACAGGAGCGGTCCACCAAGGAAACCCTTGACTGGTAGCATACAAACCAAAGCCTACTCCAAGAAAGAGGAAACTAAGCCCCATGGGAATCATAATAGGAAGTGCAAAAGAAAATGCACTTCTATTTTTTATTTTATTTATAGGGAGCGCCTCCTTTCCATATCATACAAGTTTACACTGTTAATCCCCTTAATTATAAGGCACGCATTAAAATCTCGCGAGCTACTTCTGGTGTTACATCACCATTTTCACCAAGTTGTGTCATGCCATGGTCCTCTAATTGTTTCACAATTTTATCAACTGCTTCTTCACCAAGACCATAGTCTTTCAAATGCGTAGATACGCCAAGGGACTCGAAGAATTCACGAGTTTTAGCGATGGCCTTGTCCGCTTTTTCTTCGTTTGTACCTTCTGTAATATGCCATACCCGTGTAGCATATTGTGCCAATTTTTCAAGTTTGTCTGCTTTTTTCACTTCTAACAATGCAGGTAATACGATAGCCAATGTAATACCATGGTCAAGATGGTACGCCGCAGTTAACTCATGGCCAATCAGATGAGTTGCCCAGTCTTGTGGCACGCCGGCACCAATTAAACCATTTAATGCCAATGTAGAGGCCCACACGTGGTTAGCACGAATATCGTAGTTTTCTGGATTTTCTACTGTTTCTTTGCCGATTTCAATCATAGTTTTTAAAATACCTTCGCTGAAACGATCTTGAATACGACCTTCTACAGGGTATGTTAAATACTGCTCTGTGGTATGCACAAAGGTATCGATAACGCCATTCTTAACTTGTCTTTCAGGCAAGGTGAAAGTCAATGTTGGATCAAGCATGGAGAACTTAGGGAATACTAAGCTACTGAATACAGGGTATTTACCGTCACCATAAGTAATAACTGCACCATTGTTCATTTCGGAACCAGTTGCAGGTAGTGTCATAACTGTGCCAAATGGTAATGGATTTGGTACCATGTCTACCGGAACCTCTGGCACACCAACTTTCATTACCTCAATAACGGGACCATCATAGGTAGCACCCATAACGATAAGTTTTGTAGCATCTACTACAGAACCGCCGCCTACAGCGAGAACGAAATCTACGCCATGTTCTTTAATGAAAGCTACCGCACGTTCACAAGTTTCAAGAGATGGGTTTGGCTCAATACCACCAAACTGCTCAACCTTGCGGTTACCAAGAGCTTTCACAATGCGATCAATAAGACCACTGTGCACAGCGGAGCCACCACCATAAGTAATGAGCACCTTTGCATTCTTTGGTACCAATGTATCTAATTCATCTAAACGGTCTTTACCAAATACGATATGTGTAGGGTTATAAAAATCAAAATTATACATACATCCTCCATTAATCCGACATATAGATATATGAATCCATATTAGAATTATACAAAAATATTTAAAATATAAATTTACTACCTAGCGATCACACATTCAATATAACACATTAATCAATATATTATATTGAATTGTATTATAAATGAGCTAGAATTTCACCATAGTTTTAATCTATAGCTAACTGATATGCTTTTATCATATACAAATCCCCTTCATCCATGATAGGATATAACCATTATAAGACTTGAAAGGGATGATTATATGAAATTAAAAACATTGTTAGCACCATTACTTATCGGTGCTCTTGCATTTGCTATCGCTGGTTGTGGTAGTACATCAAATCAATCAACACAAACACAAAAAGAAATCAAAATAGGTGCTACATCTGGTCCTCATGCACAAGTAGCTGAAGCTGTAGCAAAAGAAGCTAAAAAACAAGGAATCGATCTTAAAGTAGTTGAATTCTCAGACTATGTAACACCTGATAAAGCCCTTGCAGATGGCGATATTCAACTGAATGCTTATCAACATGTACCATTTATGGAAAACTTTAACAAACAAAATGGTTCCAACTTAGTAGCAATCGGTAAAACAATTTTGGTGCGTATGGGCTTATATAGTAATAGCGTACACAGCGTACAAGATGTACCTGAAGGCGCTACTGTTTCTATCCCAAATGACCCTACTAATGGTGGTCGTGCATTAGCATTATTAGCTAAAGCTGGATTAATTACGTTAAAAGATGGTGTCGGCTTCAAAGCAACAGTTGCAGATATCACATCTAACCCGAAGAATATAAAGATTCAAGAACTAGAAGCAGCTCAATTACCTCGTAGTCTAGATGATGTAACAATTGCAGTTATTCCAATGAACTATGTGCAAAGTGCTGGTCTTAGTGTAGAAAAACAAGGTTTCTTCTTCGAATCTAAAGATGAACCACTAACAGTTATCGTACTTGCAGTTCGTAGTGAAGACAAAGACAACGAAACATACAAAAAAATTGCAGATATTTACAAATCTGATGCTATTAAACAATACATCGACGAAACATTCAAAGGCACTATTACAACTGCCAACTAATAAAGTTTATATCGTCACTATATAACTAAAAAGAAATGCCCCAATGATTACAATCATTGGGGCATCTCTTTTTTACTCTTCTGTATCAAATGTAACATCTAATGGTTGACGCTCTACAATATTGCGATATCGTACTTTAGGATATCCCATAAGAATGCCACCAGCTACAATTTTATCATCAGGTACACCTAATTCATCTAATAATGGTTGGTATTCAGCTTCTCCAGCATGTTCAAAGAAACCAGCCCAACAAGTACCAAGGCCTAAAGTCGGCGCATATAGCTCAGCATAAGACAAGCAAGAGTGACCACTATCATGGGTACGATGAATATCTTTTTTAGAGCCAATTGCCACTACGAGAGCCGGCGCATCGCGCAAGATATACTCCTTGCCTTTATCTACCTCTGCTTGAGCAGCACGAGCATAGAGACGCATAATCGGTACTGTTTTTGCAGCCAGATGCATCCACTCTAGAACAAGATCAGCAATACGGCGCAACGTTTGTTTATCTCGGATTACTATATACGAAATACCTTGTGTGTTAGTCGCTGTTGGCGCCATTCTTGCAACGTTTAGCACTTTGCGAATGAGCTCTACAGGGACTGGTCTATTTTGATAGTTACGAATAGAGCGACGACTACGCATGAATAGCTCAGCTTGCTCAGGCGTTAACTTAGGTTCCTTTGTAATATCGATTTGCTCCTTACGCGGTGTCATATCGCTATCAAGAGCAAGCGTTGGGCATACGGAAATACAATGCCCACAGGAGATACAACCTCCCCTGCCAGTTACAGGTCCAGCATCGGACATCACCAGCAATCCGGTCGGACAGTCAGCAACGCAAAGGCCGCATCGTGTACAGACTTCTGTATTGACGGTAAATAACATCTGAATATCCTCCAAATACTACTATAAAGCCTATTATAACATACAAAATCAAGTCATATCTAGTTTTAAACAACTATTCTAATTGTAATGGAGCTAATCCCTGTTCCTATATTTGCCTTTTGGATGGGGCCCCGTTTCATTAATACAACTTGGTAAAAAAAGTAAGAATACGCTTGCTTGCTCCGTTCTTCGCAAAGTCGTTGCACAAGCGTATTCTTACTTTTTTATCACTGTATTTATAAAGATGCCCCATCCAAAAGCGTAAATAATCTAGCTAATACTTATATAGAGTCATTACAATTACACCTTGAAATAAATCATAGAAAACACTATCATTTTACACATTATAATAAACTTTATAGTAGTGGCGCCATGCCCACCGTATGGGAAGGACTAGCCAGAGGCTAATCTACTGGCTTGTCTTGATGCAAATTCAGTCAAAACTACTTAACCGCTCTCGCCTCTCCGCTCCTCTAATTATAAAAGCATATTGAGTAAATATCGAATGTAGCTTGTCATGGGGCCGCTCTGTATATTAGTAGGGTAAGTCGCTTTGCTATGGGACTAATTTACATCAGGTGTTATAAAAATGAAACTGGATACCCCTGCAGCGACTTTACGAAGGACGGAGCAAAGAGGTACCCAGTTTTATTTTTAATTAAGTTGTCGCAATGAAACGGGTCCACATAGCAATCGACGTAGAAACTACTTATATGCTAGGGCCCCATGACAAGCGGAAACCACATTTACTCAAATGCTTTTATAAGTTCCATGTATTGCGCTTTGTGTGTCATTCTCCATGTCCCAAAGTCTGGTTCTGGAGATTCGTTTAGAATATTTGCCAAAGATTCCAAAAATTCTGGAATTTTTGTAGCTACAATATTGCCAGCCATTTTACCGAAGTTTTCAGAACCCATGTGTTCTGATCCACCATCTACAAGGATGAATGCTACCATAGGTTTTTTATCTACTAATTTTACAGCACCATGGAATCCAATTTCACCGATTTGGTGTGTACCACAAGAATGTGGACAGCCGGATATATGTAAACGAGGTAGTTTTCTTGTGTCTACACCCTTTTTTTCAAGGTGTGCGAAGATATCTTTTAACAGACCGTTAGAGTCTTGCATACCAATCTGACATATAGTAGAACCAACACAAGATACGGAACGGCGGAAATCATTTTCGGCACTATCATCAGTTATTTCCGCAATTTTGCGTGCTTCATCAGCTGTAAGATTAATGAAGAACAATGCTTGGTCTGGCGCAATACGTGCTTCTACTTGGTCAAGTGTCACTGCATAGTCAAGGGCAGCCAACAAGTGTTCTACGTTCGCATCACCACCTGCTGGATGGTATTCTACGTAATATAAACCTTCTTGTTTTTGACGGTGAATACGATAATTTTCCACAGAATCATCACGCTTACCAGTTTTTGTAATTTCATAAGCATAATCAGCTGGATTAATAGTTAGGTGTTCTACTTCTTTTACCATAGCTAGAGTTTCTTCATAGATCTTGATGAAAGCTTCCGCCCCACCCATTTCAGCAGGCATATAACGGGTACGAGCCTTACCGCGGTTTTTGAAGTTACCATGGTTAGCAAAAACCATAAGCATAGCTTTCACATGGTACAAAACATCCTCAGGCGCTACATCATGTGCCACCGGAATACCAATGCGAGGATTAGGACCAATACCACCACAAGCATACACATCAAAGGTATTGTGTTTTGTTAAGTTAAAACCTAGGTCCTTGAACGTAGAATGTGGGGTACTATCAAAGCCATTATCTATACCCATTTTAAATTTGCGAGGGATCTTGATATAGAACATTTGCTCCATAAGAAATACGCTAATAGCTGTTGCATATGGCGTAATATCTAAAGTTTCACGAGGATCAATGCCACGTAAAATACTAGCCACCACATTGGGATTGTCACCGCCAGCGCCACGGTTATAGATACCGTGGTCATAACATTCCTTATAGAGACTCAATATAGTATCACCATCAAGGCCATGCATTTGTAAGCATTGGCCGGTAGTGAAATGTACGTGTTGCAGGTTATATTTACGAATGGAGTCCGCTAAAAACTGCATGTGCTCGCGCGTCATGCGACCACCGTTGAAGCGCCAACGGCTCATGCCAGTATTTGCACCGCGCTCAGCGTAACTACCATAAGCACCAGATTGTCCTTTATAGTCTGCAATGGATAATTCTTTCTTATAGAACTTATGTGTCATATCCTCAAACTTTGGATAATCTGCAATTAATCGATCTTTCAATTCTTGTGTAATCATACTATTACCCTCTTGGCTTATATTTATTAAGCATAATTCGTAACTTTATAACGCTTAGTATACCATATATGCATAAGTATGTTAGTAGCTAAGCTCACAATTTCAATATCGATTATTAATAATATAGTTTACAATCTGTAATAATTATCACTTTTAAAAAGGCAAAAGAAGCTGTAACCAAATGTGGTTTTACCACATTCAGCTACAGCCCCTTTTTATAATAATTATATGATTAAGTGTTGCTAGTTTTTATACGCGACCTTCGTTAGGATTATTGTATGCGTCTTTATCGATGGTTCCCATAATTTTGTCTACTACCAAAGCATTTGTTAAGGACCCAGATACGTTCAAACATGTACGTCCCATGTCAATCAATGGATCGATAGCTAGAATTGGACTAATGGAGGTGAAGTACGCTCCAAGGCCTGTACCACTAAGGGATACAGATGCCGCCATTGTAGCCGTACCTGGCACGCCTGCGATACCAACAGAACCAATAGCAATAACGATAACACTCATGATATACATAGTCATATCGAATGGAATATTGGCTACATTAGAGATGTACACCACAACAAGTGCTGGGAACACGCCGGCACAACCTTGCATGCCCGCAGTAGTACCGAAGGAAGCTACTGTATTAGCAGTTGTAGCATTTACACCAAGACGTTTTGTCAAGGTCTCTACAGTTAATGGCAATACCCCCATCGAAGAACGAGAAGTAAACGCCAATAAGAGTGGTGCTTTTGCTTTCTTGAAGTATGTAATCGGATTGTAACCAAAGCTAGTAATCAAGATCGCTTGTACAACAAACATAATCAAAAGACCAACGTAAAGTAATACTACGAACAAGCCCATATCAAGAATAGCTTGTACACCGCGTGTTGCCAATGTAGAAGCTAATAAGGCAACTACACCATATGGCATAAGACCAATAATGAAATCAGCTACCCAGGAAATCAACTGGTGAAGTTCATTAAATAGTTTTGTGAATACCTCCATAGAGTTTGTCCCTGTTTGTTTTAATAGACGAGCTACGCTACCCAAGATAATTGCAAATACAACAATGCCGATAACATTTGTTTCAGCAGCCGCTTGAATTGGATTGCTTGGGATTAGTGCTCGGAATGTATCAACCATAGGTTTGATTTCACGAATCTTCTTACCAGATTCAACAATATCAAAACCTTGACCTAAACCGAAGGCATTCCCCAAAATTAGACCGACTATAGCAGCAACGGCTACCATGCCGAGATTCGTAGAAATCATAGCAACTACTAACTTTTTGAGGTTAGCACCTGTCTCCATGTGCAAAATAACGTGAACAATAGAGATAAAAACGATAGGAATAACAAGCATGCGGATTAAGTCGATGAAACCGCCCCCTACGAGAGAGAACCACTTTGTACTTTCCTTGATGTAAACCACTTTGGATGGATCATCAGGGAAGCCTGCAATAATTTGAACCGCTATACCAAGTACGGCACCAGCAATAGTACCAATAATAACAAGATTACCGAAGGATGTGCCCTTGCGTTGCAATACATAAATACCAATTAACACGAGCACGAACACCGCGATAATACCAATACTTAGTGGATTGCTTAACATGAGGTAATCTGTAAAGAATGGAATATTCATAATACACCTCTTTAATTCATATCACAATAATAGGTTATGAACTTAGTATAGCATATATCGAAAAAAATACAAGTATAATATTTAATTTTTGGTAACATTTAATGTATTCTGTAATATATACACCAAAAAGGCGATTTTCCAGAAGAAAATCGCCTTTAGTAAATCTAGCTATTATATTATCTGTTAACTAAGATATAGGTTACTTGGATAGGACCATGAGCACCATCTACAGTTACCAATTCGATATCCGCCGTACGGGACGGACCAGAAATCAAGCAGATATTTGTAGGGAACTTAGCTGGATCGTTGTGATACCGTTCAGCCAAATGTTCCATTGTTTGTGTCATACGAGGGTTGATTGTATCAGTATACAACACAGCAATATGTGTTGTAGGCAACAAGCTAATCGCACGGCCAGAGTCCTCACCAGAAGCTTGTACTACAGTAGCAGTCTCCGCAATACCGCAGTATGGGAATGTAATACCAATATCAGCATTAGCAGTATTAGAAATACATTCTTCACGACCTTTAGCTGGATCCCATTGGAAGTATGTACGAGTGCCACCATTATTAGCTGCATCTTGTTCGAACAATTCTTTTAATTTATATTCTTCTACTTCAGGAGAGCTTGGGAATACAATTTTACCGTTTCCCCAGTCTTCGATAGCTGCAAAAATTGTTTCACCTAGTTTGTCAGGTGTAGTTTCAACAAATTTTGTACCAACACGTTGACATTGTTCCTTAAACATTGTCAAAATTTGATCGCGACTCAAATCTTGGAACATAGTTTCTTGAGGACCATGGCTATAATCAAAGCCTTCTACAAAAGCAGGGCACATTTCTTGATCACGGCCTAATGCACGAGATAAACGTGCAATAAATTGATTACGTTTAGCTACATCCATTATTTTTTCTCCTTCTTCTTGTTCTTTTCATGTTCAGCATATAAATCACGGAATTTCTTGAATTTCAAGGAACCCAACTCTTTAGACTTAGTCCAACCGTTCATAACTGGAATAGCTTGAGTCCATTCAGGCATGTTACCTTCTTTATTACTAATTAAGTTCATACCGATAGCACCAGCTTTTGTGCCAAGATCAAATAATGTTGCATTACCGAACATCTTAGCAGCTGCTGTGAAGATAGCTTCTTCTGCTTTTGGACGAGTCTTTTCAATATCAGCCATGATATGACGGTGCTCCATCAACAATTCATGCAATGGAATAGCTACTGGACAGTTTTCTGTACATGCACCGCATAATGTAGAAGCATATGGAAGATCGCCGGCTACATCGTAACCTTTGAATAATGGAGTCAATACAGCACCCATTGGACCTGGATATACAGAACCATATCCATGACCGGAAACGTGACGGTATACAGGACAGATATTCATACATGCACCACAACGGATACAACGTAGCATTTCTTGGAATGTACCACCCAAGATGCCAGAACGACCGTTATCAATAATGATGATATGAGTTTCTTCAGGACCATCAGCTTCACCAGGACGCGCAGGACCAGTCATCATGGAGAAGTAGTTAGAAATCTTAGAACCTACTGCAGAACGGTTCAACATTTCCATCATAACATCAAGAGCTTTGAAATCAGGAACAATACGTTCTGTACCTAAGAAAATTAATTGAGTCTTAGGAATAGAACTAGCCATACGACCGTTACCTTCGTTGGAAACGATTGTACATGTACCAGATTCAGCAACTGCAAAGTTACAACCATTAACACCTACATCAGCTTTTAAGAAACGCTCACGTACATAACCACGTACAAAGTGAGTCATTTCCGTAGGGTTTTCAGTTCCTGTATAACCTAATTTTTCAGCGAAAATTTCGCGGATTTTGTTACGTTCAAAATGAAGACCTGGTACTACGATGTGAGATGGAGGACTTACTGCAGTTTGCAAAATAAATTCAGCCAAGTCAGTTTCGTTAACTTCAATACCAGCCTCTTCCAAAACTTCGTTCAAACCAATTTCTTCAGTTAAGATAGTTTTGGATTTAACGATCATTTTTGCTTCGCGTTGGCGAAGGATATCTAATGCAATTTGAGTAGCTTCTTTGTCATCGAAAGCAAAGTGAACTTTAGAACCAGCTTTTTCAGCGTTGTCAGCAAATTGACTTACATAGTAATCCAAGTTGTTAAGTACGTGATCGCGAATTTTAGCCGCTTCAGCGCGGAAATCTAACCATTCAGGAACATCCGCAACTACTGTATTACGTTTATCATAAAACACGTCTTGTGCTTTTTTAATAGCTGCAACTTTGAAATCGTCAGCCAAACATTCTTTTATACGTGTTTTATAGGGGCGATTGTCATATATAAGTGCCATGTCGTCTCCTCCTTAACGGCAGTTTAAGATTTCAGCAATATGCATAACTTTGATACGGCGATCAATTTCGCCTTCTTTATGAAGACGATCAAGCATACCAGCGATGTTCATTAAGCACGCTTGGTCAGAACCGGAGATAACGTTGGCACCTGTGCCAGCAATTTCCAATGCTTTTTCGCGTGTCATAACTTCACTGATTTCAGGGTTTTTAACTGAGAAAGTACCGCCGAAACCACAGCAACGATCTGCACGTGGTAATTCAATCAAGTTGATATCTTTAACGTTTTTAAGGAGTTTGAAAGGAGGCTCTTTAATGCCCATCAAACGAGTTACGTGGCAAGATGTATGGTATGTAACGGATTCGTTAAAACGAGCCCCTACATCTTCAACACCTAATACGTCAGTAATAAATTGAGTGAATTCGTAAATTTTACCACTCAATCTTTCTGCGCGCGCCAACCACTCTGGTTGATCTTTTAAGAAATGATGATATTCATCGCGGATTGCAAAAGCGCAAGAACCGGACATGCTGACTACATATTCAGCGTTCTCAAAGCATTCGATTGTATTCTTAATTGCATCCATAGCCGCGTCATTGTAACCGGAGTTAGTGAACATTTGTCCACAACATACTTGTTTCTTAGGTACTACAAGCTCACAACCTAATCTTTCAAGTACTTCTACACCAGCCATACCTACATGAGGGTAGAACATGTCAATCAAACACTGTTGGAAAAGATGAATTTTCATATTATCTTCCTCGTCTTTTCTAGTACTTAACCTAATAAAAAATTTTGATATGTATGTGTTATGGCAATTTTTAGTAGTGAATTTTTCGACTAAATTTCTGCCCTGAACATTACTTATGCTTTCAAATAAATATTCAAAAGCTCATCGCTATAATTATAAATTAATCATGTAGATATTGTCCAAAGAATTGCTATATTCGTATGTACCCTTTTATTTCTTATATCGTTATGACTTTTTGTAATAACAAACATTGAATTTTATCACATCTATTATTTCATTTATCATTTTTTCTTGTAAAAGCCCCATAAAATCTAGATTTTGCGAATGTTTATCATTTTGCATTTTTAACTACTAGAAAATCAACTTTTATCTATATTTCATTCTATATTTATATAATGGTACTCAAATTTTCAAATTCATGTAAGTTTTATCCTTATAGATTACATTTTCTTATAGTAGTGTATAAATTTAAAAAGTGTTATAATTTATTTTATATAAGTATAGTTTGAAAGGAGCCCTTTTCATGAAACTAAATAAATTATCTTTGTCTTTAGCAATTACATTGGCCCTTGGTTCTACATTCAGCATGGCTCACGCTGAAACAACTGCGACTCATATAAAATCTGAAGTATCTAATGTGGCTACTAGAGCTGAGGTATCTGCTAAAGCGGATGAACACCGTGTTGATACATCTGTTAAAAACGATGCTAAACGTATTGATACATCCGTCAAAAATGATGCTAAACATGGTAGCACAGTTGTAAAACGTGATGCAAAACATGCTGATGCATCCGCTAAAAACGCTGCTAAACGCACTGATACATCCGTAAAAAACGATGCTAAACGCGTTGATACTTCTGTAAAAAATGACGTTAAACGCATTGATACTTCCGTAAAAAATGATGTAAAAGAAGATGCTGCAAAGGTAGAAGGTAAAAAAGTTGTAAAAACTAAAGAAAACTTACCTACTGGTGTATACCCTGACACAAAAGATAACTGGGCTCGCGATGCTATCCAAGCAATGACACAAGCTGGTTACCTTTCTGGTTATGCTGATAATACATTCAAACCTAGTGCACAAATTACTCGTGAACAAGCAGCTGCTATTTATGGCAAAGTGCTACAACACAACTTAAACGAACAAGAATTAGCAGAGATTGCAACAAAAGAATCCTCTACCTCCTACTCTGACGTGGAAGCAGATCGTTGGTCTAGCCCTGCTATCAAATTAGTTAGTGCTGCAGGCGTAATGGACGGCACATCTAAAACAGCTTTCACACCTAGCAAAACTATGGACCGCGAACAATTCGTTGCATCTGCTGCTAGTCTAGCTAAAAAATTGAATCTTTCTACACCTGTAAAAGCAGAAAAAGTAACATTCAAGGACGAAGCTAGTATCTCCTCTGCTTACTTGGCAGATATCCAATACATGGCACAACGAGGCATCGTAGCATCTGGGGCAACAGAAAACTTTAACCCTAAACAACCTGTAACAAGAGCACAAGCGGCAACAATCTTAAATCGTATGCTTAATGGTGCTGGCCTTGCTACACCAAAGCATACTACTACAGAAGCTAAAGCAGAAATGGCTGTAAAAGAAGATACCAAAAAAGCTGATACAGCATTAGAGAAAGATACATCTAAAGTAAGTAAAGACGCTAAAAAAGATGTAGCTAAAGCTGATAAAGCTGTAAAATCTGATGCAAAAAAAGTTGAAAAAGACCTAAAAGGCAATAAAGATGCTGCAGTAGTTGAAAAAGCTGAACCGACTCGTGCCGTTCGCCCTGTTCGTCGCAGCACACTAAAAGCACTTGATCAAAAACAACAAGCTGCATTAGAAGACAAAGTATTTTCTGAATTAAATAAAACTTATAAAACAGAAGATGCATTCCAAAATTATGGCGTAATGTACTGGCGTGACAATCAATTACACGTAGCTTTGAAAACAGACAGCGATATTTCCACAGTAAAAGCTAACCTTGCAAACCGTGGTGATTCTACTGTAAATAACTATGTTGTAGTTGAATCCTCCCAATACAGCCAAGCTGAATACGATGCAATCGATACAAACTTCCGCAACTACTACAACAAAAATGAAAAAGCAGGTACAATTCTAGCTACATTCCCTGATGTAGAAAATAACCAACTTTACGCAGTTGTATCTACAGCATCTAAAGAAACACAACAAGGAATCTCTAAATTATTCGGTTCCAAAGTAAAAATGACAGTAAAACGCTAATCGGCGTTACACTTAACCAGCCAAGGCAGCGTATACTCGACAGTACTACGCTGCTTTGTTGTATATCACTATGCATGCCAACTAATTGACTATGATGCGACGGATATAACTTTTTATGCTGGTGAAAGTTTATATTCTACGGCTATCAAGCGCTAGCCTTTACCATGATTAGGAAGGATTTTTATGTACAAGAATACCCCTCACGCATTACGTGCCCTCGTACTCGGCACATTATTGACTACAACAGGCCTTGGTTTTGCTTCTGCAAACACAACCACTACAACTCATACTCCTGCAACTACTGTTGAAGCCACTAAAATGGAAACAACTAAAGCACCAATGGCTAAAACAGATGCTACGAAGATGGAGACTACTAAAACAGAAGCTGCTAACGTTAAATCTACTAATACCGCATCACCTGCAATTGTAAACACCTCTATCGGTATACCTCAAGATATTCAAAAAATCCGCGCCCACATCTTTACAGATGTGCCTAGTGATTTTTGGGCAGCTAACTCGATTAGCACTGTAACAAAAGCAAACCTAATGAAGGGGTATTCCGATGGTACATTCCGACCTAACCAACCTATGACACGTGAAGAAGTAGCAGCGCTCTTCAACAATATTACGGATGATGGTACAGCCGCCTTCTTATCAAGTAAATTTAAAGATATTACATCTGACCGTTGGTCTGCTCTTGCTATTGAATCTGTAGCTCGCAAGAATATCATCAGCGGCTATGGTGATGATACTTATAAACCTGAGAAATATATGTCCCGCCAAGAGTTTGCGGTAGTAGCAGATAACTATATCCATTACTTAGGATATACCACTGAAGACCCAACAGTTCTTGATAATATAGCCTATGGAGACCAAAAATTTGTGGCTCCTTGGGCACAAGATGCCGTTCGCGAGCTTGCCTATCTTGGGTTCACAAACTACGCTCCAGGTACATTGTTTAACCCTGAAAAATATGTAACTCGTGCAGAAGCGGCGGAAATTGCGTACCGCATGACACAAACAGAACAAGCACTTGCCTTCCACAATACATTGTTCAAGCAACAAGTAGAAAACAAAACAGCTAATATCATCGACAAAGCATTAGGCTATGGCAATGATTTCACCAAATTCCGTCAAGACGGAGCTCTATTCTGGGAGGCAGGCCAATTACATGCATCTTTAACGGATCAAAAGAAAACTGACCTTGTTTCCAAAGCGATTACAGAGGCTCATGATCCACAGCTAGATAGAACTGTAGTCGTATCAAAAGGTAAATTAAATCAGGCCCAACTAGAGGAGTATCAATCCGATGCCATCGCCCTTTACCAACAAAAAGAACCTCAAGGAAAGATCCTTTCCATCTCCCCAAATACTGATACGAGTGCCCTTCTCATTACCGTTGATTCTATTCAAAAATCGACGTTGAAAGCATTTAAAAAGAAATTCCATGATAATGTATTCTTACAATTACCACCGGAGCCGCTTACAAAGTCAGACGGAAACATTCAATTCCCATTACCACCGCGCGTAAACTATTATAACGACAAACAATAACATAGACAAAAAAGAACCGCCCCCTTAGGAGCGGTTCTTTTCACAATTAAACAGCTGTTACTATACACACATAATCGAATTTACACAGTTCGATTATTTTTTTGTTACATCATTTTCGCGGTCACGCAAGATACCAACTGGTACATATACCGTACCTGCGCTATGGATTGAATCCACATCTTGTTGCAAAATCATTACAACGGAATAATCATCTGTTGTGTAGAATTCAGTAGGCATTTTATCGATATTTACATCGCCACCTAATTTATCTTTCACATCTTGATTATTATTAATCGCATTTACCAACTCTTTTTTATTAAGACCACCAAGATCGTACAAGGATAATTGGCGACCTGTTGTAGTGTTAAATGTGAAACCTTTTACATAGTTTACACCATTGGCATCATGATCACGCATAGTATATGTGTGAATCAATACGCTGAAAATACCGTTTTTATCTGTTTTAACATCATAGTACATAACTACATTTGTTTTATCAGATTCTTTAACATTTAACTTTTCTACATCATTTTGTATTTTAGAAACATACTTTTTGATGGTCGTATTGATTGCTTTTTCTACCGCAGGGCTAACAGATTTAACCTCTGGGAATACTAAATCCAAATGATCTGTAGTAGATTCCACAGGTGATACAGCAACCTCTTTGCGATCCATATAACGGTCCGCATTTGGAGCTACCACTTCAACTGCATTACGATCTACTTTAGACGCTTTAGAGCGCAACGCACGATTCTGCTCAGGTGTAGCAGTACTAGAAATACGATATGTTAAATCATTACGATTTACACGTTTCGCATTTGTTTGATTTGCTTGTACATTTACAGTATCTTGCGTTACAGGTATTACTTCGCTTGCTGCGAAGGAGACTACTGGCAATGCAGCAGCCATAATGATGAGTACAGACTGTTTTAATTTCATTGTTTAACCTCTTATTGTTCTTGCTCAGCTTTCATAGCAAGAGCTTCTTCTTTATTGAACTTGTGTGTAACAACACGGCGAACAAGATAGAGACCAGCGAATATGAATGCAAGCAATCCTAACCATTGTGCTGTGCTTTCAAATTCAGGACCTACTAATTCAAGTGGAGCTTCCCCACCGCCAGTTGTAACAGACAATACAATAATAACAGCTATGATTACACCAATCAAGCTTTCACCAACGATCAGACCAGAAGCAAAGAGAACACCGCGGCGATTGGATTGCTCTACATCGTAGTCAGCAAGCTCACCGGCACGCATTTTAGCACGAGCTACAAGATAACGACCTACGAAGTAGCTGATGAAAGAACCAATAATAAGCGGTACTTCTAAAGTAGGTGGTAAATAAATACCCATACCAACAGCCAACGGAGGCAATGTTAAGGTTGCAGTTGTGCTCTTGAGAATCAAGTTGACGATAATCGCCACAACACCAACGCCAACACCGATTAAGATATAGTCCCAATCCATGCTAGAGTTGAAGATACCTTGTGCAATGGTAGTCATCAAAGTCGCTTGAGGAGCAGATAATGCAGCGTTTGGATCCATTTCAGCACGTGGTAACGCACCTGTGAAACCGTATGCTTGATAAAGCAAGTTAAGAACTGGAGCAATTGCAATGGCACCGGCTACAGAACCAAGTAACAAGGCAATTTGTTGACGCCAAGGTGTAGCACCAACGAGTTGGCCAGTTTTCAAATCTTGTAAATTATCATTAGAAATAGATGCAATCGCAATAACTACGGATGTCATAAAGATAGCCATAGCGGTAGCGAACTGAACACCTTCTTGTGTAGCAAATAAATTATTTTCCGCTGCGATAAAGTATACAACTAAGGAAGAAATAATAGTCGCTAAAATACCGATACCAGAAATTGGAGAAGCAGATGTACCGATAAGGCCTGCCATATAGCCACATGCTGCAGCTACGAAGAAGCCAATCAATAAAGCTACTACGATACCTACTACAACGAGTGTCCACATTAAACCTGCACTAATAGGTACGACAGATACAAAATCCCAGAATGTAAATACTAAGCCAATAAGAATAAGTATGAATACACCTAAAACGGATTTTGTACTCATATCTGTATCCATACGATGCAATTCACGTTCTGCGGAGCTGCTATTCATGGATTTAACAGAAATTTTCATACCTTCGATGATAGGTTTGATTAAGGTAATCAAAGTCCAAATCGCAGCAATACCAATAGCACCAGCACCGATGAAACGAACTTTAGATTTCCAAATAGCCATTGCAAACTTAGCAGTAGCACCGCCATCTGGAGCAAACATGTTAGTGAAGTAAGGCACGAAGCCAGCCCATGCGATGAGTACACCGACGAGGATAGCGATACCAGAGGCGATACCGATAAGGTAACCAGCACCTAACAACGCTGTAGAGAAGCCCAAAGGAATTTGAGTAATACCTTTGCTACCTACAGGAATCCAGAAGCTCATGCTATCACCAAGTACTTTGAAACCATTTGCACAAAGGCTAATAAGACCAGCTACAAAGCCACCGGACACAATGTCTGTCATACCGGAGCTAGATTGAGGGCCTTGTTCACCATTGTGAGATCCAACCTTCAAAATTTCTGCTGCTGCACGGCCTTCAGGATATGGTAGATCGCTATTCACTACCATGGCACGACGCAATGGAATGGTGAATAATACACCTAGAGAACCACCACAGGCACAGAGCAAGAATGTTTGCCAGAATGGAAAGCCATTCCAATACCCAAGCATGAGTAAACCTGGCAAAATAAAGATAATGGCGGACAATGTACCAGCCGCAGAAGCCTGCGTTTGTACCATGTTATTTTCAAGAACATTAGAATCCTTGAAGAACCGTAAAATTGCCATTGAAATAATAGCTGCCGGAATGGATGACGAGAACGTCAAACCTACCTTCAAACCGAGATATACGTTAGATGCTGTAAAAATAACAGTAATCAATGCACCAAGTAGCATCCCACGTAACGTCAGTTCCGGCAGATGAAGGTCATGGCTCGTAAAGTCATGTTTCATAAGTACTTACCTCCTCTGTGAAATCATAAACTTAAAACAATATACTAAGCTACTTCCATTTTATCGTGTTAAAGCGATGATTTCAATATATATGCGACATTTATAATGTATACATATGAAAATTATAAATTTAAGTTTTCCCACAAATATCTTGAAAGGTCTATTCTGTATCCAAAACACTTTATTAAGCGTGGTAGCCCTCCAAAAGCCTCCAAAGCCACCCACCCTGCTTCGCAGGGCCGCTAAGTCGTTTTTGGAGGACCACCACGCTAATATATACCTAATCGGTTACCCTAAGAATAGACCTTTCATCATTCACCAAATGAAATATTTAATTTATAATTTTTCTACATATAACGCATTATCAATCTTACATATAGATTGAAATCATAAAGGTATGGGGAGAAGGAAAGCGCAATATACTTTCCTTTTCTTATATGCGCATTATGCATATACACCTATCAATTATATGAAAATAGAAATCATTCTCTTTTATTCTGTACAAATATACAGGATTTTATATAATTAAAGTACCGACAGTAGGGTCGGCATGTCTTTTAAGGAGGTTGTAAACATTATGGAAACAAGAATTGAATATGATTCAATGGGACCAGTCGAAGTCGACGCTAGACGAATTTACGGACCTCAAACGCAACGCTCGTTCAATAATTTTAAAATCGGTGACCACCGCATCCCTATTGAACAAATCAAGGCGCTTGCGCTTGTAAAAAAAGCATGTGCTTTAACCAATGCAAAGTGTGGCGCAGTAACTGAGGAAAAAGCGAAACTCATCGCTCAAGTAGTAGATGAGATCGTGGACGGAAAATGGGATGATGAATTTCCGTTAACCGTATTCCAAACAGGTTCCGGCACACAAACTAACATGAATGTGAACGAGGTAATCGCTCACCGAGCTAAACAGTTAGATGAATCCAATCCGCTTCATCCTAACGACGATGTAAACCGCGGTCAAAGTACAAACGATACATTCCCTACGGCAATGCATATCTGTGCATACTTTGAAATTACAAAACGCGTAATTCCTGCATTGGACGGCCTTATCGGATCCTTTGAAAAATTGCAAAAAAAAGGAAAAGGATTGCAAAAAGTTGGTCGTACCCACCTACAAGATGCTACTTTTATCATGGTAGACCAAGAAATTAGCGCCTTTGTGGACGGCCTAAAAACTGCCAAAACTATGCTCCTTCAAAATGCTGACCACCTCCTCGACGTAGCACTCGGTGGTACTGCGGTCGGTACAGGTGTGAACACACCTAAGGGCTATCTAGACGTTATGGAAACTGTATTGCCAGAGGTAACAGGTGCTCCATTCCGTGTTAAGAATAACAAATTCCAAGGACTTGCTCTCAAAGATGCATTTATGATGGCTCACGGTGCACTTAACACATTAGCGACTACCCTATTCAAAATCGCTAACGATGTGCGCTTCTTAGGCTCTGGCCCTCGCTGTGGCTACGGCGAATGGCATCTTCCTGAAAACGAACCGGGCTCCTCCATCATGCCAGGCAAGGTAAATCCTACTCAATGTGAAGCTTTGACCATGGTATGCGCCCAAGTATTCGGCCACAATACAACTATGACGCTCTGTGCAGGTAGCGGTGCGTTCCAATTGAACGTATACATGCCTATCATGATCTATGACTTTGTTGAAAGCTGTCGCCTCCTCGCAGACGCTATGAACTCTTTCACAACACACTGCATCGACGGCGTAGAATTTGTACCTGAAAAACTCAACTTCTTCGTAGAACAATCTCTCATGATTGCTACATCCTTAACACCATATATTGGCTACGACAAGAGCGCTAAGGTGGTAAAAGAAGCGTACAAACGCGGTTGCTCTATTAAAGAAATCATCTTAGAAGAAAAACTCATGACCGAAGACGAATTTGCCGAAGCAGTTCGCATGAAATAAAATCTCTCTCATCTCTATGACATATCTGTAACATCCTCTCATACCTCAAATGAACGGAAAATAAAAGGACGCTATAGTCTTGAATTCTTCAGTACTACTTATTACTGAAGTTTAGAATATAGCGTCCTTTTAAGTTTTATAAGACTAAAAAATTAGATTGGAATTTTTTGACCTAATAAAGTTTCTAACCCTTTGAAAACTTTAATAATATTAACATATCCTTCTTGAATAGCATTTGCGTTATATGGAGGTCTGTAATCATTTGCTTTTGTATTTATTACCATATTTCTAAAAATTTCTTGGTCTTGTATAGAGAAATCATTAAATGATGTATAAATAACTAATGTACTACCATAGGCTTTTCTCATATCATCTATTGTATCATCAGCATAACTTAACTTTTCACCGTATCCTTTTTGATTATAAAAACTATCATTGGGTAGTTTCTCTATATAACCTATAAATGGAATATTCAATATTTTTGTGAACCCTCCAGCCCCATAAACATATATAAAAGGAAAGTGTGTTTCACAAGAAAAGACATACCCTTCTACTCCTACTCTTTTCCAATTATCCCGTAATGCCATATTAAATTGATACGGCCATTCATATCGTCCTAAAGCCCAATTCATTGTACCGTCTAAATCAAAATTATAGAACCAACAAAAAGGAAATAAAATTAGAATAGTAATAAGAATCTTTTTTAATGTCCGCATTTCTAAATACAATACCCCTTTTATTTGGTAACCCTTAATCCTCTATGATCACATAAGCTGTATAGTCATTAGCACGGCCAATGCTATAATGAAAATAGCCTGTTTCGTATTTAACAGTTCATAGGTCTCATTAAATGTATCATTCTTAAATGCCTGTATTAGTAATTCCTCTTGTTTACTGAGTTCCAAGTATAGATCTAAATGGCATCCAATTGCCACTAGTATTGCTATTTTGAGATATCTCTTATATATATCCGCTGTCATATCGTAGATTAGAGAGATATCAAATAGCATAAGCACAATAATACATATAAGGATTTTATAAATAAAGGATTTACTATACATTAATGTATACCTATAGTGAGTTTGTCTTTCAAACTAAGCCACTCCATCAAAGAATGTAATAACCGTAATTTCTCGTGGACAGTTGATACGAATTGGGAACCAGTGTCCTGTGCCGTTATTAACGTAGCATACGCTTTGTTCTTCTACATAGCGACCTTTTGTATATGGTGTGCCCGTTGGTACTAATGGCACGCCCATGAATACGATTTGACCTCCATGGGTATGTCCAGATAGAGTCAACGGAATCTTTCGTTCAATAGATTCTTCGAAGAATTCAGGGTGATGAGCCAATAGAATAACAAAGGCATAGTCTGGAATTCCAGATAAAGCTTTGTTAATCATGGCTTCCCGGTTGTCCTTTTTACGATCGTTATCGTACGCAACGCCCGCAATATATACAGGTTGTTTGCCGCCCATGATTTGAATATTACTATTCACGAGAATATTCATAGGTGTATTTCGTTTAAGTGCGTCAAGTACCTTATTTACATCGTGATGATACTCGTGATTTCCCAAGATAAAGTCAACCCCATCTGGGATTTGTTTTGCAAAGGTTGTCAGTCTTTCACAGACTTGCGGTAACCATGCAAGCTTATCAATGAGATCGCCAGTGATAACAACGCGATTAGGTTTTTGTAAAAGCGCTAGTTTCAGGATTTCATCAAAGTCATCTAAGTCGATACTCGGTCCTATATGAATATCACTAAGTTGAACAATTTTATAGTTTTTCAAACCAGGTGGTAGGTTCGTGTAGCCAAAGCTTTCATGAGTTACTACTAGCTCTTGTTGACCCGCAAAGGCAGCATAGCTAGAGCCACCAATAGTAGCCAACGGCACTATAGTTGCAGCAGTTCTAAAGAAGGCGCGACGGCCTGTTCTATTTTCCTCTGGTGTTTTGCTCCAAATCTTATTGATTGTCCAATATAATAGACTAAGTATGATAAATACAGGAATCGCTAGGAATACACCAAAGAGGAATCCGTAGCTTTCAGTACGGAACATATTCATCAAAGGATAGTACATCGTACCATATAAATCCACTTGATTGAGTATATAGTATCGGATAGCCACGAACCACGCACCGATAATGATGATATAGCCCACCCAGGCTGGCCATTTCTTTTTAGGCTTCCACAAGTTGAGGAATAGAGCCCAAAATCCTACCAGACCTATTGCGAGGATGGCAGAAAAAATGATATTAAATAGAATTCTCATTCATTGCTCCTACAAATTACTTTGCGATTTCCGTCAGTTTACCATGAGGTCCCGCCCAAGCATAGTCGGAGAACTCATCACGCTTGATGAGCATCCAGTCCTTTGGCAATTGCTGTTGGATATCTGCAATCGATATATTATTAGCATCCCCTGTGTACGTTAAATCACCGCGGAATGCTTTCATAAACCATTTTCGGTGAGAGAAAACATGTGTTATTTCTTTCACAAGTACTGGTTGCAAAGATAGATCAAATCCAAGGGCCTGAACTAATTCTTCAAGGCCTCGTTCTCCGTCCTCAAAGGCAGATACCATTTCCACAGATGGGAATTCCCACATGGATCGTAAGAGTCCACGGTTCGGCCGTTTATGCAATAAATAATAGTCTTTATACTGCAAGATCCCCACGAATAAAGGCACCTCTACTACCTTTGTTTTCTTGATACGCACAGGTAGTTTATCTGTATCCTTATGTTGGTATGCTTCGCACATATTTACAATAGGACATTCGCCACAGCGGGGTGTCTTTGGAATACATACGGCAGACCCAAAGTCCATCAAGGCTTGGTTAAAGTCGCCAGGTCGATCGTGAGGCAAAGTCTCCTCTACGATAGCCGTAATAGCCTTTTTACCTTTAGTGCTCAAAATATCATCAAAGATGCGATACAACCGAGCATAGATGCGCAGTACATTGCCATCTACAGCCACCTCTGGTTCGTTGTACGCCATGGATAGCACAGCCCCTGCCGTATAAGAACCTACACCCTTCAAGGATTCCATGGTCTTACGGTCATGAGGCACGATACCGCCGTAATTTTCAACGACGTCCTTTACGCCAAGACGCAAGTTACGAGCACGACTATAATAACCAAGCCCTTGCCATGCGTGAACCACCTCATCTTCGGAGGCCTTTGCCAAATCCTCCAAGGTTGGAAATAGACGCATCCAGTTATCATAATAGGGTTTCATCGCCTCAATGCGCGTCTGCTGACTCATCACCTCGGATACCCAAATCTTATAAGGGTCCCCACAACCGCGCCACGGCAACTCCCGTTTATGTACATCATACCACACCAATAGCTGTGGCACCCACTTTGGGTTCTTTTTATCAGTCATATTACCTCAATATATTATAAATTTAGGAGTCTAGTACCACTTTCACGGCTACATAGTCCCTATTTTATACTCCAATACCCACCAGATAACGATTTTAACGTTAAATTGTAACAAATCGTACATTCATCATCCATTAATATACAGATCAATGCGCGCCAAGTGTTCGCTTTCAATAACAGTATCAACAGTGGTCAAATCCATCTTATCCACCATATTATTATCTCGACCAAACACAATAGGCCCTTTTAATTTCTTTCCTTCTAACAACATCGGCAACCATCTACGGTCACCATCCCACATATGTTCGTAAGGAATTTGATTCGGCTCTAACCAATGAGGCTCCATTTCATCTGTTTCCTCTACATCGCCTGTAAAAGTACGCAAGAAATACACATAGCTCACATGCGTTAAGCTTTCATCAAAAGGAAATTGAAAATCAAAAGCCGCGACACATTCTAAGTCTTCAGGATTTCCCTGAAGGCCAGATTCCTCATAGAGTTCGCGAATGGCACACTCTCGGAAGCTTTCACCATCATCAAGTTTACCACCGAACCCATTATATTTATTAGCCCCAAAACCACGCTTCTTACGCCCTAACAATATACGATTTTGTTCATCAATGGGAAATACGAGCGTCGTTGGTTTCATAGGGCCTCCTTAGTCACAAAAATAACACACTATTATTATACCATTATTTCATGTACGAATGCGCTAGTTGTGGTATGATTAAGAGTATAGAATTTCTTACAAGGAAGGAGGCACATGATGAACAAACCACTTAGATTTAATATCGAATTAGGACGGACAAAACCCGTCAATATTCGCAATGAACAAGTGCGTTGTCCCTTCTGTGATCGTTCCAAATTAACGGATATTCTCGATACATCAGGTCATATTATATGGCTCATGAACAAATATCCTGTATTAGAAAAAACTTGGCCTACCGTCATTATCGAAACAGAAACTGACGAAGGCGAATTTTCCACCTTACCTACAGACGAAGCAGCTCACATTCTCCAATTTGGACTCGATAAATGGCGCGAAACTCGTCAGCGTAAAGAGTTTAAATCCGTCCTCTTCTTCAAGAATTATGGCTATATGTCCGGTGGCTCTATTCGCCATCCACACAGCCAAATCATAGGCCTTGAGAATTACGACTACCATAAAGATATTACGGTGCAAAACATGGAGGGCTGGCTCTTGCACGAGGATCAAGATGTGCGCATCACCTTGTCTACCCATCCAATTATCGGATTCTTTGAGTACAATATTCGCTTCAAACCAGATGCACCAGTTCGTGCTGTAGCCCTTCGACTACAGCAAATTTTGCGCTATGTATTGCGCAGCGTAGCCAACTTTAGCCAGTCCTATAATTACTTTGTATATAATCTTGAGGACGGCTATGATTACATCAAGGTAGTAGCTCGTTATGTGACGACGCCCCTCTATGTGGGCTACAAGATTCCTCAAACTTGCGATGAGGAACGAGCTGCTAAAATCATGCACGATATTACACCTTATTTTCAAGCTACTAAATAGCTCTAACCATATACCGTACATAATTTGATATATAATTTTATATATGGTTTAACCATACATATTTGAAAGGATTTTTATGAAAGTATTTGCCATCGGCGACCTCCATCTATCTGGCAATCCTCCGACGAAGCCGATGGATATTTTTGGTCCTCACTGGAATGATCACTGGGCCCGCATCAAAGAGCATTGGAATGCCAATGTAAGCGATGAAGATATCGTCTTTCTCGTAGGTGACATGAGCTGGGCTCTCCGCCTTGAAGAAGCGGCCTGCGATTTACAAGAAATTGCATCTCTACCTGGTAAAAAATATATGATTCGCGGCAACCATGATTATTGGTGGGCATCGGCGAACAAGATGCATAATCTCATGGGCGACGCTATTACCTTTATACAAGGTCACGGCACCGCAGAACTCATCCAAACCGAAGAAGGTCCGCGCCTTATTGCATTCGGAGGAACGCGTGCCTACCTCTGTCCTGGAGACTCCCACTTCTTCCCAGAAACGGACCAATCCATTTACGATAGAGAAGTGATGCGTACTGAAGCGGCACTTCAAGAAATGGATAAGGCAATACATAAAGTACTTGAAGAACTCAGGACGGAAACAAAGGTCTGTATAACAGAATCATCCGGTTCTAAAAAGTCCTATTCATCAACACCTGATTCTATTATAGATATAGAGACTATTCCTGTAACAAAGTTATTGTTGCTACATTACCCTCCATTTAACGAATCCAACGCTCCTTCTGGATTTACGGACCTCATGGAGCAATATAAAGTAGATATCTGTATCTTTGGCCACTTACACGATCAAATTTCCTTTAACCGGATTCCAAAGGAATTTGGTACGACAAAACTAGAATTGGTATCTGCAGACTATCTAGACTTCAAGCTAAAGCAAATTATTTAAGGAGAGACCATGAGTCGCATTCACAAAGAACATTTACAAGCAGGCTATATCTTTGGTGACACCGTCAACCAAGAATATATATACTTGCCCTCTGGTGAGGTAGGCACGGAGCATCCGTTAGCTGTCCTAGAAACACCAACGAAGCGCGAAGATATTACATTGGACGAAGCCGTCCATATGATTGATACCCTAACGCTAAAACGTTGTGGCCACCCTACACTAGGTAAAAAATCATTTTAATAACGTATTTAATAATGCAATCAATTGAACGAAATAATAAAATAGCGGATAGTTGACTATAATCTGCACTCCAGAAAAAAACATATTTTCTGATTTCTGAAAGTGCAGATCAATATTAAATCAACTATCCGCTATTTTGATGAAAAGAGGCTGTTTATCACAGCCTCATACATATTAGTTCTCCTGATTATATAAGCCTATTAGCCCAAGAATCCTCCATGGCCCATAGCTATACAATCTTCTTTGGTGATTTCATCATCTGCGATGAGGCATGGCACAATTTCATCAAAAGCAGTCGGTTTACTGAACAATACGCCCCCTGGCACACCAAGGATTGGTGTACCATCTGCACAGTAAGCAATGCAAACCATGGACCCTGGTAACACTGGTAATCCATAGGTAACTACGCGATCTGCATAACGTTTAATCGCTCCTGGGGTGAGATCATCTGGGTCAACGCTCATACCGCCAGTGCAGAAAATGATATCTGCGCCTGCTGCTTTCACCTTGTCGATAGCCGCCACGATATCCTCTGTATTATCCGTTACAATTTCATGAGCTACCTTTGTAACACCAAATTCAGCACAACGTTCTTCAATGATTGGTGTGAAAGCATCTTTAATGCGACCTTCAAATACTTCAGAACCAGTCGTAACGATACCCATTGTTTTGCGCACGAATGGCTTTACATGTAACAAAGGCTTACCATCAGCAATTTTTTTTGCATCTTCTACTTGTTGTTCTTCTAACAACAATGGAATACAACGCATGCCTGCTAGTTTATCGCCTGCTTTCACAGGTGTATTATTAAATTTTGTTACAATAGTCAACTCACCAATGCTATTGATAGCATGTAATCGGTCTACATCGACCTTAAAAAGGCCATCTACATCTGCAATGGCTTCAATTTTACCTTGTGCCATAGGGCCATCATGCATGTTTTCACCGCCTGCCATATGGTATAAAGCACGAGCTACATCCTCTTCATGCAAGAACCCCTCATCTTCCGGCTCCATTACAAATACATGTTCCTTGCCAAGATCCAAGAGTTTAGGAATATCCTCTTCTGTAATTACATGGCCACGGCGGAAGGGCGTGTCTTTCACCTCACCTATGACGATTCTTACGAGATCGTGTAATAATGTTTGCCCTACGGCATCTTGTGTTCTAATAGATTTCATAATATCTCCCAAGTCATTAATAACAACATACGTTACTGTATAACATCAAAATGTATTTAATACTATTATTCGATGTTAATATGTTTACATAGTACAGAGTAGACGCACGACTAGCACGCCAACCCAACAGAGGATTAAGCCCCCTACGACTTGTACTGCACCGTACCATAATGCTTGTACATAGGATTCAGCCATCATAAGCTGTAGCATTTCAAAGGCAAAGGTTGAGAAGGTGGTAAATGCACCTAGCCCACCTACAACGAGGAAGAATCTCGCCCATTGAGGTAGATCTGGCTTTTGCATATAAAGGCCTAAGACTAGACCGATAATGAGGCAACCAACGAGGTTTACTACTACCGTACCATACGGAAACGAGCTGACCTTTGTCATCACCCATTCACCGAGAGCCATACGGCATAAGGCCCCAATAGCGCCACCGAGGGCAACGGCTATGTATTTTTCCATATTGCCTCCTCTACTCAAGATAACATACTAGATGGTATGATCACATTACTATAGCATACATGTAATACTACTTTCACAATTCGTGTAATTATCTGTAATAGCCGATAATTATCTAGTTTTCTATATTAGTCAGATGCTAACAATCTCAGTATACTATATTTAGAGAGTAGGGAAAAGGAAGGAGTCCCTATGCACCCCTCGTCTACACCACTCACCAAACTGCGGATCAACACATACGAAGACCCGTTTTTACAACATCAATATGTTTGTTTAGGTCATAAAATTGCCATTATTCGCGTATCCCTAAATATGTCTCAGCAAGAGTTAGCTCGTCATATTGGTATCAGTCGTAGTTATTTAAGTAAATTAGAATGTGGTACAGGCATCTCCGGCATGTCTTTGGAAATTCTTTTTAAAATCGCCCAAGCCTTTCAAATCAACGTAGGTCAACTCGTAAGACTGCGTGTTGTAGATTATAAAAACTGTAATGCGCACCTAACATCACACTATAAACGGCTAGAGCTTCTGAACCACACCAAAAGAACATCTCAAAACAAAACAAGAACGAACTAATCCATTAGTCTAAAACAACAGTTAATTGAATACAACAAATGATAACTAATTTATATCAAGATGCTCTAAATACTCTAAATGAAAATTGAATTAACTATTCAAAATAACAATCAAAAAAGCTCCGTCGATGGCGGAGCTTTTCATATGTCATTATGCCTATTACATCAGCATCAGCATCAGCAGACATTATACTTCATTAAGTTTTTTATGTTGTACTTCTGCATTTGCTTTTTTAAAGATAAATGCATTGTTGATATGCTGACGCATAGCTGTTTCTGCAGCTACTTCGTCGTGACGTTCAATAGCGTCTACGATTTGATCATGTTCATCATCACAGTCATGTGTACGTACAGCATTGAAAGAACTGATGTACATGTCACGATTAACGCGTTCACGGAAACCTGCTAGATAATCTACAATGCGTTCATTGCCAGAGTAATGAGCAATCATTGTATGGAATCGGCTGTTTACATCAACACGTTCTGTGGCATCTTCAATTTCATGCATTTCTTTACAAAGGGTTCTTAGCTCTTGTACTTGCTCAGGTGTAGCATGACGAGCACATAATCTAGCACCAAGTCCTTCCATTACTTCACGAACTTGGTAAAGTGCTACGATTTCTTCTGGCGTGTCAGCTTTTACAGTAACACCTTTCCAAGGAACGATAACTACGAGATTATCTTTAGCCAATTTGCGGAATGCCTCACGCACAGGTGTAGCACTCACTTGTAATTGTTCTGCAATCTTTACTTCGTTAAGCTTCTCTTGAGGCATCAATTCGCCCGTTAAGATAGCTGTTTTTAATGTTAAATATACTTGTTCACTGAGAGGTAATCTTTCGATAGAATCCACTGCGGACAATTTGTATTTATCTTTTGAACTTTGTCTTCCCATTACTAGCCCCTAAACCTTGCTAACCATTCGTGCTTTCAGACTTTCAAAGAACGGTTAAAATGAGTATAATATAGTATACAACATATCTTAGACAGTATGTTGTGCGAAATTAAGTGCATACATTACAATTATAGAACTCATCATTAAGACTGTCAATTTAACTATAGATAATAGCTATATCTCATTTTTGAAAGTAAGGAAGTATACTATGAGCCGTTGTTTGATTATCATCAACCCTGTCTCAGGAGGCGGTGCAGCGCGCCGTTACGCCCTCGATTTACAATGGAAATTGAGTACCTTGTTCGAAACGATTGAGGTCAAATTCACCAGAGGTGAAGGCGATGCTACACGTTTCGCTAAGAACGCTTGTGAGCGCGGGTTTGATGCCGTATTCTGCATGGGTGGTGACGGCACTGTTAACGAAACCGTTAATGGTATTGCCCAAGGTGGATTCTCCTGTACCTTTGGGTTTATCCCCGTTGGTACAGTAAATGATATGTCTCGTGCGCTCGGTATTCCCCAAAATCCAACGCAAGCTATCAGGCGTATCGATATCAATGAAACTCGAACCATTGATATCGGCCGTTGTAATGATCGGTATTTCTGCAATAACATTGCAGCTGGCGTTATTCCTAAAGTTGTAGATGAAGTTACACCAAAGGAAAAAAGCATACTCGGCCCTCTCGCGTATTTCTTGAGAGCAGGCCAAGCATTGTTCACTACAAAGGACTACACGTACCGCATCAAAACAGAGGACGACGATTTCATTTGCAAATCTCCTCTCGTTTTAGCCCTACTTACCAATGTAGTATCTAGCTTTGAGCGTTTTATGCCAGAAGCCTCTGTAGATGATGGTTATATGCGTATCATCATCTTCAAGGAATATTTTATCCTCGATATCCTCAGCGTATTACCACTCATTATCAGTGGTGCCATCTATAACTCTCGTTATACAACGACATTAACGGTGAAAAAAGCTCATATCGAACTTCTATCTGACGTCGATGATTTATCGACCAATATGGATGGTGATGCAGGTCCTGATATGCCAGTAGATATTGAAGTATTACCGCGCGTACTCAAAGTGTTTGCACCTGCAAAACACAAAAAGAAAAAAGCCTTAAATCTGCCTAAACTACCACATATATAACAAGTAATTGGTAACACAAAAGCTCTCTATCAACGGATAGAGAGCTTTTGTGTTTATTAATTTATTAGAATCTATGCGCATTAGTCCACAATAATTGCATCATGCAAGCGGAAGCTATAAATGTAACATGCTTTCACGGGCATTCCCGTCAATCGCTGCAAGGCCTCTTTATAGAGGTCCATTTGGATTTTATATCGCTTAATGAGTTCTTCTCCGGATGTAACGCGATCCGTTTTGTAATCTACGAGAACCCATTCGCCATCCTCTTCAAAGGCCGTATCAATAATACCTTGGAGGAACAGATTTTCCCCGTCCTCTAAGGTGTCGTATACACGTTTTCCTTCAAAGAGCATGCTAAACGGCAACTCTCGTTCGATACGTTTTGCATTGATAAGGCGCTTACCAAGATCAGAGTTGAAAAATTTATACAAACTCGTATCGCTTAATAAATTCCGTTCTTCCTCTGTAAAAGTCCCTTTCGCCACCAGTGCATCGAGTTCTTTCGTCAAAGAAGCTTGCGTATACTTCACAAGAGGTAGCCATTGCATAGCCTCATGCATCAAGGTCCCCCATTGAGCACCGGTTAATACATCATCTTCAGACTGTAATGCTTGTGGCTTTCGACCGAATACGGAGTTTGCTAGGTCATCTGCTGAAACTTCTACCGTTGCAATCGGTTCATTCAAAGTATCAATAGTTCCTGCTTCAAGTTCTCGTTCTTGGAATCGTCGTTTTAATTCACTAACAGAAATTTTTGCGGTTCGGCGAGTAGCATCATTGTACGGATAGCTATAGTTGAAGCGATCCACGATTTCCTGAGGTAATTCTACAGAATTAACAGCTTTTAACTCCCTCACCTTATTGATTGTTGTCTCATCGATATCCGCTTTGTAATCGAGATTACCATAGAGAGAGCCATCATGGATTTCAACCTTTAAACGACACTGTTTATCCGGTAAATCAAAATAGGTTGGTCCTTCGTACTCGATAGCTACGCGCAATGGATTACCACCATCTAAATGACGAGCAAATCCCATGAGCATCCAGTCTAGATAGGTATTAGCTTGTGTAATAATATCTGTCGGTAACTGTTGAGTTTCTACGGAAGCCGCATTTTTAATGAGCTCACCTATGGTGCTTAACACACCTTTAGAATTTTTAAAGCCTTTAATAAAACCTGTCATGAACAGCTTATCTCGTGCCCGTGTCAAAGCAACATAGAGAATGCGCTGCTCCTCCGCCTTGAGGGCCGCTTCTTTTACGTCTTTCACATAAAACCAAGGCATGGTCGGGAAGGACACTCGAATATCTGGGAAATACCCTTTCAAACCAAGACCTGCATTTTTATCGATAAGAAGCTCTGAACGCAAGTCCATCATGTTGAATCGCTTTTGTACACCAGATAGGAATACTACAGGAAACTCAAGGCCCTTACTCTTATGGATGGTCATGAGGCGCACCACATTGTCCGCCTCGCTCACCACATTGGCAAGAGGCATATCTTGGTTGCTGTCGCGCAAGCTTTCCACAAAGCGCAAGAACCTAAAGAGCCCTCGGAAGCCAGAGGCTTCATAGCCCTTGGCTCTATCGTATAAGGCGAGCACATTGGCACGGCGAACGAGGCCATTCGGCATAGCTCCCACATAGTTTACATAGTCTTGAGATTCGTAAATATCCCACAACAAGTCGGTCACACCGTGACGACGCGATAAGGTGCGCCACCTTTCCATATGCCCAATAAAGGCCAATAAACGCTCATCTTGAGTCTCTTCTGCATAGGCTGGCATAAGAGACCATAAGGAGCCCTCACCAGACAGGCGCAATGCTCCTAATTCGTTTGCATCAAGGCCTACCAGGCCAGAGTGCAATACGGCAGCCATCGGCAAATCTTGTTCTGGATTATCTATGACGGATAACAACGCCAATAAGAGTTGAACCTCTTGGGCTTCAAAGTAACCGTCTCGCTCATTTACCACCGCAGGAATTCCCGCTTGGCGCATGGCTTCTACGGCACGCGTCCCCCAGCCCGCTAAGGATCTGCGCAAAATAGCAAAATCTCGCCATTCGATTTGACGGAATGTACCATCTGGATTTTGCACCTGCTTCTTGGCAGCATGGATTTCTTTGATTTTTTGAATGATGAAATCTAGCTCACGCTCGTTGTTTTCAGGGTCATCCCCTTCGTCCTCGTCGCTTTCAATAGCACCAAGGGTATCCTTACTCACATCTAAGAGCTGTAATTCCACGTCACCACCTACCCAATCCTCTGGCGCATCCTCTACGATACGACCCGGAATGAGCGATTCAGCCTCTGTGTAATTGAGCTCTGCCGCATCTTCCGTCATGATTTGATAGAATAAGAAATTCGTTGCAGCCAAGATATTTTCGTGAGATCGGAAATTCTTCGCTAGGTCGATACGACGTTCTACCGCATCATTGCCGCCGTACGTATTATATTTCTCCATGAACAGAGAACTGTCAGCCATACGAAAACTATAAATAGCCTGCTTCACGTCCCCCACATAGAACCTATTATCGACACGAGAAATCAAGTTGATAATCGTCTCTTGCACGCCGTTCGTATCTTGGTATTCATCAACCATGATTTCTTTGAAAGTATCTTGCAGTTCCTTCGCTACTTCAGATGGCTGAGGATCATCCTCTGTGCCAGGCTCAACGAGAAGGGCCAAGCATAGATGCTCAAGGTCGCTAAAATCCATGATGCCTTGCTCTTGTTTCATATCCCGATACGCTTGGTGGAACGCAATTGTGAGTTCTACTAACCCTTCTATGATTGGATATTGAGCCTTAAACTGGTCTTGCAAGGTAGCTTCCGGAACGGTGAATATAGCGGCTTGCATAGCTTTAAGGTCATCTTTATTTTGACCACCCAAAGATTTAAACTCTGCCACCAATATAGGGTCATAGGCTTGCGCCTCTTTTGAACCCATACGGAACTGATCCTTAATAAAGGTATCCATATGTTTACAAGCTTCCCCCATGTCGTCCCAAGTTTGAGCCGCTGAAAGCATGCCTAGTGCAGCCAGTTGATTATCGTATATATTTTGCCATTTATGAGGCCCTGTCGGATCGAGCAAGATTTGTTCCATCTGCTCTAAGCGCTCACGAATGCGATCGATGACAGCCATGTGATTAGACCACATATATTGGCCCCACAATGTATCACTAGGGTTTATGGTCATCGCCTCTTTATAAGGCTCTAACGCTTTTCTTAGCCATCCATCGGGATTGGCGAGGGACATAGCGTAGTTATACAGGGACATAATCTTCGCCGTTAAGCCTGCATCGGATTTATCATCGCTGAAGAAATCCGCTAGCTCATAGATATTATAAAGGCCCTCTTCATAGGATTTAGTTAATAAATCGGCTAATACCTCTTGTTGTAGCAATGCCATTTCTGCTTCATTGCCGATGCGCGCTGTCGGATTAATGTCGAGCTTATAGAAATAGGACCGGATTACCCATTGGCAAAAGGAGTGCAATGTAGAAATATGAGCAGAGGGCAACAGATTGAGCTGTCGTTCAAGGCGCGTTTGTAGTGCAACATCATCTGTAGATTCCATGGCTTTAGCCAAGGCAAGGCCAATACGAGCGCTCATCTCTTGAGCTGCAGCCTTTGTGAAAGTTACAACCATGAGTTCTTGAACAGATAAGGGATTATACATATCCTTAAGGCGCGTAATAATGCGTTCTACTAGGACCGCTGTCTTACCTGAACCGGCAGCGGCCGCAACAAGTAAGGTCTGATTATCTAAGGAGGAATCCTTAGGCGCTATAATAGCAGACTCCTGCTCTGGCGTCCATTTAACACCCATGGTTTTCACCTCCTTCGCTGCTATTATTTCTGTCGTTTAAGACCTCTTTCATCCGTTCTAATGCGTCATTCTCGGACAATCTAGACAAATAATTATATCGATTACGGCTAGAGTCAAAGCGACATACCGTTCTGTAATCGCAGAATGTACAAGGTCTAAGGCCATTCAATTGATATGGCTTAATCGGAAACTGCCCGTCCCCAATGTGACGACCCGTCTCAGCCATCACGTGATTTGTATAGCGGCACATTATGTCGAATTCACCTGTAGACTTAACCTTCCGCAAATCTCTGCTAGAAATGGTTTGATCTTTTTTCGTAGCAATCGGCACATAAGGCCCTCGCTTAGACCCATAGGACAAGAACTTATTGTCAATATGCGTCAACAACTCTATATCATCGGAGAAGTACCCACTGTTTTGCCAAGCATCGCTTTCATTAGCCAACGAAACGGCATCTTCATAAGATATAGGCGCATCAGCAGGGATTTTAGGGTTCTTCACGTAAGAGTAAACCACCGCCGCAGGGGACATAGATCCGCCATGTGTTTTACCATAAGCGGACTCCAAAGCCAACAGATAGGTCATGAGTTGCAGTTTAAGTCCATAATACACATCTTGGGCCGTCACATGAGCACCACCCGACTTGTAGTCGATAACCATGCCATAGGTTTGATCATCCCGTGTATATTCGTCGATGCGGTCAATTTGACCAATGAGTCGCAAGTAACGGTCTTTACCAAGAGGGACTCGAATAGGATCCCAGCCCCCTTGACGACCAAAGTCTTGCTCTAAATACTTCGTATCAAAATCGCTGCGCTTAGACCACTCTACGAGGCGGTCTACCGTTACATGTAATGTTCTCTGAACACGCTGCTCAATGGCCTTTTGGTAGGCATCGCTCGTTTCCTCGCCTGCCTGATTCTCTTGTAAAATCTCATTGGCTACAGAGCGACATAGGTTGAGTTGCTCCTCTTCGTCGAGATCACGCCATTGTTTATTATTTTCTAATAGATAATTACCTAAACGCTCTAAATTAGCATGTAAGAACGTACCAATTTCGGGAGCACCAAAGGAACGCACACGGCGCGGTTCTAGCTTCAAACCATATTGAGCATAGAACTTGAACGGACATTGTTGGTATCTCTCTAAACGTGTCACAGAACCAGACATATAGCCTTTAGACAAAAACAGACCATTCACTAAATCCTGCGTTATGACAGGCACATCGTTGTTATCTCGAATGCCACGTGATACCTCCGCTAAACGCGGACGATAGGTTTCGCTTTCACGAGCCCAATTATAGAGGCCCCACCAAAGAGGATTGACCTCATAACCACTAAAGAGCGCCCCCCAACGCTCAGATAGCAATGACAGACTTTGGAGCGGGCGCCACATGTAATCTGCCTCTGTATCAGGTGCAATGGAGAGAGGAATATCTACTGCCTGATCTACGTACCCAAGAGATTCTAATCGCTTTACAACGAGGGATGGCTCAAGACCTGTTCCATCCTCACCAGAGCCCGCATAGGACAAGGTCAACGAATCGGATGCCCGTGTCATGGCGAGATATAATAGGAAATTCTCGTTGAAAGCCTTCGGCAAGGCCCCTTCTGCTAAGGTAATGCCTGCATCGGCCAATTCTTGACGCTCCTTATCCTTGATGAGGCCTTCATCTCCCATACTTTGAGGAAATACGCCTTGGTTGAGGCCCATTACGAACACCTTAGGCCACCACTGGCTGTAACCACGTTCGATAGTGGTAATCACCACATGGTCTAAAGACGGCGGAATCATAGAGTAGTTTACATCGCTAAGGCCTTCTTCGAGGAGGAGCATCATCTCATCCAGAGTCAATATTTCATCCTTCATGACCATAGAAATTTCGTCTATAAAGGAAAGAACCGCATTATACATCTGTTCATGACTAGCTTTGGATTCTTGATCACCTATAGTTTCTGCGTCCTTCGCCCATTCATAGAGCCGCTCTGGCACTTGTAAGATTTCTAATAAACCATAAAGTTGTGTACCCCACTCAGCCCCTGTATGACCCTCCGCATTAGCAGCAAAGTCAAACCATGGAGATAATATATCCATAATGGTTTCTCTTGCTTTGTTAACACGTGCTCTGCGTGGTGCATCTACGTGGCTTTCTTCATCTTGTCCCTCATGAAAGCCTCGTAAGTACGGCCAACTTTCACGTTCCCATTTATAATGATCGATGCCAAACTCGAGAACGTAGTTCTCTAACTCATCTACAGCCTCACGAGTAAGCGGCATCAAGTCCGTCTTGAGCAAGAGAAACATGCTGTCCCGACTATAGTTATGACGCACGATATCAAATAGAGCCGTCAATAGCTCGCCTAATGGATGGTTTTTCATAGGCCGCTGACGGTCAATAAAGTGCGGAATGTCGTAGCGAGCAAAAACCTTTTCTAAAGTATCACCGTAGGTTTCAGACTCGCGGAGCATGATACATACATCTCGGTAACGAGCCTCTTCAGCTGATTCTATATAGGCTAAAATACGACGAGCCACCGCATCAGCTTCGCGTTCCCTGTTATAGCCTCGAATAAGCGGAATCATTGCATCTGTAGTATTTTTCTTACTAGGGCTAGCAAAATAATTAGCCTCTAGCTCTTGAACGATTTGAGGTCCTCGTTTCCCATCAAAGCCAACCCAGTTGATACTAGAGCCATAACGAGCAACTAAGGTGTCGTAAATCTCTAAAGGGCGGCTGAAGAGATGCTCCCCTCGACGAGCTAAATTTAACGCCTTTGGAGCCATCGGTAAATCGATAGTAATAACGGCTTCCTTTGCCAAGTCAAACAAAGTATAAATCAGCTCGTAGTGTGTGGGCGTAAACCAATGAAAACCATCGATAAAGACATGGCTATTCTCCATGAGAGGAGATTGTGGCAAAGCCTCTACAATTTCCATGATAGGATCGATGTCGCGCTCCCCATGACGACTGAGTTCCTCTTCATAGGCAGACATACAGATAGCTAGCTCGCGCAATTTCTTTTGTAATATATTATTTTTAACAGACTCTGCCCCTCGTTCTAGGTCAGCAGGGCCTACACGAAAGGCACGGAATTCAGAAAAGAGCTGTTGCAATACGGAGGAAAACTCAGGCCGCTTTGTAGCCTGTTCTAACAGCCCTAGTTCCTTTTGCTTTCGTTTCATTACAAGGCGCAACAACATAGACCGGCCAAAGCTTGATAAACTTGATTGACCAGCCCCTTTTGAGCCTATCGATTGATATACCTGATAACCCAAACGCCCAAAGCCTACGACACGAACTGTAGTAAAACCTTTTTCAAGCATAAATTCAGCTAGCTCCCGTTCTACCCGATAGGTGGCAGGTTCAGGAACAAGCAAAATTATTGGTTCCCCTGGACAATCTGTCATGACCTGACCGATGCGCTCATATACGGCACGTGTCTTGCCTGATCCAGCCCGTCCATAATAGACTCTAATACTCATGAGACCTCCCTAGTGAAACTTTCACCATCTCAATTGATGTAATCCACAAATGTATATTGCTCATATCAGTTAACGCATTAGATATAGCACTACACAAATTAATTGTAGCACTATACGAATTAGATATAGCATCAAACGAAGTTTTTCGATATAATAAATTACTATACTGATTATTATTATATAGTAATATGACATTCTATGGCTAATTGTACAATATTTGACTCATCTGATTATATTTATTTATAATTAAGATAATATTTTATATTTTATTTACAATTAGCATGAATTCCTATATAATACAAGTTAGTATCTGTGTTATTTGTAAAATCATGTATTTAGGAGTAAATTATTATGAACAAAAAACATTTAGCAACTGCTTTTGCAGTATTTGCAGCGACAACAATGTCTTTCTCTGCTTTTGCTGCAACTATCGATGCTAATGCACGCGCTTATGAACGTGCTTCAGCAGAGCAATATTCTTATCCTGCACCACAGGCAGCTACGCCAGCTTACCAAACTAGTTATGCCACAAGTGCACCACGTCCTGGTTACAAACCATTGCCAGCAGTGCCTTATACAGCAGGCGATATGGCTCAACAAATGCCTGTATCTAAAGAATTAGGTGATCCAATCTTTGTGGCACCACAAACAACAGCTGTAGGACTTCAAATCATGGATCCTATCCCTACTGAAGCCCAACCTGTATACCAAGAAACTGTAAACTCCGTAACAGCTAATGGCAACGGCAGCTCCTACGTTTCTCGCTACAAAGCTAACCAATTGAATGCGTTTGACTTATTGTTAAATGGCAAAACTTACACATATGACTTGCCTGCATACACTAATGGCTACCAAGTGAAAACTGCTAGCTCTTACAACCGTGCTGGCAACGGTGTTGCGAATGTATTCTCTACAAACGTAATCACTGAAGCAGTTGTAAATAACAACTCTTTGCGCATCACTGTAAACATGACTCAACCAACAGCTGTAGCAGCTGCTAAATTGCGTTCCATGCAACAATCTGGTCAAGTAGCAAGTGGTGAAGTAGCTGCATTGTTCGCTTACAATGAAAGCTATGATGGTGTAAAACAAGCAGCTCATTATGATATTTTCAACAACAACGGTCGTTATATCGTTGTTAAATCCGGTGCTGTAACTGTACCAAATGGTGCACAACACCCTTACGCAACTGCATTATTCGCAGTAACTGAAGACACTGTAGCAGCTGTAACCGTATCTGGCAACACTGCTGAAGCTTCTGATTTAGTAAAAGGCACTGCATACGCAATTGCACAATCTGCTAAGGTGTCCAATAACAAAGTATCTACTAAATCTAAAAAATAATTCGTTACGAATTTATTTTTATCTGGTGAAAGCCCCCAACTTTCACTAGCACAAAAGACTATAAATCACTAACTCCCCCAATGAGGCAACTCATTAGGGGAGTTTTTATGTTCTTTATATTACGTTGTGTTATAATCCCGTTCCAGTTCTATTATAGCTCCGTTATAATCGCGTAAAGACCTCTAATGCCTTATACGCCATTAATCGATAACCACGCTCGTTGGGATGAACCTCTCCGGCAAAGACAATTTGTCCAATTTGATCTGCTTCAAACAAGGTAGTATAGAAATCTATAACTTTAATATTATGCGCCTCTGCGTAAGCTTTTAGCTGTTCATTAACCTCTCGTACAACCAGATCCAATCCGTCCATATCGCTATCAATTTGAGTTTCTAAACCGATGATTACCGTCCCTTTTGTACTAGCAAGCTCAATAGCTTTCACCAAAGTCTTGTACACATAGGTACTATCTCGACCTTGTAAAATATCGTTAGTGCCACACATCAAGAAAATATGACGTATTGAATCGGATACAGCAGTAACCGCCCAATTTTCAATATTATAAATCATACCCTGTACGGAGCAGCCATCTTCACCGTAGTTTGTAAAATTAACACCCTCTATGGATGCATCACAGATTTCGACCCAACCGCGTCCATAGGGCACATCATAGCCACGCGTAATGCTATCGCCAAAACAGATGATTTCCATCTTCACCCCTCCCTCCTGTACTATGACTTAATCATATAATAAAAGAACACCATACACAATATACATATTAATTACAAAAAAGGATCCGTTTTGATCTGCCCTCCAATTAGACGCAATTTTTAGAAGAGCAATTCATGTACGGATCCATTTATATTATTTAAGACGAATAAAGAATAATGCACATGCACCAATAATAGGAGCTATAGCGATAGACATCAAGGACATTTGGTAGCTACCCGTCATGACAAGGACATTACCCAAGAGAAGTGGTGCCAAGAGTGCACCAATTTGGTTAAACAAGTTTACAAAGCCCGCTGTAGTACCGCGCAAATGAGGTGCTGCAGATTGAACTACGAGAGCATTGGTCAACGCACTATGCATGAAGGCCCCAATACCAAGAATCGGACCTGTTACAAAGAGCATATTTGGATTTGACGTGCTTGCAAACAAAATTAAAGCTGGCCCAAACAAGAACATAACGAGAGCCGCTAAATGGTTCTTCTTAATTGGTAAGATATCAGATAAAATACCGATCGTTGGTTTCGCAATTAGCGCAGCCGTACCGAACACGCTCATGACTTGGCCTGCATAGATAGCCGTTACACCTAATTGTTTAACCATGTATAAGTTCGCCCATTGCGTTACGCCCCAAGTCGTACCTGTGGCGAAGAAGCCTGCAATAGCCAAGCAACGAATGTTACGATTAGAAATGATGTGCTTCAAGTTTTCTACTAAAGACGTTTGACCTACGCCAAGCTTAGCAGCCGCTTCAGAAGCCTCTGCTTCTCGTTGTGCGAGAATTTCTGCACTCGGCTTACGCACTGTGAAGTAACATAATACAAGTACTACCAACGGCAAGATGGCTGTAGCAAGGAATGCAGTTTGCCAGCCGTAATGTGTAGCCACATAAGGTGCGTAAAGGTTTACCGTAGTAATGCCAAAAGACGTACAGCTCATAAAGATACCTACGGCCGCACCCCGTTGATTCGGGCCGAAGTGATCTCCGATAGCACTCAAGCAAGAAGCTTGTACAGGACCAGACATAACCCCTAATAAGAAGCGCAAACCCCAAGCCATGGTATAGTCTGTAATGGTACTCATCAAAGCCGTTACAGCGGCCATACCGATCAAACTAAACAAGATGGTGCGTCTGTAACCGATTTTATCGGCTAAGATGCCGCCTGGTAATACCGTTAACGCATAACCAAAGTAAAAGGCCGAAATATGTTGAGCCCCCATCTTAGCTGTGAAATGCAATGCCTCATTGAGGATAGGCATAACAGATGCCCAAGACAAGCGCATAACAAAGCTCAACAAGAACGTGAGCCACACGCTAGCGAGAATTAAAATCTGAGTTCGCGAGAAACTAAGTCGATTCATACGAGCTCCTTTCTAAAGATTACCTAATAAATATATCGATAGCATACCATAGTGAGTAAAGATTGAAAAGCCCTCTAGGCATAAACCTAGAGGGCTTTATTATGTGGCGGAGAGGGTGGGATTCGAACCCACGGCCCCTTGCGGAGTCACTGGTTTTCAAGACCAGCTCCTTAAACCACTCGGACACCTCTCCATAACGGTACTATTATATCAAATTGGTCTAATAATAAGCAACAACGTAATACGTAAATAAGCAATAATATAATACATAAGCAAGCAAAAAAGCTGACTTACAGCCAGCTTTTTCATTTGTATTTAACATTTAGTATTGCCCTAATCTATTAGTTATTTATCATATATGTTAGAATAGGTCTTTTTTCCACATGCCAATGATAGCAATGATAGAACACACCACAGAAATACCTACTACTTCGTAAAATCCATTTGGATCATCCTGGAATGGCAACGCCACATTCGTTCCCCACAGGCTGAATATGATTGTGGGCACTGCCAAAGTAATCGTAAGGGCCGCCAACATTTTCATCACCATATTGAGGTTATTTGAGATAATCGATGTAAAGGCGTTCATCATATTCATCAAGATATTAGAGTACATTTCAACCATCTCGATGGCCTGTTTATTCTCGATGATAACGTCCTCTAGTAAATCTTCATCCTCTTCGTACATTTTAAGCAAATGTCTATAAGTGCTGTGACCACGCAAGCGCAATAGGCGTTCCATAACAGTTCCATTCGTACGCAACGCAGAGGTAAAGTATGTCATGGATTTCTGCAATTCCAATAGTTGGAAGAAGTCTTTATTCTTCGTCGTATGACGCAACTGAACTTCAATATCGTCGGTACGGCGGTTAATTTGTTGCAAGTAACGTAAAAACAATGTAGCTGTACGGTACAAGATTTGGAACAAGAACCGCGTCTTTTTATATGTATAGAATGTAGACAGTTGATTTGAAATGAACGGATATAACACTTCGGACTCTTCAAGACATACAGTAATAAAGAAGTCAGGCGTCAAAAAGATACCGAGCGGCACCGTATCGTACATATCATTGCCGCGAATCGCAGGAATGTTGATAACCACGAAAATATAATTATCCTCTAATTCCACGTGAGAACGTTCTTCCATATCGAGGGCGGTCTTTAAAACGTCCGTTGGAATTTCCGTCAAAATATTGATGAGGGACAACTCATCGGGGTCTGGGTTCACCAAATTTACCCAAGAACCTTTTGTGGCATCTGATACAGTGCAGTCTGAAACTAACTCTTCTTCTATGTGTTTGTACACCGTGATCATGCTATCCCTCCTTCCAACGAACATATAGTAATCATCTAATAAATTATATACTATTTTATAGCTATTATTCAATTCAATTGTGAAAGTTTTGTTTATGTAGTATATACATAAATCACTTTATGTCTATTAACAATGTACAATTGTATATGTTAAAAGCATCTCAAAACATTCTTATATCAAATCTACCAAAAAATCTAGCAAACAGATAGATTAATAAGACTGCTAAACTAAAAAATCCACCAAAAGATTAAGCCACTAAAACTTACAGTGAGTGAGTAAGTATGCAAACAAATAATCAGCAATATATCATTAGGTTAAATCTTATAAAAATAACCTCTATACTAGCTTGTCGCTAATATAGAGGCTATTTGTTTTATCCTACTCTGTCAGATCAGAATAGTATCATTTGTTATATTCCTGTATGGTTCTATAAGATTACTTTCACCAAATTAACGGCGTAAGATACGAATAGAGTTCAAGATACAAAGAATGGATACGCCAGTATCACCGAATACGGCCCACCACATGGATGCATAGCCCATAAGACCTAGTGCCATGATAAGGATTTTAACGGCAATAGCGAATACTACGTTTTGCCAAGCAACGCGCAAGGTCGCTTTGGACAAGTCAAGGATATGTGCAATAGCAGTCAAGGATGGACGCATGAATACAACATCTGCCGCTTCGATAGCCGCATCAGCACCGCTACCCATCGCACCACCTACATCAGCACCAGCAAGCACTGGAGCATCGTTGATGCCGTCCCCTACGAACATGGTTGGACCATATTCAGAGCGAATATCTTGTACAACGGACAATTTATCTTGTGGCAACAATTGAGCACGAACGGCACTTACGCCAGTTTCTTTGGCAATATACTTAGCACTTGCTTCAGCATCACCTGTAAGCATAACCGTTTTAATATCTTGACCATTAAGATCAGCAATCGCTTCTGCGGAATCTGGACGAGCTTCATCGGCGATGATGATGCGACCAAGGTATACATTACCTTCTGCGACCAGAACCTCTGTGCCGTATTCAGTAGCTTCTGTTGGATAACCTTGAACAACATAGCGTTCCATAAGACGACGGTTACCAACGAGTACTTGTTGGCCATCAACCATGCCAACCATACCTTCACCGGCTAATTCTTGAACGAAATCAGAAGCCTCTACAGTAATGCCTTGTTCCTTTGCTTCAGAAACGATACTTGTTGCGATTGGATGTGTAGATACTGCTTCGATAGCTGAAGCCATGGATAACAATTGATTCTTACTCACATGGGAGCCTACAGTTTCTACGTTTTGTACTTTAAATTCACCAGATGTGATGGTACCAGTTTTATCGAGAGCCACTGCTTTCACACCAGCTAACGCCTCGATAACACGACCACCTTTAAGCAAAATACCGTGTTTAGAAGCATTACCGATACCGGAGAAGAATGCAAGTGGCACACTAAGTACCAATGCACATGGACAGGAAATAACGAGGAATGTTAAGGCTGTATAGATCCATTTATGCCATTCACCTGTAATAAGGGATGGGATGATAGCAACCACCAAGGAAAGAGCTACAACAATTGGTGTGTACACACGAGCAAAACGCGTAATGAAGCGGTCGATTTTAGGTTTAGAAGATGCTGCATTTTCAACGGCATCAAGGATTTTTGTAACCATAGATTCTTCAAGAACCTTATCAACGCGCATCGTAATACGACCAGATTCATTGATACAGCCAGACATAAGTTGTGTGCCAGGTACAGCGCGAACAGGTACAGGTTCACCTGTTACAGGAGCTGTATTAACGCGAGTTTCACCTTCTAAAACGGTACCGTCTAGAGGAATTAAATCGCCAGGGCGAACTTCAATAGTACTGCCTACCTCAACCTTTTCAGGAGCCATAACTACGATTTCACCACCACAGCAGGTATCAACAACACGTACCTCTTGTGGACGCATATCAACAGCATTCATGATTTCTGTACGGCTGCGATCAGTCGCTTTATGTTCAAAGAACTCACCGATACGATAGAACAAGATAACCCCTACGGCTTCAGGCAATGCATCGATAGCGATAGCGCCCAATGTAGCAATAGACATTAAGAAGTTTTCGTCAAATACTTGGCCTTTTAAGATATTGCGACCTGCGATGCGCAATACTGGGAACGCAAGTAAAATATAAGCAATATAGTAAATTGGAGTTTCGATGGACTCTGGCAAACTGATAGACGGAACAACTGTAGTCAACGCTTCATAGGCCATGAATAACAAGCCTGCTACGATAACGGCAATTGTCATCGCCTCACTGCCATGGTCGTGGCTGTGTCCGTTTTCATCCATCGCTGCTTTAGATTTACGCTCGTAATCAGCTACTGTTACGCCCTCTTCGATGGAATCGCAAATATCTTGAATATCGCGTTTAAGCACTTCACGGTCTCCCCAAGCACCAGTTAAACGTAATTGATGTGTGGCCACTGTGAAGTTAGCGGATTCAATACCATCCATTTTGCGAATACGATCTTCAATTTTTGCTGCGCAGTTCGCACAGTTCAAATCCTTCAACAACAATGTTTCTTCCATGATATCTCCTTTGATAATAGTGAAAGTTTCTATCCTGTATTATAAGTTAATTTATTGTCTATTTCTAATACTTATTAGACATATCTTGTTTCATATCTTGTTATATATGTTCCTAAACATTATTCATCAGATATTTTTATTTATATGAATATCTGTTCATATGTTTATATTACATCAAAGGAGATTAAATGTCAATACAAAATCATATTCAATATATATCAAATTTTATTTACTTTAGTTCTAACTATATTCACCTTATATCAAATTTCGTTCTACCAGGAATTTATGTGCTACATCAGCTGGCAGTTGATGTTCCGTTTCAACGGCGTAATTCATCTTCGCCATCTCTTGATCTGTAATCGTATGATTTAAACTTTCTAATACAGGCCGCAGTTCAGGATGAGCAATCAACACTTCGCTACGTACGACATTACCAGCCATATAGGATGGATATAAATGTTTATCATCTTGTAACACCGTAATCGGTGCAATACTTAATTGACCATCAGTCGTGAATATCGGCATTGCATCCACCTCACCACGACTAATAGCCGTATATTTTAGCCCTATATCCATATCTTTAGTAGCTTTAAAGCTCATACCATATACGCGTTGCAATCCAGCATAGCCATCCTCACGACCAAAGAAATCATATTCCCCGCCTAATGTTAGGGATGGTGCTATACGAGCAAGATTGGAATACGTTTTTACACCATAGGTCTGAGCAATCTCATTACGCACTCCTATGCCATAAGTATTATTAAAGCCGTACATGCCCACCCACTCAAAATTATATTTTTCTTTATAGGCCTGTGAAAGCTCATTAAATAGGCTTTCATCATAAGCATCCGTACGTTTCAGCACAGCAGACCAAGCTGTACCAGTATATTCAGGATATATATCAAATTGGCCGGAAAGCATAGCTGGTTGAATATTTGATGTACCACCACCTACACCTTCTGTAACCTCTACGGTTAAATCAGTCTTCTGCTCGATTAATTCTTTTAAAACATGTCCTAAAATAAGCTGTTCCGTCATAGGTTTTGTTGCAATATGAACGACATCAGTCTTCACATGACGGCAATACATAGCCCAGCCACCTATACCCATTGCAATTAGCGTCATAATCGAAACAAATATAATGGTATAGCGTTTCATATGAGGGCTAATACGCGTTACGCTTTCACCTAAAGAAAAGAGTGCATCAACAATAATGGCTAATAGGGCAATCAGTAAACTACCTACAATGGTCAAGGCACTTTGATTCGTTGTAATCCCCCTATAAATCGCCACACCTAAGCCACCAGCACCAATAAAGGATGCAATACCTGTCAAGGCAATGGTCATAACGAGCATGGTCCGTATACCAGCCATAATGGTCGGCATAGCCAAGGGAATCTCTATATTCCACAAGCGTTGAATCCTCGTCAGCCCTAACGCAATTCCCGCTTCACACATGGCTTTATCAATCTGGTTAAGACCAGTAAATGTATTGCGTACCATTGGTAATAAAGCATATATAACCAATGCAATAATAGCCGTCGTATTACCGACACCCGATACATACAACAAAAGTCCTAACATCGATATAGAAGGAATCGTATATAGGAAATTGACCATTACCATAACTGGCGCAGCTAACCGTTTATATTCATATATAAGAACACCCAATAATCCGCCGATAATGATCGCAACAACAGAAGCTAATACTGAAATTTCTATATGCTCCCATAATAGCTGGAGGAAAAAATCATAGCGATTAATAAGTAATGATATGACATCATGCATTACATACACCGCCTTTCTAAGTCAAGAAATACGAAAAATTATATAGGTATATTAGAGTCAACAAAATTTAAGAAATCTTTATCAAGCTATATTTACCCATGATACTATTGTATACCTAATTATTTCTTAACTCTAGTCTATTTACCATACACAGTAAAAACCATCATTTATATATCATACATATTCAGCTCTTTAATATGTCTAAAAGGAATAACGATTCCTTGAACAGATAAAATTTGTAACTGCTCACTGATCATATCAACAACACCTATAAGCTCTGTATATTTTTGTTTGTTGTAATAAACAATTCGTACCCATTCCCCACAATGTATAGATTGTAAAACTGTATTTAACTCATCTATTTGGTCCTCTGATAACTCTACCCAAGCTTCTTTTGGTCTTGCCACAGCAGCTAATAAAGCTTCAAAGCCCCTCAATGCCGCAAAGGGCATAAATTGTTTTGCCCTTTGCAAGCGGGACATGCGATGTTTCATTAATTTATACCTCCCCTTACGCGACTAATGTATTTCCAATTTAGCTATTCTACTACTTATTTCCAAGGTATCCATTCTACTATTTATTCCCCATTGTGCCCGCCTACTAAAGTATTTCTAAAGCGCATGGTTCCTTCCTCTTGCAAGCTAGAGGCGCGTAGAATAGAATTCTTACCAAACTGCTCCTTAATAGATAACATTGCTTCTTGTACTTGCCGCTCCTTTTCCTCTGTATTTGTAGTAAGAGTACTAAATAGGTCCACCTCTTGAGGTATGGCAGACCGATTGACTAAATCCTCAAAGCTGATTCCTATGCGACGGATGAGCTCATTTTTATGGCAATGCTGCTCGTATAATTTAATAACTGCCGCTGTCAACATTTGTAGAGAATCTGTGTACTGCTTAAGCTTTTTAGAACCTCCTGTAGAGCGCATCATTTCATCAGCATAGCCGATATGAACATGAATGTGATTCGTGACCCCTTTGATTTGTAAAAGCTCTAGCACCAAGGACTCTACCATTTCACGCATAGGCACGTATGCTTCTTCATAGGTATAATTGCGCAACAAAATCTGACTATGCGAGATAGAGTGCTTAATGGGGCGATATGCGTGAATATCCGAAATCGTACAAGGCTCACGGCCCCAAGCATGATCAATGATGAGCTCTGCATTAACGCCAAACTCCTTGTACAACTTCGCCTCTGGAATCATGGTAATACCATGTAAATCATAAGCACCGTACTTATGCAAGCGATTAGCTATGCCCTTACCAATCTGCCATATATCAGTCAAGGGCTGATGATACCAAATTTTCGCTTTAAAGAAGCTTTCATCAAGATAACCTATAAAATCAGGTGCATGTTTCGCCAAAATATCGAGGGCAATCTTGGCGAGGAACAAATTCGTTCCAATCCCAACGGTGGCATAGATTTTTGTTGCCTCTAGCACCGCATCAAGCAGCATCTGTGCCAACTGATGAGGCGTCTTCTTATATAGTGGCAAATAGGGTGTAATATCGATGAAATACTCGTCGATAGAGTATACATGTACATCTTCGGGCGCTACATACTTGAGCAAGGTTCCATAAATCTCAGCAGACACCTGCATATACCGCTTCATATGAGGCTTCACCGTCAAATACTCAATATGCGGTGGAATCTGAAATAATCGGCTACGATTTTTTACACCTAAATTTTTTAAAGCTGGAGAAATAGCCAACGTAATAGCCCCCTTGCCACGAGAACCATCGGCGACCACCAGAGGTGTTGTAAACGGATCCAGTCCCAAATCGGCACACTCTACAGACGCGTAAAAACACTTCAAATCAATACACATATACAGCCGATCCGTATCACCTGAACCCATACAAACCCCCCCCTAATCCCCTAAACAACTGGCTTTTACAAAAATTAGAACACAAAAATTTCTATGATTAGTATAACAAAAATAACGAGTATTTTCAAACATATGTTTGTTATTATAACAGTAAATTTTGAGCATAAAAAGAGTACCTACTATTAGACATCAAATCTAATAGTAGGTACTCTTAAGTACGCATATAACTTAACCCAATATGGTTTCTTTAGGACTTCTATAATAAACTAATCCCTTTTCACTACTATAATCCATGCTAGACTCTTTAAGGCTACAAAAATGCCCTCTAAGATCTATAGAAATCTTTCTTAACCACAATTGTTGTCGTTTATTGCTCAAAAAATCTTTTCGGTTATCACAAGAATCAAATAATTCAAGAGCATCACTTAAAATCTCAGACTCGCCACAGTTTATAGCTCGAAGATTAGTAAGGTAGTTACGTTTAAAAGTATCAAAGGCATCACCACAATACTCACCTAACTCAATCAAAAACACTGTATACCCTAGCATAAAAATCATCATGATTTGCTCAAAACTATGATGAGATATAAAAGAAATATAGAGATGATCAACGCTATCCGTATTAGGTACATCAAACAAGTTGAAATCATTAATACAAGTATGATATGAGGGCTCCATTAATCTAGATATACAATCTAGTTCCAAGTAATCTATCGCATCACGCAAATGACCTTCCCAATCAAAGTCTTCAAACCACTCTGCTGCATCAACAATATCTTCCATGCCCATACCTTGGAAAACAATCTCCCTTAAGTCCTTTGACAATTGGTATTCATCAATTAAATCTATCATGGACAAATGATAATGCAGGCTCTCAAATACACCTAGCCTAATACGCTTATATTTATAAGCCTCTGCAGCACCTAATCCAACCATCAACAAATAAAACTCAATATTTTGTTTTCCACTAATAGTTAAATTCATCATACATAGGATGGAAACCTTATATTCCATCTCACAATACTTACGTATTGTACGACACTATAAAATCTATCTAGTACTATTATACACTTTAATAAAACTTATTTTCTACTAACATAACCCAAAACTTCTATTTCCATTTTTCCAAACAATACAACGAAAACTATCGAGTGCCACTATATTGATGGGACACCTTCATATGTACAGTGATAAAAAGAAAGGACTATACTTATGCAGCGACATCAGGTCACGAGGAGCAAAGAAGTATAGTCCTTTCTTTTTAATTAAAATGTAGCTATGTCACGGGGCCCCATCAATATAGGCACACCCCCGATAGTTTTCATTATTGTTCCGGCCCTAAGTCTCGGAATTCTACGTCTCTAAATTGTGTTAATTCTCCAACGAATTGAAGTTCCACGGTACCGACAGAGCCATTACGGTGTTTACGAATGAGGACTTCTGCATTGTCCCCTTTTTCAGAGTTTTCATCGTAATATTTATCGCGGTACAAGAAGATAACAATATCCGCATCCTGCTCAAGGGAGCCAGATTCACGAAGGTCCGAAAGCACAGGCCGTTTATCTGGTCTGCTTTCAACACTACGAGACAACTGCGATAAAGCGATAACCGGCACGTTAAATTCACGAGCAATCAATTTAAGATTACGAGAGATTTCGGACACCTCTTGTTGACGGTTTTCGCTACCCTTACCAGCATTTCGACCTTGCATCAACTGAATATAATCGACGATAACGAGATCGAGGCCATGTTCAACCTTGAGACGGCGCAACTTAGAGCGCATATCTTGTACGGTAAGGCCCGGCGTATCATCGATAAATAGCTTGGATTTGCTCATGCGGTCCGCTGCGGCAATGACCTTTTCCCAGTCAGCAGGATCCATATTCGCACAGCGCAGTTTTTCAGAGCTCACACCTGCCACGGAGGACAAAATACGACCAACGAGCTGTTCCTTACCCATTTCCAAGGAGAAGAACGCCACCGTCTTGTCATACAACATCGTTACGTTTTGAGCAATGTTCAAGGTGAAAGCTGTTTTCCCCATCGCAGGACGAGCTGCTACGAGGATGAGGTCAGATTTTTGTAAGCCATTAAAAATATGGTCTACATCTTTAAAGCCTGTTGGCACGCCTGTAATAGCGCCATCATGCTGTTGCAATGCATTAAGTTTATCTAAATTAGATAAAACCACTTCCCCAATGGCAGCAAAGGATGATTCAGACTGGGTTTGACCGCTTACGTCTAATACCATTTGCTCTGCCTTGTTAAGGATAGCCGTCGGCTCATCTTCGCCAGCATACGTCATGCCAACGATTTTATTTCCTGCATCGATGAGGCGCCGCAACTGAGCTTTCTCGCTGATGATTTTCGCATGTTCCTCAACATTGTAGGAAACAGATTCATTCGCAAGAGATGTAATATAAGCAAGACCACCTACCGCATCGAGGCGCTTACGACGATCTAGCTCTTCACCAACGGTAATAAAGTCAGCTGTCTTATTGGCATGCACGATTTCTAAAATGGCATCGTAAATAATACGATGTGCATCGCGGTAAAAATCTTCAGATTTAAGAATACTTGTCACCGTATCTACAACGGCGCCCATATTGGATCCATTAGTTAATAAAGCCCCCAAAACGGCCTTTTCCGCATCTAGATTATGCGGTGGAATGCGTACATCCATGATAATCCCCTTCACACAACCACTATGGATAAAAGAATTCACCATACTCCAAGAGCATGGTGAATACTATTATTCGGCTACTACATTAACCTTGATAGTACTTGTAATTTCAGGATGAACACGAACTAGTACGTCATGTACGCCCAATGTTTTCAATGGTTCTTTGATTTCGATTTTCTTTTTATCGATATCTACTTTATATTGAGCTTTAGCAGCATCGGAAATATCTTTAGCAGTAACAGAGCCGAATACGCGGCCTTCTTCGCCCATGCGAACTTTTACAGTTACTTCAACCTTAGTCAATTGAGCTGCCAAGATCTTAGCTTCGTCATTTGCAACGGCTTTATTATGAGCAATGGATTCTTGTTTTTGTTTCGCATTATTTACGTTAGTTGCTGTACCTTCAAGGCCGAGACCTTTCTTGATCAACACGTTACGGCCATATGCGTCACTAACTTCAACGATTTCGCCTTTTTTACCAACTTTTTTAACATCTTCTAACAATACTACTTTCATTGTTATTCCTCCTCTTGTTCTGCGGAATGAAGCGCCTCAAGAGCATGCTCCAAAATGGCCTGCTTCGCTTCCTCTATGGTCATACCTTGTAATTGAGCACCAGCCACAGTTCTATGACCGCCACCACCCAAGGCTTCCATTACAACTTGTACGTTTACCTTGCCCTTGGATCGAGCACTAACGCCGATACCGCCATCATTTAGGGAATATAGTACAAAGGCAGCTTCAATATCTTCATTACTGATGAGCATGTCCGCACTTTGTGCAGCCAACGCCATCATATCCTTCAAGCCTTCAGGCGCTACAGAAATAGCAATTCCTTCAGTACGACTTGCTTCAAATACCATTTTAGCACGCAATTGGATAGAATCGAAGGTTTCAATAAACAATTGTTTAACTCTGTCGATATCCGCCCCTGCACGGCGCAAGAATGCTGCGGCCTCAAAGGTTCGCGCACCAGTTTGTTGAACAAAGTTCTTTGTATCTAGCACGATACCTGCATAGATACCTGTGGCTTCCGCTTTTGAAAGCTTCACAGGAACTCCTGCATATTGTACAAGCTCTGTTACGAGCTCAGATGTGGACGATGCAGTTGGTTCCAAATAGGTAAGCAATGGATTTTCCACAAAGTCCGCTGCGCGGCGATGATGGTCGATAACGATGCGTCGTTCAGAAATTTCAAGCGCCTCTTGAGCCGCCACCATTTCCTGACGATGCGTATCACACACGACAGTGAGCGTATTCGCATCTACCCATACTCTTGCAGCTTCTGCAGTAATAATATTCTCTTTCCAGAACTCTGACTCATTAAGAACATTCACCATTTTATCGATGGCGCTAGTTTCTTTTGAAAGCGCAATGCGCACGTCTTTACCAAGTGCTCGAGCAATGGCGGCTACACCGATAATGCCACCTAAGGCATCATAGTCTTCACGTTGATGCCCCATGATAAGGATCTTATCAGAATCAATCATAAGCTCATGTATAGCTTGAGATACAACACGAGCACGAACACGTGTATTCTTCTCAACGCCTGCCGTATTGCCACCAAAGAAACGTGTACTTTCACCATCCATAATACACACTTGGTCACCACCGCGACCTAAGGCGATATCTAAGGCTGCACGAGCACGACCAGATACATCTTTCACAGAACCTACATTTTCACTAATACCAATAGAAATCGTAGCTGGTACTTGACGCGGAGATGGTACTTTACGGATTCGTTCGAGCACTTTAAACCCGTCTTCCTCCATCTCATGAAGCGCACCACGAGAAATGGCAAAGGTATACATATCATCTTGGAAGTTACGAATAAAGCCTTCGTAGCGATCGATTTCATCCATGATGATATTATTTATATCTGTCCAAATACTAGTATACTCACGATCACTAAGGCCTTTTGTCAATTCTTCGAGATTATCGATTTGAATCATACCCCATACAGGCTGTCCCTCTTCGGCTTTAATACGGGCTTTTTCTAGGTCCGTAATATCCTTGAAGTACAGCGCCATCACTGCATGTTCCGCCAGTTCATCTTCACTATCAATATCTGATCGGGTATCCCGAGGATCGATAAATTTATAAATAATTTGGAAGTATCGATTTTCATATTTTTCCGTCATATATCCGGACTTACCCCAGATTTTATCGATACGGAAACCAGGCAACAAAGCAGACATTTTTTGGAGCTTATTCCAATCCACCTTAACCCAGTCGGCGAAAACACTATTATTCCACACCAATGTGCCTTGCTTATTAACAAGAACAATCCCCATTGGCAAATTTTGTAAAGCAAAATTAGAAGCTTGTGTGACGTTTTTCATCATCGCACTAAACTGTTCTCTTGCTAAACGACGCCGGTTATGAAGGGTATTATAATTAACCAAATACGCCGCTACTACAATGATTAATGCTAAAATCGCAATAGCCCAATTTAAATAGGCCAGCAATAATAGCAATAATACGAGAACGGCAACAATGGTAATTTCTAAACCTTTCCATCTCCGTTGAAAGGATTTCATAACGGCCTCCTTTCTATTACTATTGACGCGCTTTGTAACGTGTCCGCAAATCTAAAAACATATCTATAACACCAAATATCGCTAGTGCTTGTCCAAAGAAGAAGGCATACACACCAAGCAATATCCACTTCAATTTATTACTCATGCGATAACTACTCATTAAGTCTGCTAAAGCTGCAAAGCCATGAACAGAACACATAGAGCTACCGAGGAGTAATACATTAGTACTAATGGCTGTGACCCATGAAGAGTCCATACTAATATGTGGAGCACCATATATACCAATAATGCCTAACGCATATAAACCGGCACTCCAGATAGGCATTCTCCACTCTTCAATCGGTAAAAATCGAGGTATGGAGATATGTAACCGCTTGCCTAACCATATAGATATCTGAATAGTTATATAACTATATGATACGGCAGCTATAGCTACAGCTACAAAAAACGCATCCTTCAAACCGGTAGCTAACTTATCTACATTTTTCACAAATAAATCCGCTTGTTCCTGTGTAATATTAGAATTCGTTTGTAATGCTTGGTCAGCAATCATACGAGCTTGCTCTGTCATCTGTATATCTATCATTGATAGGTCAATACCAGATATATACGCTTGTGCAATGAAAGTTACTAATACAGCAACAAACATAGCAATACTAGGGAGTAGTAACCGTTTAATTGTTCCTAAAGAAAGACGATTACCCTCTCCTACTCCTACACCTACCGTAGCAAATAAGCCAACAGGTATACCATTCCATGGTCCAAATAAAATTACTGCTAAAAAAGTAGTAACAATAGCTGCCGATATACTATATTTGCGGCCCCATTTTGTGCCAATTATGCCAATGGCCGCAGGTGTAACAAAAAATGATAAAAAGGCGAAAGCTGGTATATAAACACTGATAGCACTAAGGATAACACCTATAGCACTAACAAAGGCAGTTTCCACCATCGCTCTTGTATTTGTTTTATTCATAAATCACCATTCTTACATAAGAAGATATATTAATTGGTATCTTTTAATTATAACAGTTTAAAACGGTAACTTCAAATACCCCATATAGTAGACGAATGCGATAGCAGTGCTATTAATGGTAGTTTTTATTGCTCTTTTAAAATGTCAAAAGTACCACACCATGAGGTGCGGTACTTTTCTGTATTATATAAGATTATACGTCTTGAATAATCGGCAAGATCATAGGACGACGACGGGTTTTATCATAGAAGAATTTACCCAATGCGTCACGTACGTTTTGCTTAATGGTTGTCCAGTCTTTGATGCGTTGCATTTCACAATCTTCAAGAACTTGTTCTACGCGGCGCTCCGCAGCAAGCATGAGTTCTTCTGCGTCACGAACGTATACGAAGCCACGAGATACGAGGTCTGGACCAGCTACGATAGTACCAGACGCTTTGTCCATCGCCATAACAACGATAACCATACCTTCTTGTGCCAATTGTTGACGGTCGCGGATAACGATATTACCTACGTCACCAACGCCAAGGCCATCAACGAAGATAGCGCCAGCTTGTACGCGTCCACCTTTACGACCACCATCTTTATCAAATTCAAAGATTTGACCATTATCGCCGATAAGGACTTTCTTAGGATCTACGCCCATAGCCACACCAAGTTCACCATGACGACGCAACATACGGTACTCACCATGAACTGGGATAAAGTATTCTGGACGAACAAGGTTAAGCATTGTTTTAAGCTCTTCTTGGCTCGCATGACCAGATACGTGGATACCACGGTCTTTACCATATACCACATTACAACCTAAACGAAGTAAGTTATCGATAGTTCTACCTACAGCACCTTCGTTGCCTGGAATTGGTGTAGCGGAGATGATAACAGTATCATTCGGTGCCAATTCTACAGTGCGATGATTGCTTGTTGCCATACGGGACAAGCCTGCCATCGGTTCACCTTGAGAACCAGTCGTTAAGATCATGATTTGGTCATCTGTGTAGTTGTGCATTACATCTACATCGATGATTGTATTTGGTGGAATATTCAAGTATCCGCGTTCTTGGGCAATTTCTGTAACATTGACCATGCTGCGGCCCATAACTACAACCTTACGGTTGAACATAACCGCCGCATCAATAGCTTGTTGGATACGGGATACGTTGGATGCGAATGTTGCCAAAACAACGCGGCCTTTTGCTTCTCCAACAGCTTGTTTAATCGCAGGACCTACGGAACTTTCAGAACCAGTAGTACCTGGTTTTTCTACATTTGTAGAGTCCGATAATAGCGCTAATACGCCTTTGTTACCGAGCTCAGCAAATTTGTGCATATCCATCAAACGGCCATCAACTGGGGTTTGGTCAATTTTAAAGTCCCCTGTATGAAGAACCGTCCCGATTGGTGTATTAAAGTATACAGCGCAGGAGTCAGGAATGGAGTGATTTGTTTGGATGAAACCAACAGTCACTTGACCAATTTGAACTTCATCGCCGGCAGCAATCGTACGCAGACATTTTGGAGATACCTTATGTTCTTTAAACTTGCCTTCGATTAATCCACAAACGAGGTTTGTTGCGTATACTGGGCAACTAATTTCTTTCATAAGGTATGCCAAAGAACCGATATGATCCTCATGACCATGAGTAATTACGACAGCTTTCACGCGGTCTTTATTCTCGATGATATAGCTCATATCAGGAATAACGATATCTACGCCAAGCATATCTTCACTAGGGAATGCAAGCCCAGAGTCAAGAACGATGATTTCGTCCTCGTATTGGAAGATAGTCATATTTTTACCAATTTCACCAAGACCACCTAATGGAATGATTTGGAATTTTCCCTTGTTGGCGCCATTTGGTGTGCGACCGACTAATTCCACTTGTTCCTCTTGATTGTTCCAACCTGTAGAACGATTATTTGAGCGGTTATTATTGCGGTTCTGACCATTTTGACCATTGCGACCATTATTAGTACGCGTATTACGTGTATTTTCACCACGCGGTGCACGAGTTTGACGAGTTTTGCGTTCTTGACCTTCACCTTGTTCGGCATTGCGACGTGTATTTGTACGGCGAGTCGTATTAGTACGGCCACCATTCGCACTTGTGCGAGTATTTGTAGAACGGCGTTGGCGTGTTGCACCTTCACCTTCACCAGCTGTTTGTTGGCGCGTACGACCTTCGCCAGCAGGGCGGCGTGTATTTGTACGGCGACGCGTTTGTTTTTGCTCGCCTTCAGCCGCAGCTGTAAGAGTAGCAGTTTTTGCTACTGTTGGTTCTGCTTTCACTTGCGCAGTAACCTGATTATCTGTTGTATTCACAGTTCCTCCTAAAATTTTGTTCATTAATTTATTTAACATAGTTTTTCTCACCTATCACTTGAATTGATCTATGCCACGAGGAAATGTCACACAAAGAAAAAGGCGCTATTATACTAGCGTCTCGTCAAATGGGCGCAAAAATGCGCTATCAAATTTTGCCGTTCCTAGTTTGTGTGCCATTTGCCGTAGCAAATGAGTATAGTGCACTATCAGATGCTTCAACCGCAAGAGACTTCTGTTTTTATCTCAATCCGATACGCAGTGCAATATAGTCCGATCTGTTTTGATGAAAGCCTCACTTTCATACGTTGTGCTCATTATAACATAAAAACAACATAAACAAAAGAGTTCTACGCTTGATTCATCAAAAGTAACATAAAATTTTACTACTACTTAAAAGGGCGGCTCAAACCGAACCGCCCCAAAGCATTTCATTATTTATCATCTGGCATACTTTTATAAAATCCTTCAATATGCACTCACCAGCAATGCAACGAGAATTCGAGTAGTGAAAGCGCTACTCGTAGGCGATATCTTCATAATAGATGCCAACCGTTTGTCAATGGCGATGTTCCTCAACGCCTCACCATATTGATTGGCCTATAGCTTTAGCAAAACCTTCACGGTATAAATTAGCCCCACCGTTAGCCGGATGTCTAAGACCGATGGCTGAAAGGCCGAATCGCCCCATCGTGTCCGCCGATTTTTGACCGACAGCGAGCACGAGCGGCTTCGGTCCACCTAATTCGGTATGCAATGCCAGCAGTCTTTTCGTATATTTCCAGCCCAGCTGCTGCTCCGACTCGGTCGGTGTCCGATTAGTGAGCGGTTCGCCCGCCTTATGAGGATGAAAGGGAAATATATTCCACAACAGTGCATCGTATGGATCGATTCCCTGTTCAATGATGGCACTCCATACTACCGTATCCGTAGGTTCGTTGAACCCTTGTTCCTGTTGAGTCCGTTTCAGCATAGGACTCACAGGGGAACTAGTTCTGTGTAATGTAACAGGTGTTATCTGATGGGCCCGAATCGTTTTATGCTTATCCAACAACATGCGTTCACAAGTAATGGCAATGCCCGAAAAGCGCCCACCTTGATATCCAACAGCCTCCGCCACCACAAAGATTTTGGAGCGTCCCAACCGCGGCAACAAATACGCCATCAAATTATTACGACGCACCTGAGCCGCATCAAAGCCAGACCGAACAATTTCGAGAGCAGTATTCACCTCACCCCACGGATTGTGAACAAGCTCTCCCCTATATTGACCGAGCCAATCTACAAACTGCTGTACTTTTGCAATCTGATTCGTATCAAACGAGGCTATATATTCATCAAAAGACAGCGTTTTTTCTTCCTCTGGTGCAAATAAGGACATAGGATTTCCCCCAATTTATACTACCGAACCATATAATTAATAATGCTGTATATCATGATTATCAAGCTTTTATATACTGTATTTATACACTAAAACCTATAGTAATACAATCCATATATTACGATGCCCAATCATGATATGTGATACTATATCCGATAATCACGCACTACATAAAATGTATACTGTTACTGTATTCATAATAGCACCTATTTCTGAAAGTTTGATGCAAAATTAATACTCAAATATATCTACATGCAACATCACAATTATATATAAAACTCGATTTTGTCTTCTTTGGCGAGCTGGAATTGTTCAAATATGTGGTTTCGAATATTGACGAAGGATGCCGAGGTCCTGTCCGTCCTATCGATGAGATTGACAGGGATGATCGTTTGCACCCGTCCCGGATTAGCAGCGAGCACTACGACGCGATCCGCAAGGACCACCGCCTCTTCGATATCATGCGTAACGAATACGACCGTTTTACCCTCTTCACGGCAGATGCGGGAGATTTCATCCTGTAAATTGATGCGTGTCAACGCATCGAGGGCCCCTAGCGGTTCGTCCATGAAGATAATATCCGGATCGACCGCCAGCGCTCGCGCAATGGATACACGTTGCTGCATCCCGCCGGACAACTCCGCCGGATAACGATTGCGCGCATGGTCGAGCCCCACCATTTTCACGTATTTGTCGATGATAGCAGGTCGCTCTTCCTTAGGCACATTCTTACTTTCAAGGCCCAGTTCAATATTACTTTCCACCGTTCGCCACGGTAGCAGTCCGTAATTTTGAAAGACCGTTACATACCGCAGTTGAGGTGCTTTCACCTCCGCGCCGTCGATGGTAATAGAGCCCGAAGTAACGAGCTCAAAGCCGGCCATAGCATTTAAAAGCGTGCTTTTACCGGACCCGGAAGGACCTAAAAGGCAAATAAATTCACCTCGTTCAATGTCCAGATTAATATTTTCAAGGATGGTGAGCGGTTCTCCATCTTTCATAAATTCCTTGTGTGCATTGCGCACCGAAATGTAACCCATACGTCCACCTCCTATTTCTCAATGCCCCAACGTCTATAAATCCATTTTTCGATGAGGGATACGCCCCAATCGAGCAAAAGACCTACAAAGCCAATCGTCAAAATCGCCACCATCAGAAGGTCGTTACGCAAATTATTCCGCATATCGATGATGAGGAATCCAAGACCCGTCTGAGAGCCTACCATTTCCCCTGTCACCAGGAAGATCCACGCCGTGCCGAGCGCGATGTGAAGGCCCGATGCAATACCGGGAAACACGGCGGGCAATACAATTTTAAATAACAGTTCCGGCTGTTTGATGCCAAAATTTCGAGCCACCTTGATATATACGGGATCGATATTCTGAATCGCGGACACCGTGGACAATAGAACCGGGAAAAACGCCGCGATAAAGATGATAACGATGGCCGGCGCCTGTCCGATACCGAAAAACAGTACGATAAACGGCAACCATGCCACCGGTGAAATAGGACGAATCACCTGAACGATGGGATTTATATAGTTCCAAATGCCTTTATACCAGCCTAAAATAAGGCCTAAAAACACGCCGGCTACGACGGAAATGACATAGCCTATGAAAAAGCGCACCAAACTGTCCGCAACATCCTTGAATAACACGCCGTCTCCGATGAGCTCCCCAAAGCCGAGCAACACTTTGTACGGCGTCGGCAACAAGGCTTCGTTAAATCCGCCGAGGCGAACAACCAGCTCCCAAATTAGCCACGCTGCGATAAATGAGCCCGGCACATATGTATATTTCTTCATGGTCCCCCTCCTATGGTAACAATGTTTGATCTACAAACTCTGAATAGCTCGGCACGTTTTTGATTAAATCAATATGTGTCATGTGATGCACGAGCGCATTGTAACGCTCCTCTGTAAGGGCTAAATCTTTAAACCCAATCACTTTGAGGGAACGTTCAATAACAGGATCCTTAAACTTCATGTATTTTAAGGAAATCTCCTTTTGCGCCTCCGGATGCTCGTCTAAATACGTACCTGCATCGAGATAAGCTTTTGTGAAAGCCTTCGCCAAATCGTGGTGTTCATCGACGAATTGACCGTTGAATACGAGGGCGCAGCAAATATTGTCATGCCATAAGTGATCAGGGTCTTCAAAGACCTTCCCAGCTCCCATTTCTATAGCAAGAGAACCGAAAGGCTCCGCCACGCTATATCCAGCGATTTGACCGACCGACAATGCGGACGGCATTTCGGGAGGACTCATCTCCACTATCTGTACGTCCTTCTCGCTAAGACCCGCCCGTTCAAGCATGAGGTCTACAAGGATTTTTTGAGTTGATTGCTTATGAGGGATAGCAAAGGATTTGCCTTTTAAATCCTGTACAGAGTTAATATTATTATTTACAACGATAATGTTACCTTCCGTATGACCTAATGCCGCTGCGCGCACATCAATTCCCTGTTCACGAGCCTTTACACCGAGCTCAACGAGAACGGCTGCAGCGTCTACTTTACCGGTGTTGAGCGCATCCATGAGTTCCGGCCAGGAACCGTATTTAACAAGCTCTACATGAACGGGACCATCTGCTGTCTCCAGTTCCTTCATAGCAAATACGGGTAGCGCATGCGTAATCGGTAAATACGCAACGCGCACGGTTTTTAATTCTTGGGCGGTCTTTGGTTTACTGTGTTCATGATAACCATACGCTAGCCCACTTACTATCAACAGCACGATAGCAATGAATAGATACCAAAATTTCTTCATAATGTCCCCTCTTTCTACCTCACAACAAGGGGCGTTTATGACTCATATCATTTTCCGCATTTTTCTATACCTTAGATGAAATCAGGCTTTAGAACACCTCGTCTTCTAAACTTAATATAACCTACTATATCAATATGTATTAATTATGTCAATAAATCATATTAATATTGTAGGTATTATTATTTATGTACGAAAAATGTCAATATAGACAAGATCCTATTCATTTAAATAAGCATTTTAATATAAAAGGCAAATAAATAGATAGTATATATAGGATCAACACCAGTAAACTTTCAGATAACATAAAACCGCAAGATTTTAATTAACCAAAAACAGCAAACAACTAATTAACGAAAAGTGGTAAGGTGCTAATTAACAAAAAAACAGATAGTATTCGTTGTGATATGTACCCCCTTTACTAGACAACCAGTAAAGGGGATACATATCATTGGATACTACCTGTTTTTAATGTTTATTAAGTTTTCACAATTATTTGAATAGAGTCTTTTTATTTAATACGTAAACTTCAGATGTACCTGCTTCACTAGACTCAGATACATGTGGATAAATGGAGGACTGATGGAAATGCTTAATTTCCCCTTTTGGAACGATTAACATAAGTGGCTTACCAGATTCGATAATCTTGTTAAATTCCTCTTCACTTACTTGTTCCATAAGATATTTTTTCTGCCATTCAGCGCTACGTTTTTTTAATTTATCTCGATCATCCCAGCGACTTTCATCACCATTAATCTTGATAACCTTATGACCCGTATAATACACAACAGCCGTACTATAGCCGTTATAGTAATAGACATCCCCTTCATAGGAATCCACTACTGGAACAACATCAATATTACTACGTTGCTTAACGAATGGCTCTAAACCTTCCATAACAACTATAGAAGATATAACCATCGTACCAAGGACAATAATTGTAACTAAACGATATCCTCTTTTCGTATACCATGTATAGAACATAGCCAATATTGCCATAGCAACCACGACATAGAGCAAACAATAAAAACCCCATGGTGCGAAGAAAGAACCTGCTACATAAGCAATCCACAAAAGCAACGTCGGCCCCATAATAATCCATTTTAAGGCTCTAGATTTGCCTTTGCGAATAAGTTTCATAACGCCCAAAGCACCGATAGCACTAAATGGGACTAAGCTAACAAAGGTATATAGAGGGTATTTTGTTGCCATCAAGGTGTAGAATAGCACAATTCCAACACCCCAAGTCATATTATAGATAAACCCTGTATGACGTTGTTTAAAACCATCGATTATACCGTAAATAACAGCACCCGTCCACGGCATAGAAGCACCAAGGAAGATAGCGAGATAATACCACCACACATTATCTTCTGGATGCTCCGATTGAGTAGCGCGAGTCACATTGTGAAGCCCTAAGAAGCCATTGATAAAGTCTTGACCATGAACACTGTACATGTACACATACCACGGCAAACAAACTACACAAAAAGCTAAAATGCCACGCCAATCGAAGATGGCTTTCACCATAGACCAAGAACGATTAATACCTGCAAAAACAAGTAGAATCATACCAGGCAACACAATCGCTACCGGACCTTTAGTGAGTACGCCTAACGCAGCAAATACATAGGCCACAATCATGGCATACGGTTTCTGTTCCACCAGTCCCTTGTAGGAGTAAATCATGACCATCAACGTCGTATAGAGGAGCACCATATCCGTAATAACGCCATGTGCTACGGTCCAGAACATGAGAGATGTGCCTAGAACGGATGCCCCAATGAGACCAAGCGCCCACTTACCGCTCATGGTGCGCGTAGATTGATACATGGTCGCCACCGACAAAGCACCAAAAATAGCACTCGGTAGGCGCACCACCCAATCAGCAATTCCAAAGATTTTAAAGCCAAGAGCAATGAGCCAATAAATCATAATTGGTTTATCGTACCAATAAGTACCATAAATCTGCGGAGATAGCCAATCACCTGAAAGAACCATTTCCTTTGCCGTTAACGCATAATTAGATTCAACGGGATCTGTAACAGGCAACATATTATTGCCAAACATATAAAACACTAGCCACACAATAAATACGACTGGTGTTAATCGAGAGAGTTTCATAAGGGCCTCCTTATCGACGATTACGATAGTATCTAAAGCCCAGTACTACAGCTATAATGACAAATACAACGATCATAACAATCAAGAACTCATGATTGTACTCGATAAGGTCTTGCCAATTTTCACCAAGTACCTTGCCTAAGTAAACGAGCAAAATCGTCCAAGGAATCGTACCGAGTACCGTCCAAATGATGAAATGCCACATGGGATAGCGTGCCATTCCTGCAGGGAAGGAGATAAAGGTACGAACACCAGGTAAAAGTCGACCAAAAAATACAGCTACACCGCCATATTTATTAAACATCTTTTCTGCCAGTTCAAATTTATGTTCATTAAAGAATATATATTTACCATATTTCAATAATAAAGGGCGCCCACCATGCTCACCCATCCAGTAGGATACTATAGAACCAACAATACCTGCTAAGATACCTACCACCATTGTTGTATGCATATCAAATATGCCTTGAGCTATTAAATACCCCGCAAAACCAAGTACGATTTCACTTGGAATAGGCACATTAGCATTTTCTAGAACCATTGCAATAAACATGGCCGTATAGCCATATGTTTCCATAAACGAAATAATATATTCCACTATTTTACCTCATTAAAAATCCCCATCCGGGTTCTATAATGTACTTATGCTTGTACATCATTTCGTGAAAATTTCATCCAACCATTTGGTACACCATATATTTTACCATAATAAAGAGACCCTCACCACAGGTGAGGGCCCTTTAAGATATAAACAGTATGCGATTATTGCAATTCAGTAGTTTGTATCTTTACTTCACGAGCTGTAGTAAATGCTGCTAATTCTGCATCACCAGAACCAAGAATTACTTTATTAGCCACTAACGCATTAGCCGCTGTTTTAGCATCTTGTAAAGTAATTCCAGCACGAGGAGCACTAATTGTGACTGATGTGCTTTTACCACCGACCGTAGAAAATGTAAGATATACAACGCGTTTTTCCGCCATGTGGGCGCCTCCTTTCACGTTTCATAAACAAGTTCATCGAATCTAGATAGGCTGTAAACATGTTAGATTACAAGTATACGTATCTTCGATTCATATCAATAAGGATGGGAATGTGTGGACTTGCTATTTCTACACCTCTTTACGACTATCTGAGAATGTACGAATCTAGCAATAAAATGTGTTTGGAGCACCTAAAACAAGAATGAGTAGAAACTCTACCCTTAATGCCCTAAGGATACTTCATTGACGCGGACCACGTCGGACAAGCTGTGGTCATACAAGGCTGCCAGCGCATTACCAACGGTTTTCACATTATCGTCAGACGCTTCTTCTGCAACACGAGTATAAGTTACGTCTTTGTACTTCGGCGCATCTTCGGTACCGATGTTAAAACGCAACACCAATTTAGTGCGTTTAATGTTAGCCATCGTATCACCTCCTTTCACCCTCTTATATTCCTGAGGTCCTCATTCGACAACCCCTTTGCCGTTATTTAAGGTACTTATGGTGAAAGTAGCTGAACTCTGACTGTAATACTATAAATTGAAATAGAAAAAGACCTCTACCAAGTGTTATCTAGAAACTTAATATTCTAGATACCACCAGTAAAGGTCTATAAAGTGCTCTTATTACGAGTACTATTCAAATACATATTATTCGGTTTTCAACGCCAATATAAAGTCATATGCTTTAACAGCCGCTTCAGTGTCCACAAAATGTAGAGGATTTAACATACGACAGAATTTAAAAAGATATTCATGTTTACGTAAAATTTCTTTTATATGTAGCACTGTCTCACGAGCTGTACAAGCTGAGCTATAGCCATTCATCATAGCATATAGATACGAAATGGATAAATTATCCTCCCGAAGGAAGCTGTGAACGAAGACGAGTAAATCCCAGCCTTGCGGTGTTAACTCAGGCCAACGACGGCTATTCTCCCAATCGAGTAATGTGATCTTATCTAGTTCAGGCTCATATGTAATGTCGCGCATAGCAGGACGACCATGACTCAAACCATAATCATGCAACTGACCTAATGTCTTGCCAAACATATAAAAAATATGACTTAACATATCTTGCAAACTATCATCCTCTGGATGTTGAGCGGGCAATTCGCTATAATATGTTAACGTTTTACCACAAGCTTCTGTAACAAAATAATGTTCTCTAAAACCAGCAATAACAGGAGCTACTGGCAATTGCGTATTCACAAAAGAAATCTTGTAAAACTCATAATCAAAAGAAGCTCTAGGTGCGGGCTTAATCCAACTAGAGCGATGGTTACTTATATCCTGTTTTACAAAGTACTGTTTGTTGTTAAAATCCACAGAAAAAACACGATGTTCTGTCTCTTGATCAATCATTCGATCAATATATTCTAATAGCATATCATTCATTATTTCCCCCCGTATATACACTCTATAATGCTAATCACCCTCTCAAAGCATAATGACTAGCATTTCCAATATAATATTTCCCAAAAATATATTGTATAGTCTAGTATATATAGCATTATAATAATTTAGGAATTACAACATATTAGCTATTATTCATATAAGTGTATACAATTTGTGTACTTATTATACTACAATTATCAATCGATATCAAAATCAAATTTATTTATAAAGTTAGTATTTTACTGTATTTATTTTACATTTATCGATTTATATATACTTCACGATTTATAATTCAGTACAATTAAATCCAAACCTATTACTGTTACTATTACCATTACTAAAGCTCTATTTATAGAAAAGAAAAACCCCCTAGCTTAAGCTAGGGGGTTCTTCTGGTAATTATGATAATAGGTTTAGATTCAGACTACTATATAGACCAACTCTGATCATGTCTAAATCAAACGAATTAACCTACAAATTTTGTCACTGCCGCAGTATCAGTTAAGTGACGTTTAGGCATGCCCATTTCAGCAGGGGAAATGCCAAGAGCAAGACCTACTAATTGGGACATGTGCAAGATTGGCATATCTTTGCCGCCGCCTACAACTTCTTTAGCTTCTTTTTGGAACATATCAAGTTGCATTTGGCAAAGTGGGCAAGGAGTAACTACGCAATCTGCGCCTTCTGTAGCTGCATCTTTATTGATGGAGCCAGTCATTTGCATTACGGAATCATGTGCAGGGTATACTGCATGGAAACCGCAGCAATCAAGTTTACGGGAGAAGTCAATTGGTGTAGCACCGATAGCAGAGATCAAATCTGCTAAGGATGTAGGCATTTGATAATCTTCGAAGCCCATTTCAGTTTGAGGGCGAAGAATATGGCAACCATAGTATTCAGCTACACGTAAACCAGTTAAAGGTTTAACAACTTTAGCTTTCAATTTATCCAAACCATAATCGCGGATCAATACCCATAAGAAATGAGTAATATCAGTTGTACCGCGGTATTGTTTACCGATTTGAGCTAATTTTTTATTAACTTCGTTCTTTTCTTTTTCGTTATTGTCTAATTCATTTTTAGCTTCACGAAGCATCAAAGTACAAGTGTTACATACAGTTAAAAGGTTCAAACCTTTTTCTTCTGCCAATGCAATGTTACGAGCATTTGTAGCAAGTGTAATTTCTGGAGCGATGTCTTGAACGTGGGACGCACCGCAGCAAATCCAACCGTCAAGTTCTTCCAACTCGATGCCTAATTTTTTAGCTACAGCAACTGTTGCTAAGTAGTCTTCTTTGGCAGCGCTTTCAAGAACGCAACCTGGGAAAAATGCGTATTTCATTATTTGCTTACCTCCTCAGCTGCTTTCATAAGTCTGCGAACACCATCAATACCATTTACAGGTTTTTGAGGTACTACAAGTTCGAATGGATTGATTTTGCTGTGTTTCCACAAACGTAAAGCATAGAATGCTTGTTTAGCGGAATCTACAACACCATCAGATTTCAAGCTCATAGAAACTTCTTTCAAGCGACCAGTTTTGTAAAGGTCCTCTTTGAAAGCAACTGCATGGCGAACGCCTTTGCTGTTAGTAAGACCAGCTTTTGTAGCTTCTTTACGCAAGTTGGAAATATCTTGAGCAGGTTTTAAGTGTTTAGGGCAACGGGAGATACAGTTCATGCAGTGAACGCATTTCCAAAGACCGTTGTCGAATGCAGGTTGAATGTGAGCCATAGGTGCATCATCACGGCTATCCAATACGAAACGGTTAGCTTTTGTGAATACATATGGTTCTAAGAAGTCATCTTGACGTGCAGTCAATTTGTTACATTCAGATGCGCAGCAACCACAAAGGATACATTCTGTACCAGCAACAAATTTTTTGAAGTCAGCTGGAGTTTGGCGAACGATTTTGTCACCTTCGTTGAATTCTGCTTTAAGGAAGATCCAAGGAGCAACTGTTTTCAAACGATCAACTTTTGCTTCCCAGTCAACAACTAAGTCACGGATAACGCGGAAGTTGCCGATAGGTGCAATTGTTAATTCATCAGTACCATAACGTTCTGTTAATTCGTCGATTTTAGCTTCGCAACCAAGCATTGCTTCGCCATTTACGCGAATGGAGCAAGCGCCGCAAACTGCGGAACGGCAAGCTGCCAAGAATGTTAAAGTTGGATCTTGAGTATCTTTAATTTTTTGAAGGCCCCAAAGAATTGTACGGTCAGCTTCATAGTCGAATTTGAAAGTCTGTACAAACGCGCGACCTTGTTGGTAACGGTGAATATGGTAGGTGATTTGTCTCATCTTAGTACTTCCTTTCTTGTGGTTCGTATTTAGTGAACACTACGTCGCGTTCAGTCAATTCGTACTCGCCGTTAGCACCCAATTTGATCAAAGAGTGTTTTAAGTATCTTTCATCATTACGTTTTGGATGGTCTTCACGGATATGAGCACCACGAGATTCACGACGGTGTAAAGCGCCCATAGCAATAGCTTTAGCTACTGTTAACATGGAACCGATTTCACAATAGTTAACGAATGCCATGTTGTAAGTACGTTCAGGGTCACCTACATAACAAGTTTTGTAATCTTCCATCAATTGATCGATTTCTTTTAATGCTTCAGTAATACCTTCTTCATTACGGAAGATACCTACTTTGTTCCACATTGCATCAGCCAATGCATCGCGGATTTCAACTACAGGACGACCGCCTTCACGAGTTGTTACTTCAGTGAATTTAGCTTCCCAAGCTTTTGCAGCTGCAGCTAATTCTGCATCTACGTTAGGTTGTTCATGTGTTTCAGCATAGTCAGCTGCACCAGCACCAGATACTTTACCGAATACTACGCCGTCTGCCAAGGAGTTACCACCTAAACGGTTAGCACCGTGGATAGAGATACAAGAAGCTTCGCCGGAGGAGAACAAACCAGGCAATTCACATGCACAAGTTTTGTAATCTACTACGTCGATACCGCCCATTGTATAGTGACATGTAGGACGAATAGGTACTGGTTGTACTAATGGATCGCAATGTTCGAAGCACATAGCTAAGTCGCGGATACCATGAAGTTTTTCGATAATAACTTCAGGGCCCAAGTGACGAAGGTCAGCTACTACATATGCGTTAAGGCCAGAACCGAAGCCACGACCTGCAGCGATTTCATCTTCGATGGCTTTCGCTACAACGTCACGAGATGCCAATTCCATTTTGTTAGGCGCATATTTTTTCATGAAACGTTCGCCTTCAGCGTTAAGAAGGTAACCACCTTCACCACGAACCGCTTCGGACATCAAGATACCAGTACGACCAAGACCAGTTGGATGGAATTGGATCATTTCCATATCTTTCAAGCCGTTACCAGCGCGGAATGCTGCTGCCATACCATCGCCTGTGGAAAGGAATGGGTTTGTAGTACGAGTCCAGAAGATACGGCCTGCACCACCAGTAGACAAGATAATTGCTTTTGCTTTAATTTGTTCTACTTTACCTTCTTTCATGTTCCAAACTACAGCGCCACCAACGTGACCTTCTGCAGATTTAACAAGATCTAAAAGATACCATTCTTGTAAGAAGTGTACGCCTTCTTTCAAGCATTGTTCGTAAGTTGTGTGCAAAATTACGTGACCAGTTTTATCCGCAGAGTAGCAAGTACGTGGATAGGATTGACCACCGAAGTTACGTTGCGCAATTTTGTTTTCTTGAGTACGGGAGAATGGAGCACCCATGTGGTCCATTTCAAGTACGCCTTCTGGACAACGAGAGCAGAAGAATTCGATCGCATCTTGGTCGCCAAGATAGTCAGAACCTTTTACTGTGTCGAAAGTATGTGTTTCGATTGTGTCTTCAGCTGCAACGTTATTCAAACATGCATTTACACCGCCTTGCGCCATTGCTGTTGCAGAGCGAGTTGGGAAAATTTTAGTAATAAGAGCTACTTTTAAGCCTTTGCGACGACCAACTTCAAGAGCCGCGCGTTGACCAGCGCCACCGCTACCTACTACTAGAACATCAAACTGTTCCATAATGACCTCCTCATAACTACCTATTAATAAGAAAACTTGTTAGACTATCTCATTTCAAAAACTTATAAAAATTTTTGATAACCTAATCATTTTTCTTTGAAGAAAAACCCCATACTTATGCGATTTTTCTTATTTCTTTACCTATAATTATAGAGAGCATTTCAGGTCATGTCTAAACCCTATTATGCATAATTAATTTTGATTAATCTAATTGATAATTTATTTCACTTAGTATTTTTAAGGTAAAAAGAGGATTCAAAAAATTACCTATATGAATAATTTTTACAAGAAGTTAAGGATTTTACGAAAGTAGTTCGGTTCCGAAATTTTTCTATGTTTTTATTTCCTTTGGTATCTATAGAATTCGCATAAACACTAGCTTTTTAATTATTGCTAACCATTCCTAATAATTAATATCCATTAAATTCCTACTAAATTTACCTCGAATTTAATCATCGAAAATTATCGTATTTCTCCGTTCATAACAAGCATTTATTTCTGTGATAATAATTATCATAAGTTTTTTTAGTGATTTATCGCACATCATCTAAAATCGATAAAATCACCCTCATCTATGCGCATACGGCAATCTTCGATATAGTTAGATTTTATTCATTAGCAGAATTCATTAAGTTTCAGTCTTTCACCATTTTTAAGGCTTTCAAAATGAAGAAAAGTCTTGTAAACTCGCATGTACATTCATCTTTTGCTCATTACTATTGTATAAGGTATGATAATAGATAAATAAGTTATATAATATTATATATATATAGTCACCTTATATGGTGTTGTGGCTTTCAAAAAAAGAAAGTTTATATATATAATGACTATAATTAATGTAGTTGGAGAGCTATATTTTTAAATCATACATAAGGAGAACAGAGAATGAAAATTTTACTTGTAGAAGACGAAGAAATGCTGAATGGTATCACGGCTAAATATTTACGTGCAGAAAATATGACAGTTGATACATGCTTCAATGGGCAACAAGCGATCGATTACGTTAACACATCTAGCTATGACGTTATCGTAATGGATATTATGATGCCAATCCTCGATGGTATCAGTGCTCTTGCACAAATGCGTAACGACGGTAATACAACACCTGTATTGCTTTTAACAGCAAAGGATTCCTTACAAGATAAAGTTACAGGCCTTAACACTGGTGCAGATGATTATCTTGTAAAGCCTTTCGATCTTGAAGAGTTAACCGCTCGTATTTATGCATTGGCTCGTCGTAATGCGCGTCATGCACAAAACGATATCCATGTAGGTCCACTTACCATCAATGTTCCTCAACGTACTGTTAAACGCGACGGCGAAACAATTACATTGACTGCAAAAGAATTCGACCTATTATTCTATTTAGCAAGTAACGAAAATATCGTATTATCTCGTCAACAAATCCTTGACCATGTTTGGGAATACGATTATGAAAGCTACTCTAACCTTATCGACGTATACATTAAAGATTTGCGCAAGAAAATTGATACTGATGAGAATGTAAAACTCATTCAAACGGTTCGTGGAGTAGGGTATGTCCTCAAAACAGAAAACTAATGATCCTCACCGAGATCTAGATACCATGTCTGGGGCAGCCACCGATTTATTTAATCGGCTGCCCCTAACCTTTAAAATTATGTCTTGGTATACCATCTTTTTGCTTATCATTTTGATGGTTGCATCCGCATGGATTTACGCATATACACATGAATCCGATAACAAAGAAGTGCGCGAACGCTTACAACAACAAGCGATGATTATGGCTACGGATATCCGCAAGTTTAAACCGTACCAAGATAATACATTCTTCTTTGTATCAACTCAAGATGGCTATATTATTAAAGGCGCCTTGCCAGATGGGTTTCCAAACCAAACAATCCTTTCCTTAGGCCAAGTTGGTGAAATTGCTGCTGGTGATGATACCTTCTACTACTACGATACTCCGGTCAACGAACCGAACTATCGTGGTATTTTGCGTGCTGTTACAAAAGTAAAAACAGCCTCTAAAAAGACGGAAAACCTTTTATACAGCTTACTGTTAGGGAATATCATTTTCTTACTAATTTCCTCCCTAGGCGGTTATCTTTTCATCAAAAAAGGACTTAAACCGGTCCGAACTTTGACGAAAACAGCTAAAGTCATCGGTAAGAACAACGACTTGAGCCGTCGTATCGACATTCCGGCTCGCACAGCGAGAGATGAAATCTACGAACTAACTACAACATTTAACCGTATGATTTCAGGTCTTGAGGATTCTTCCAATCGTGAAAGACAGTTTAGTTCTGACGTATCTCACGAGCTACGTACACCAATTGCCGTTATTAAAGCAGAAAGTGAATTTGCTCTAAAATACGGTCGTACAGAAGCAGATCTACGGGAAGGTTTAACACATATCTTAGAGCAAGCTAAGTTCATGACTAACCTCGTAAGCCAACTGCTTGATGTAGCCCGCCTTGAAAATGCACAAGGTCTAAGCTTTGCACCTGTCAATGTATCATTGATGTTATCCAATATGGTCCACGACTATACAAGACTCTGTACAGAAAATACAGATAAACAGATTACGATTACATCTCATATTGAGCCTAATTTACATATGAATGCTCACGAAGTATCATTACGTCGAGCTATCACAAACCTAGTGGACAATGCCATTAAGTTTACAAACTCTACTATTGATATTTCGGCTAAACTAGTAGGCAGGGACTTAGTCATTACCGTAACAGATAATGGTATTGGCATCGAACCTGAAGCTCTGGATCATATTTGGGATCGGATGTATCAGACGGAACAATCGCGAAATAAAAAGTCTAATCACGGCATCGGCCTAGGCCTATACTTTGTAAATAAAGTTATTAACTTACACCATGGTACAGTAACGGCCACGAGTGAACCACAAGTAAAAACTACATTTACCGTGCGATTGCCGTACAATACAAGGGAAGAATAACATAAAAGGGACTGACCAATGGTCAGTCCCTTTTCTATATCCATTTTAATTCAAAAAGCCCATAATGTAGAATTAATTAAACCATAAAAAACTAGCATATAGAAGCTCCTTCTATATGCTAGTTTTTGTGTATTTAATTTTAAAGCAACTTATTATAGATAATTAACTTTAGCCTACAAATTGTTGCCAAAACGGCATATATACATATTCTAGGAAGGTCCATACAAGCAGACCCGCTACAGCACCAACGATAGCACCATTAATGCGGATCCAGCTGAGATCGTCCTCCACCTTAGATTCAATAAAGTAAATAAATTTATCTGTACTGAGGCCACCTAATACTTGACGTATGATAGTTTCAATAAGGTCATACCCTTGTTCAAGTACATAGTCGCCAATATCGTGTAAGGTTTTTTCAATACGATTTCTAAGATCTTCTGATTGACCGTAAACATTCCATAACTCAAGAGCAATATTAACTAAAACCTGAGCCGGAGTTTCTCCATTTTCATCCCCTACAAGCAATAGTTCTTCTATATAAGGGCATAAATGGTTTTCGATAACAGATTCCCAGTCTTGTTCGCGAATCCAGCGTTCCCACGCTTCGTTAAGAGCATCGCAGACTTCATGGTTCTCTTCAATATTACGAATTGGTTCTACCCATTGTCGCAACCAAGCTGTTCGTTCGGGGCTATTGGGCCGTTTCCAGCTTTCCAGCATCGCATAGGCCTCTTGGACAATAGCCTCTGCCATTTCTTGATAGTTTACTACATCGGTAGCTTCGGACATAGAAATAAGGAAATCAGACCAGAACCCTTTTCGCTTTTTCTTATGTGCCTCTTCTGCTACGACAGCGGTAAGCCAGGTAACCATAGCTGGATGATTAATCCGTTCTTGAATCACGTTTAAAACTTGTACGACCATGCTTTCATAGCGATTATGCTCACATAAATCGAGTAATACGTGTTTCAAAACGGGCACGAGAGAATGTTGTTGAAGCAATCCACGAATGCGTTTTGCCCCCCATTGTGCCCATTCTTCATTAGTTTGAGATTTCCATAAAAGGTGTAGTCCTTGATGAATCACAAGGCGTGCTGCTCGTTGCCCCTCAGGAGACAACAAGAACTTCTCAAACAATGGCACAAATTGCACATTTTTTAATAATACTTTACAACGCTCCTTGGTAAGCATCTTCGTCTCTACAAGTTTAATAACGCCATTAATGAGGCGATCTTTATTTCTAGGAATTAGCGCTGTATGATATGGGAAACCTAGTGGCTTACGGAATAATGCTGTTACAGCGAACCAGTCGGCCACACTGCCGATGAGGGCAGATTGAACAGCCCAGTACAACGGTTGATACCAACTTTCATAGCCAAAGAAAAATTGTCCTACAAAAGCAAAACAATACAATACGGCAGTCAAGCCTAAAATGCCATTAGCACGCTGTTTCAAGGTAAGGGATTTCAAATAACTAATCATTTGAGCACCCCCTCTACAATGATGGTCAAACCGTATAAGGTGCCCCCAAGGACAGCCCCTATAAGGGAACCATTAATACGCACCATTTGAAGGTCATAGTACATTTTGCCACGAACAATTTGAGTGATTTCATCAGGCGAATAGCGAGATAATTCCTGACCTACCACACTGTCGATGAGGGGGTTCAATTTCTGCAACCACGGAATACTACGCAACAAGAAGAACCGCTCAAACGGCGCCTGCTTGTCTGGATTCAACAAAATTTCGGTGCCGAGCACATTAAAGCGATCCATAACGATGTCCATGAGGCGTTTCCAGTCCAATGTATCCCCATCGATAAGTTTGCCTTCCCATTCTTCAAGAACCATTCTAATCCACTGATTTTTATGTTCTTCGATGAAAGCTTGCCATTCTGTATTGGTTTCTAGGTTATTGAAGAATCGAATTGCTTGGCCCCATACATAGCGCCCCAATGCAGAATCGATAGATTCATTTTCCTTCAAGAACTGAACGGCTTTTTTCTGTACCGTCTCTACCAATCGTTCTGGTGAAAGTCCATCTCCACCAAAGGCGATAGCCAATTCACGAAAGAAAGAATCCTTTGTATAAGTTTTCATAATGTCTAGCATGACGCGATACAAATAGGGATATACCTGATTTGATGCGATAACACGCTGACATGTGCGGTTAAAATAAAGCCAAAACACGCTTGCTGTGTGACGTTCTAGCATACAACGACCAAAGAGAATAACAAGGGGTGTTGCTTTCCAGTTTGTAACCCCCTTATAAATGGCCTTATTAATCTCTTGGCGCATCGGTTCAATATCCATATGAGATAAAACTTGATTCCCCACACCGTACAAGAGATTTCGAATTTGAACTTGTCCCACATCGCTCATGCCGTATTCAACGATACGGACCATAACGCGTTCTTTTTTGATAGCATAATACATCTGTGGCACGCGCAATAGCTCTTCGCTGAGCATAGTGCGACCTATCTGAATTAATCGTTCCTTACTGCGCGGCAAGATTGCCGTTTTAAAAGGAATGCCTAAAGGCTTCGTAAAGAGAGCCGTTACTGCATACCAGTCCGCGAGGCCACCTATCATAGCTGCCCCAGAGATATGCATGATAAAGGCCCAAAATGTATCATGTCGCTGTGGATATGAAATTAAAAATATAATAGCCATGACAACCAACAGGGTGGTTGCCACTGGTTTGGTTTTCATCATCACTTGATCCTAACTTACTCAATTACGCATATAGACTGTTCCTATATAACGTAGTGACCTCGAGGCCTACGGACTTTCACAAATTATATCTACAATCTAAAAAGTAGCCTCATCGCCATCTTTTTGAGGTTCCCAAATCGGCACCTCCCCAAAGAGAGCTTTAAAGTATACAGACGGTGTCCATAATGGACCATTCAAATGCATTGGAATAAAGGCTTTATTCACCTGTACACGGCGCAAAAATTCAATACTACCCCACTCCATAGCGTCTTCCAAACGATTGTCTACAGGGAACATCGCTACATCTACGGACAAGCCCTCTAATTCCTTGAACTCACGCCAAGCCATGCGCTTTGCATCCGCATTGTTTTCTGGCGTATCACCAAGCCAATGCCACCAATTAAGGTCTCCTGCATGGAAGATAGAGTCAGAGTCGATATTCGCCGTATTTGTCTTTATGTAAAAAGAGCCCCCTTCATCGGTGCTGCCATACATATGGATGCCTACATCATCTAATAGTGCATCTTGGCCAGGGCGCATGGTAATACATTTTTTTACCTTGCCCTCTAACGGCACATCTTGATGACAAATATAGCGCGTTTGAGGACCATCAAACTCCGTAATGGATGGGTTAAAGTGATCTCCATGAGTGTGACTTACGAAGAACCAAAGTTCACGACCTCGTTTAGCCAACTGCCAAACAATATTATTAGGATCCTTATAATAATCAAACACATAGCAACGCTTACCATCCTCTACGAGAAATCCGCTATGCGCTAAAAAAGTAACATGTAACATTATTATCAATACCTCTAATTTATTGAGAATTTATATCATTCGTATTTTTTATTATACCATATTTTTCTAAATGCATGGCATAAACAAATGGCTATTCATGACACATATAAAGGACTTTTTTAAAGTCTTATCAAATATATAGTGCCCCATATGTATCATAATAAGGGCAGAAATGCCGCTGGCATTTCTTAGATGCGGCCAGCGGCTTTCATATAGTCGATATATTGGTTACCCCAGTTTTCAAGGGAAGCTAATACAGTTTTAAAACCAGCCCCCACTTCGGTAAGGCTATATTCAACCTTTGGTGGAATGGTTCCATATACTTCACGATGTACAAGGCCATCATCTTCCATTTGGCGCAACGCTCTTGTAAGTGTAGCTTGTGTAATTGGATGTAATCTCCGTTCTAGTTCACGGAAGCGCACAGGACCTTCAGATAATTCATGCATAATCAACAAAGACCATTTGCCAGCCAATAACTTTTGACTCGTTGCAAAAGGACATCTGCCAACTAGATCATGAACATTTACAAGTTGCTCTGCCATTGTCATTCTCCTTATATATCTAGCTTAAGTAGCTTGTTATAACAAAAATAATACCTATAGCTATGCTACTCTTTATCGCTATACTACAATTTCTATTTCGGTATTAGAAATATTTCCACTTAATGTAGTTCAAATCATATCACAATTTTTTAGAATTGCAAGTATTTTATAGTATCATTTTTTAGGGTACAAAAATTTTTGAAAAATTTTTAATCAGTAAATATCACAATTCTATCATATTTGATAGTACCTATCTCAAATAATTCTACTATTCAAAATATTTGCACCAATATATAATAAACTCACTAACTAAATACAATTATCGGTTGGTGAATCAATAACTATTAGATTTAGTCATCAACATTTATAGCTAAACAATTGTATCAATTTTACAGCATTAAACAGATTACACATTATCAATTGAAGGATTAGGTGATATTATGAAACGCATGCCTACACTATTCGTCGGTCACGGCAGCCCTATGATGGCTTTAGAACATACAGAAACAACAAATACTTTCAAAAGTATAGGACAAAATATAATTAACAACTATGGCAAACCAAAAGCCATACTTGCCATCTCTGCCCATTGGTATGCAGATGGCACCTACATTCAAAGTGCAGAGAATCCAAAACAAATTTACGATATGTATGGATTCCCTCAAGAACTCTACGAAGTTGTGTATCCTGCTAAGGGTGACAGCAATTTAACGAAAGAAGTACAAAAATTACTGGGTAACTCCATTTCTATAAATAACACTTGGGGTATCGACCACGGCATGTGGACCGTGTTAGTTCACATGTTCCCTGATGCATCAATTCCTGTTGTCCAACTATCTATCAATAAATACCTAAGCCCAAAAGAAGCCTATCAATTAGGCGTAAAACTTCAATCATTACGCGATGAAGGCTATCTCATCATGGGCAGTGGTAATATCGTTCATAATCTAAGACGCATAGAATGGGATAATCCATCTGGCACCTCCGCCACAATTGAGTTTGACCAATACATTTCTAAAGCAATCTTAGAAAATGATGTAGATACTGTTGTTAATTACACCCAACATCCTCAGGCTAGCTATGCTGCACCTACACCAGATCACTATCTACCATTAATCTATATTATGGCCGCTAGCGAAGGGACAAAACCGACTGTATTTAATCAAACCTATAAGTCGGGCTCCCTATCGATGACGGGATTTATCTTTAAAGATGAGCCTCAAAACATACTTTAAGCCCATAATGATACAAAAAATCTCCTAGGAAATTTTTATTTCCTATTCACATAAAACCTTACATTACTATGTATAAACAAAAATAAATATATATATATATATATTTATTTACGCAAAAGAACCGCTAGTTACAAAAACTAGCGGTTCTTTTCTTTACCATACTAATGACTCTACTAAATGAGTTTTTTAATGAAAGCTTCCATTTCCATCGGTTTTACAACAGGCTCGAAGCGTCCTACCACATTACCTTTACGATCTATAACAAACTTAGTGAAGTTCCACTTTACCTCATCGTCCTTTAAATAATTAGGATCGATACCATTGAGATAATTTAAATCCACATTTGCTCGCCGTGTTAACAATGATAAGAACCTTACCTTCATAAGTTTGTAAGGATTGTAATTCACCAGACTTAGTAGGCAGGGAAAATTGATATACAGACATGGAATCTCCTAATTTAAATTAAAAATCTTTATTACACTAATAATGTTTTCACATCATAATTAAATTTTGCCGTTGTTTCCGCCGCAGTTTTTTGCCATTCTGTTGTTGCTGTACCATCTTTTTCAAGGAAGAATCCAGAGTCAAGATAGCGAATAATAATATAGTTGGAATCATTTTGATCAAAGCCATTACCGCGGGAGAAATCGATACCATGGCCTGTATTACGCGTTACGATAGCTTCCAACAAAGGCAACGTAATAGCATTCAACGTGATTTTCATATCACATTTGTCGAAAATCTTTTTGAAGAAGGAACTAGGTTTTTCTTCTTTATATACTAATAGTTTACTAATTGTACCATTAGATGCACACACTACGCGACGAATTTCATTAATAGGAATATCTACCTTACCATTCGAGATAACACCGTTTTTAATGGTAATTTCTCGTTTACCCATGTAGGAGTAATCTAGTGGTAATTGAAGAGTGTCTAAATTTGCAGGGAAGTCCGCTGTCAATTTATGGCGAGCAAAGGCAGCAATGATTGCTTTAGTTTCACGAATATTATGACCAGCATTAGATTCTGTACGGTCCGTATCTAAATCTTGACCTTCTATATTTTTCCAATTATGGTCTCTAAATATAATCGAATAATTACTATTTGAATTTAAATATCTTGTAAGATGAAGCTCATTTACATCATCAAAATCAATGTCAGTTATCACCTGACCATTTGCATCTTTGCAGAGTACACCATTGTAACTAACCGTCAATATACGATCCGTACTTTCAAAAACAACAGGATTTGTGTCGAATACAGAAATCATAGCCCTCTCCTTTTCACGACTTCAAACATAACTACACCTGTATATATCAAGTGCATTTACTCAATATATTGATTAAATATATTAATCAAATATAACTAATTTAATCATACACCTTCTATATGAATTTACGCAAATGATGTATTTCCCCCATACTATAGCTACAAACTCATGATTCTCAAGAAAACAAAAGACACCAACCATTCGATTGGTGTCTTTACTACATACAAGGAGCCATTTTGCAATAGCTCCTTGTCATTATACAGATGATATTATAATCTATTTCATGTCAAACAAAACAGAATTTTCTAAGAAAATATGTTCATGCAGGCCTTCTTCTAAGGCTTTCATGGTCTTAAATACATAAACATAAGTAGCACAACCATCTGCTGGTGCCGTGTACTGATTGGTCAATGCACTTAAGGATTCCAAAAGTACACCTGCAGCTTCGTGTTCAGCACGAAGTTCTTCAAAGTCTACGGGTTTACCCGCTTTAAATTCAGGGAAGTCTACATGTTCTTCATGCCGGAAATGAGGTACAAGAGCAGATTTGAGGTTCAAAAAGGTTTGATAAATCTTTGTCAATTCCTCACCATGATGGTCATAATGTACATTTAGCAGTTTTGCCAACCCTTGGTCAATTTCATCAATCATATTTAATTGTTCTCTATGATAGGTATGAACAATGTAATCAATCAATTGGTCTTTAGAATAGCTAAGCACCTCTGCACGAGAAGATTTCTGAGCAACTTGTACATCATTTAGCATAGCAATGTATGCATCCACATCTTTACCTTTTTCTGCAATAGCCTCCGCTAAAGGATGTCCACCACCACAGCAAAAATCAATTCCATCTTTTGCTAATACATCCATTAACTCTGGATTTACTTTAACCGCATCAGCTACGGTCATGGATTTATTAATAGTCCCAAAACTCATAAGATACACCTCCAATGGTTTACGCCGATCTATTTTCTTATAGTTATACTATACGACCAACCATGGATTCTGTCTGTCGCAGTGGCTACGAATTTGAAAGTAACATAACAATAATGGTAATGCTGTAGAAAATAATATAGAGTAATGAATATAAAAATATATGGATATATATTGAACATACAAAAAGCTGGCCCTATAGAGCCAGCTTTCAGCATATCAAAACATATATGACATATATGTATATATAAAATTATGTAGGCAGCTATTAGATACTTTCAACAGCAGCGATAGCAGCAACGTCTACAACGTCTTGAGCAGAGCAGCCACGGGAAAGGTCATGAACTGGTTTAGCCAAGCCTTGAATCAATGGGCCAAGAGCATCAGCGCCGGAGAAGCGTTGTACCAATTTGTAACCAATGTTAGCAGCTTGAAGATCAGGGAAAATCAAGATGTTAGCTTTACCAGCTACATTGGAGCCAGGAGCTTTCTTTTCTGCTACGGAAGGAACAATGGAAGCATCCAATTGTAATTCGCCGTCGAATTTGAAGTCAACGTTGCGTTCTTTCAAGATGTTAACAGCTTCAACCACTTTATCTACTTCTGGAGTGGAAGCAGAACCTTTTGTGGAGAAGGACAACATGGATACGCGAGGGTCAGCCATGCCAACAACTTTGCGAGCTTTTTCTACAGTGGATTCTGCAATATCAGCCAATTGTTCGCTAGTTGGATTAGGCAATACGCCGCAGTCAGAGAATACAAGCATACCGTCGTCGCCATATTCTTTTTTGCTTGTGAACATGAACATGGAAGAAGATACAGTTTTAAGACCTGGTTTAGTACCTACAACTTGCAATGCAGCGCGCAATACGTTTGCAGTTGGGCAAGCGGAACCAGCAACCATGCCATCTACTGCGCCAAGGCGAACAAGCATAGCACCGAAGAACAAGCAATCGCCTTTCATAGTTGCGTCAGCTTTTTCAGGAGTCATGCCTTTTTTAGCGCGCAATTCTACGAATGTATCAACCATTTCTTGGTAACGATCGTAGTTAGCAGGATCGATGATTTCAGCACCTTCGATGGATACACCAACAGCTTTAGCAGCCTCAGCGATTTCAGCAGGATTACCAACGAGTACAGGTGTTACGAAACCTTCTTTCAAAATAATTTCAGTTGCTTTCAATACGCGTTCATCTTTGTATTCTGGCAACACGATTTTTTTACCTAATGGTTTTACTTGGTCTTTTAATTTTTGAATTAAATCCACGATTTTTGCCTCCTTAACATTGGCATTACGCCATATCAATACTATTATTATAGCAAGTTAACGACTCTCTAACAACCATTCTAAAACATTTCGTTGTTGAATTCCGTCGTAGTTGGCATTTTTATTTAGTTCATCTAAGGTGAGCAAAAACTTAGAGTATTGGTCTTGTACCGCCTCAAGCGGTGCTAGTTCTCGGCTCAAAGTATTAGAGTCAAGTACGGTCTCACTAACTTGATAATATTCGGTAATTCCCCCTTTTTGTGCTACAAAATCTATTTCACCCTTAGCCAGTTGCCCTACATATACGGTGTATCCTCGTCTAATGAGCTCTAGAAAAACGATATTTTCTAGAATATGACCTGTATCACGGCTCGCATTCCCAACTAGCAAATTTCGTAATGTTACATCAACACTATAATACTTTGCATTGATACGTAGTAATTCTTTACCTCGTACGTCATAGCGATTTACCTTATATAACAACAAGCTATCCTGTAATCCTTGTAAATACCGTTCTACAGTTTTATTATCGATTTTTCGACCTGCATTAACGAGAGAGTTGGCTATTTTATTTGGTGAAAGTAAACTACCAACATTCGCCATAATATACCGCACTATATCTTGTAAAATTGTGACATCATTAATTTTCAATCGAGCCACAACATCATGCAATAACAAAGTATTATATAATCCACGTAAGTATTCTTGAATATCAAAGTCTTCGCCCCCTAATTGCTGAGTATAAGGGAAGGAACTTTCACGAAGATAGGCCTCATAGGCAGGAATCAAAGAATACTGATTACCCTCATACTTGCTATGGTAAAACTCACTGAAGGACAATGGCAACATCTGAATTTCCACATATCGTCCAGTCAATAATGTGGCGATATCAGAAGACATAAAGTATGCATTGGAGCCCGTAATATATAAATCTGTGTTCTCTTTTACAAACAAGCTATCTACGACACGATGAAATTGTTCTACATGCTGAATTTCATCAAGAAAAATGTAATTCGTTTCATTAGGCTGCATACGTTCTAAAATATATTGATACAACGCATGGTAATCTCGCAAATGCTCGTATTCCAATTCTTCAAAATTAATGGAAATAATCTGTTCAGGCTTCACATTATCTGCCAATAACTCATCTTTAAACAGCCTAAACAATGTAGATTTACCACAACGGCGTATGCCTGAAACGACCTTAATAATAGGCCGCTCTCGATTACGCCGTAAAAAATCTAGATATCCTTGGCGCTGAATTAACTTCATAAGGGCCTCCTCATCTATGTACCTTCTCATAGATGGAACCCATGTATTAGTAATATCAGATATCATATCACTTACCTAATAAATTTGGATTCCATTCCAACTTTATATTAATTTTATCATAAAGTTGGATTTCATTCCAAATTTTTATTATTTTAAGTATAAAATTGGATTAGATTCCTAAAGTTTTACTTTAAATTTTAACATACAGCACTTCAATTAATGTTTATCTATGAACTACATACCAATAATTGAACTCTTTACACATAATACGCTACAATAATAGAAACAAAATACGGATAGCCAAATGCCAATTTATATTCCTTATACACCCATTTAGGAGGTCTTATGGCGAATACAGAGACAACGATCAATGCTGTTATACATCCAAAATACAATGACACACCTATAGACATAGAGAAAACAATTAAAGCCTTGGAACGCAATAATTTTGTAGTCCATTATTTCGAAACAGGTACTGAAGCTATTTCCTATTTAAAAGATCGTATTCAAAACAAACATGTAGCCATCGGGGACTCTCGCACATTACTAAAACTCAATGCTTATGAAGCCCTATCCGAAGTCAACGAAGATGTAACGGATATTCAACGTCCCCTTCCTAGTGAAAGCTTCCGCGACACCGCATTGCGCACCATGGGACGTGATGTATTTCTCACCTCTGTCAATGCTCTTGCTCAAACGGGGGAAATGATCAATATTGATGGTACGGGTAATCGTGTTGCCGCCTCACTCTTTGGCTCTCAAGAAGTATTTTTTGTGCTAGGCATCAACAAAATCACGCCGGATTTAGCTTCCGCCATCTATCGTGCACGTAATGTGGCCGCTCCGCTCAACAGCAAAAAGAACAAAAAGAGCTCTCTCAATCCATGTGCCACATTAGAAGAAAAATGCTATGACTGTGGTTCTCCCGACCGCATATGTAATGCATTAACCATTTACTATAAAAAGATGCGCAATATGCAAACTATGGAAGTCATCATCATTAATGAATCTTTAGGCTTCTAATGGTTTGCGGCCCATTCAAAAAATCTTGTATGTTCATCTCTCCAAGTCCATATACGACTCTATAAATTGTGGACCACCGAGGATCTACGGCACCACTTTCAAGGTCACTAATATAAGATTGGGCTAAACCAGATTTATCTGCCAATTGATATTGAGTCATTCCCAATTGTCTGCGCCAAAGTAAAATCAATACACCAAGCTTGTGAACTTCTTGTCGAACTTGTAGATCTTGACAACATACGATAGGATTCATGCCAACCTCTATCTACTTTCTCCCTCAACACATATTTATGCCTTTACTATAAATCTGGGCTCAATCATTTCCTAGTAGTGGTTGAAAAGCGATAACACAAAAGCCTTAACAAAAACTAATGTGTAAATCATTTTAGTTAAGGCTTTTGTGCTATGCAGATTTCATTACGTAGGATTTCATCATTTCGTGGAATTTTAGTATATATAAAAGTTATTATCATTAAAAATACAGATAGTAAATCAAAAATACAGGTATTATCTATATATTGCAATTCTTATACAGTATTCATATATTATGCATACACTTGATTTATAAAATTACCTAGTTCTATCCATAATACAAGAAGACTATACGATATATAGTAAATGCGATATATAGTAAATACGCAATATTGTTAAAATACATTTAGGAATAATAAGTTTATTAACAATACAAAAGGACTATACAGCTGAACTGTATAGTCCTTTCTATGTATTCATATAAAATTATTGATTTGCGCTTTCTTGTGCTTTTTTGATTTCCATGTATTTAACCATACCATCAACAGCTTTTTTAGCTTCACGCATAGCCAATACTACGGTAGCAGGTTTATGAACAACGTCACCACCTGCAAACACGCCTTCACGACTAGTCATACCATATGGATCTTCAGATGTAATAATATAACCTTTTTCATCTACCTTTAAGTTATTACCTTCACCTACAAGACGAGCATTTGGTTTATGACCTGCGGCGATAATGATTTTATCAACAGGCATTACTTGGAAATTACCAGTGCCGTGGATACCTGCACCATCTTCGTTAAGCGCCATCACTTCATATTTGAAGCCTTCAACCTTATCTGTACCTTCTACGCCTACTGGAGAAGCGAACCATTGGAATTGAACGCCTTCAGCGCGCGCTTCTTCGTATTCAGACAACAAGGCTGGCATTTGTTCTTGGCTACGACGATATGCTACTGTTACCGCTTCGCAGCCTAAACGTACGCATGTACGAGCCGCATCCATCGCTACGTTACCACCACCGATGATGATAACACGGTCACCTTTTTTAACAGGAATTTGATTTTCATCAAGTTCCCCATTTTCTACCAATTGTACATTCGTCAACAAGTACATTGCTTGGAATACACCAGGTACTTCATCGTTTTCCATGCGCACGTCTTGAGGAATATGCGTACCAGTACCGATGAAGATAGAATCATATCCTTCAGCAAAGAGATCGTCCAAAGTTTTATCTTGGCCGATAAATGTATTGCATACGAACTTAACGCCTAACCCTTCAAGACGAGCGATCTCACGACGTACAACGGCTTTAGACAAGCGGAATTCCGGAATACCAAATAAGAGTACGCCCCCTGGTTCAGATTGACCTTCAAATACGGTTACTTCATAACCGAGTTTAGCCACATCACCTGCTACGGACAAACCTGCAGGACCAGACCCTACTACCGCTACCTTACCAAGATCTTGTTTAATCTTCTTAGGTTTGCGAAGTTCATTGATGCTTTCAAAGTCAGCAGCGAAGCGTTCTAATTTACCGATGTTAATAGGCGGTTTTTTCGCCTTATTCATGATACAGTTGCCTTCGCATTGATTTTCTCGTGGGCATACGCGACCGCAGATAGACGGTAAATTTGTTCGTTCCGCTAAGATATCATTAGCTTCACCAAAATTACCACGTGCGATAGCTTGGATGAAACGAGGTATTTCGTTTTCAATAGGACAACCCATACGGCATAAAGGTTTTGGACAATTTAGACAACGTTTCGCCTCCGCGAGCGCTTCCTCCATCGTATAATCCGCATCAAAATGTAGTGGTTTTAATTCGTTACTCATGGCACATGCCTCCTAACAAGGATCCAGTATACTATACTTACAGCGTTGCATGCACCTAAGCATTCCGATGAGCCCTCTCACATAGGGACGCCGCCACATGCTGCTAACATTTATCTTTTGTAACCATTCGATAGACGTGTGGTCACTGGTCAGACTCACACTATTCTATAGTATATTCTAAATTGTGAAAGTCCCAACAGTCAAGCAAATATAACACCTTTTGTATACGAATATAGCCCCTATTCATGCAAGGATTGCATAGATTTTATACAAGTCCATTTACATATAATAGGATGCATGTATACTGATAATAGATACAATAATAAGAATTATAGATACACCTTACGAAATAGAAATATCTATTTCGTAATTGAATATATACATACATATAAGAATTAAAGATATAAAAGTCAAGGTATATCCTTATATGAGGTTTCTTATGAACACAGCAGAATTCACTAGCAAATACTATATAGACCGCCACGGTTCTCATTCCCGCAAATGGGACGGTGAGCACTTAAAATTCAGTCGCACCGACCTATTACCATTATGGGTGGCAGATATGGACTTTATGCCGCCTCAGTGCATCCAAAATGCCATCTGTAGCTATGTGAAAGCCAATCCTCTAGGTTATACTATGACAAATCCAAATTATATAAAGGCGGTCATAAATTGGTACAAACGGCGTCACAACTGCGGCATTGAACAGGACTGGCTCACTAGCGCCCCCAATGTCATTACCGGTATTATGTGGTGTATTGGGGCTTTCACAAAACCAAACGATTCCATCGCCGTTCTAAGTCCTGTATACGGCGCCTTTGATACGAGCGCCAGCGATGCACAACGTCACATCATCGCAGTTCCGATGAAACGGAACGAAGATAATCGCTATACTGTCGATTATGAGACCTTTGAAATAGCAATTATCGAGCACGATGTGAAGCTGTTCATTCACTGCAACCCACACAACCCTGTGGGCCATGTGTGGACGGAAGAGGAGATGGTCCGATTATTTGGCATCTGTAAGCGCCACCATGTGCTCATCATAAGCGACGAAATCCATCAAGATCTCATCACAGGCCCAACACCATTTACATCAGCCTTAACCGTAAAGAACGGAGCCTATGCAGATAACATGATTGCCATGTCCTCCTTGTCCAAGTCGTTCAATATGGCTAGCTTGCACCACGCAGAGGCTATCATTCCTAACGAAAAGCTACGAAGCCAATTCAACGCCTATAAAGCTCATGTATACCATACGGACTCAGACGTTATTGCCGAAACTGCCGTCACAGCAGCCTACACTCACCCAGAGGGCGAAGCATGGTTAACAGATATACTAGCCGTCGTTCGTAAAAACTATGAATATCTGTGCCGAGAGCTTTGTACGGCATTACCAAAAATCTGCATCAGCCCTATGGATGGCACCTATTTAGCCTGGATTGACTTTGGTGCCTATGTAAAGCCCGAAGATATGCACGACCTATTCGAAAACAAATGCCGCCTCGCACCTAGCTTTGGCGAATGGTTCGGAGGCGAAAACTACGCAACCTTTGTACGTCTGAACTTAGCTACAAGCCTAGAAAACATAAAAACCGCTACCCACAGCATTATTAGAAATATTTAACATATCAGTCATATTAAGCATAATAATCGTATCTAATCATACTATTTCCCTACACAACCTTAGTACATACAAGGATGTATGTACGGTAAATTATGAGGCATACAAAAAGACTGCTCTACCACCAAATCGTGTAGAGCAGCCTTTTTTCTATATATGTCTTACTTTTCTATATATGTCTCATATATGTTACCTATTCAGGTTACCACATATATAGGGTCTTATTTAGTTCTAGCGAAATGATCTTTTGCAAATTGCATGTCTTGTACGAGTTCCAATGTACCAATATAGTTATTGTTTTGGTCACGAACAGCCATGTAATTAACATAGAAAGGACGGCCTTGCTTTTCAAGCCATACTGCTACATTATCGCGATCACCTTTACGGAAGGAATCGATGATACCACGTACGATTGGTTCTACCTTTGGCGGATGGCAGGAATACACATCGCGACCAATAGCTGTCGTAGGGCGTTTGAAGACCTTTTCACCATCGTTGAAGTAACGGTTAATGTCTTCGTGATCAACGAAAGTTACTTCCATTGGCATTGTATTAAGCATGGCATTTAATTGATCCACAGTCAAGCTACCACCGATTAGAGCAATGGTATTATCATCGCCACTTGCTTTTGTTGTTTGTGTTGCTAATGCGGTTTCAGCCTCTGACCAAGCAGTGCGTTTTACCCCAAAAATTTCTTCATACTGCGCTGTATCTTTGTAGATTTGGTACCACTCTTCAGTGCTGAAGTTTTCTGCACAGATTGGGAACAAAATATTTTGTTCTTTATAGATCATTTCTTGCGCACGTGTAAGAAGCTCATCAAAACGTCTATACCAATCATCTACGCTTTGGCTAGACTTAGCTAAATCACCTAGTTGGTCCCGAATATCACCATCAACAGTCCACATAACCATAGATGGACCAGAAATATCATAGGCTACTTTCAAATGCGGATACAAAAGGTCACCCTTCTTAGCATAGTGAACAGATACTTGACGCACTGCATTTACATCATCAACGGTTGCCGTTTTATCTGCCACCTTAGGTCGAATGGATTCAATTAACGCATCAAGAGCCTTGTTTTCTTCTGTTAATTGATGGAGTGGATGTCCTACTGTTTCAATTAAGGATACCACACTTTGGCTCTTCTCTTGAGCCTCTAGCACAGCCTCAACCTTAGCATGTTCTGACTCCATTTGTTCATGAATAGTAGAACCGTGGAACAAGGCAGAGTGAAGGTCACATAATTGTTGCACCTCAGCTAACGGTGTACCTTCACGCATGAGACCTTGCTCAGCTTTCATGATTTCACTAGCCTCAACATGGGCGAATTGACTAGCAAAATCTTCACGAACGGCACCAAGGTCTTCACCTGTACCTAAACGTTTCAAGAAACCTTTAAGTTGCTCTACACGTTCGCTGTCTTGAACAGCATCTTCAGCCTTAGCTTCGGAATTTTCTTCCGTGTTAGCTTTCGCTGTAGTAGATGCTGCTGCATTTGTTTCTACTGCGTCTGCTGCAACTGTACTAGAAGCTACCTTAGCAGATGCATCCGTAACATTAGACTTTGTAACCGCTTCAGTAGATGCCACGCCAGGATGCCCCGCAGATTCCGCATCATCACCCGATAAGTTTGGCATGTCACCTTCTAAGGTAAAACCAGCTTTCATAAAAGCACCCACGATATCGATCATGGATACACCTTTCATCTTAGCCCCTTTCGGGATAGTCATGATTTTACCAACAGAATTCAACATCACCTTATTTGTGATTTCGCTGAATCCTAATTCCTTCATAATATCTGTTACTTCAGGATATTCTTTCACCAAATCATATACCGATTTAGATAAATCTAATTTCTTTTCCATTTTGCTCCTCTCGTGTCAAAAATTTCTATACTATACTTATAAAATAGTATCATTCCTCTATATGCGTATATTACACATATGAGGCTATTTATTTACGGTAAAAGGTCTATATGTAATGACCTATGGTTCTATGATAAACGATATCGATTAAAAAATCTGTATCCGTGGCTATACTTTTGAAAGTTATTTATAAGATGAAATAACAGTAATAAAACACCGGATAATCGATCATGTAGACCAACTATCCGGTATTTACGTTGCATTATATTATTATTCTCGTTTCTGTTTCTGTTTCTGTTTCTGTTTCTGTTTCTGTTTCTGTTTCTGTTTCTAACAAGTATACACCTTAATCATGATGTGGTTTCAATGCTTTTTCGTAGTTTTCAGAAACTTTGTCCCAGTTAATAACGCGGAAGAATTCCTTGATATAATCTGGACGACGGTTTTGATAGTGCAAGTAGTATGCATGTTCCCAAACGTCTAAGCATAGAATTGCTGTTTTACCTTCCAATATAGGATTATCTTGGTTTGCAGAGGATGTCACTTCTAGCTTGCCATCTTTGTTAACTACAAGCCAAGCCCAACCAGAGCCAAAACGTGTAGCTGCCGCAGTAGAGAAGCTTTCAACAAAAGCATCGTAGCCGCCAAGTTCAGCGTCAATAGCCTCTTTCAAAGGGCCTTGTAATTTAGAAGTATCTGGTTTTGTCATGATTTCCCAGAACATGGTGTGGTTCTTGTGACCGCCACCATTGTTGATAACTGCTTGACGGATATCTTCAGGCACATTAGCAATATCGCCAAGAATGCAATCTACACAACCATACGCAAGATCCGGATATTTCGCGATGGCCGCGTTCAAATTATTAACATATGCTTGATGATGCTTGTCATGATGCAATTTCATTGTTTCAGCATCGATAACAGGCTCTAGGTAATCATAAGCATACGGTAATGGTGCGAGTTCGAAAGGTTTCATAGTAGTCCTCCTTAAATTTAGGGCATAGAACAATGCTAACTGTTTCATATCATCGTTCTTGTGAAAGCGATTCGATGCACCTGCATCGTAATATAGAATCAATCTACTAGCATAGCATATATACTTCAAGAAGAGACGTATTATCCCAACTTAACCAGAAGTTAGGATATAATATTTCAGCCAATAAATTGATATGAATTATCATTCTTTATCTAATTGTACACATTATATAGAAAAACGTCAATATAGAGGACTAAGAATGCAGATATCAATATACTTTTATTTAAAAATCAATCTACCCATACTCAACTGATTAATTTATCTTAACAATCAACTACAAAATACTCATTTATATTTTTTGCAAGTAATTTTAAAACTTCATTTTTCGCTAAAAAGCGTAATAATTTTTTCCGTTGATTATTTTCCTTATTCTCATAGTATAATGATATCAAATTAGCTTTCAAAGGTTCTTTTATTAATTTAATTTCATCCTCATTATATAAAGACTCTAAATCAGTAATGTTAGAGGCATCATCAGAAAGAATTTCGCTTAATGTTCTAGAAATATTTCCAAACTTATCTTTAATATTTTTACAAGCAGTACTACCTTCTGTATCATTATCAAATAAAAGCAACACACGATTACTTAATCCAAGGCACAATGTTACCAATGTGCTTTGAAATGGTGCACCACCTGCAGGTAATATAATAAGTTCCTTATTTAACAAATTTCTTTCTTGTAATAATTTTAAGATAATCATATCAGTTAAGCCCTCGACTACAATAACATTTTTGCCAGAAATATCTGTTGGAAAACTCTTCAAATGAATTGCATTCCAAATGGGCTCAAAACTACCACATAACTTAGGCCCTTTACTATTATTAAGTGCTTCTACTAAAATACCATTAACACTTTTTGAAACTACATGAATAGTATTTACATTAATAATATCAGGACTTAACAAATTCTCTAAGTGAGTAGTATAAATTATATTGGATTTTTGCTCTTTTGCATCACGTTTTAATAGGCGTAATAATTCTTTTTGAAATGCAGCATGTAAATAAACACCCGGCTCATCTAATAAAATAATACGTTCCTGTTCACTGTCAACAAAAGTATTGCTCCTAGCAATTTTATTATTAAAACTTACTTTAAATAAATAATTAAAATACCATTTAAACCCTTTTGAACGTTGATTGAAGTTATAACTACTTTTAATATTTCCGTCTTTATCTATATCCCTAATTAAAAATTCAAAACAACTATCTCTATATTCTAATTTAATATCCACCCTAAATAAGTTATCTTGGTGGCTACTTTTTAAAATATGATTTTCATTCCAAGCACGCCCAATATGTTCATTTATAACTCTACTAATCTGTGCTAATATTGTAGATTGATCCGCACTACTAAATGAATCCAACTCATCAAAATCTGACTCCGTAATCCTCATATCAATCATATTACATGCAATATACTTTATCCGTTCATATTGTTCAGTATCAGAATGCTCTATTTGATTTGGTATCAGATCTTTAAAATCATCAATATAAATTATAGGTGGTAGTCGATCTAATATATAATCAATTATAATATCATTCGTTGCCAAAAGCTCCTTATCTAAATAATATTTTTCTCCATCATTAAATAGAACTTCTATAGCAGGTATCTTTGAGCCTTTCAATTTAACACGTTTATCTTTATTTATGTTAAACACAATATCAAATATATCATTATCGCCTAATAATAATTTATATTTTCCAGAACCAGATCCAAACTCACGCTGAATTTTTAACTTAGGTAAACCCTGTTCAAAAGTTATATTATTGATTATATCAAGTAAATATTCCTTAATTTCTTCCCATAATTCTTGACTAATAGATTGATAATACGTTTTTTGCTCCTCTTCATAAAAATTAGGAGTATAAACTAAATCATATAATTCAGCTTCAGTTTCAAATAAACCTTTAATAAAAGACTTCGCCTCTGCTTCATTTATAAATATGTCGGCTATAATTTTAGGATTATCCCTTCTATTAAATTTACTTATTATCAAATCGTTATTAATAAACTGACCATCATACAAGATATCATTATCTTTATCAAAACTTGCAATGGCTTCTAAAATAGTACTTTTTCCAGATTCATTAACACCTATAAATGGACTCAGTCCTGAATTTATATTTATATTTGATTCAATAATCCCTTTATAATTAATAATTTTAAAAGATTCATACCTCATAAATAACTCCCCTTAGCTAAATATTAGTCTATAAAACTATACTTAAACAAATTATATATATGAAGTAATTATTCAACAATGCACTGACACATTTTCATGGTTGTTAATGCCGCTTGATGGGACTCCTCTGTTACGCCAGCACAACAGCTCGAATCGATGTGAATCGGAATCTCTGGCAAGCCTGCTTTCAGCATGATTGCATTAGACACAACGCAAATATCTGTGCATAATCCGATGAGTGTAATAGATTCAATAGGATTTACTTTATTCATGCCCTCTAACCGAGTGAGCAGCTCAAAAGAGGCAAAGTTTGGTTTATCTACAAAGGATACAGGGCTCATGATTGAGCGGCCTTCTGCAGCCTCAATCAAGCCATCCACAATATGCCAGCCCTCGGTATTTTTAACGCAATGTGGCACTGGTAAAAGCTTTCCTTCTTGGTGTTCCAAGTAATCTCTATCATGCGTATCACGCGTAAAAATAATAGGGCCATCAAAGCTTTCAATTTTCTTACGCACATTATCTACGATTAACTGTGCTTGCGATGAACCAAGGGCACCATCTACAAAATCATTTTGCATATCGATTACTACTAGAACCTTTTGCATAGCTCCTCCTGTATATAGCTACAAAACAAAGTACTTATTTCCAATCAATATTATTTATACTCTTTATTCTTTATAACATCAATAGTATCTAGCAACTCTATAAATTGTTATCAAGTTGTTGTGAAAGTGTCATCATGTTGTTGTGAAAGTGTTATCAATGAGTCATCGAAGCCCACCTCATACTTTATCGATAAGTAGATATATGACGGACTTCTATTCTTCTGCTATAGCATGTTGCACGCGATTTGGTTCATTATGTGCCAGTTTTCCTGCCGCTGCTGCCGCTACAGCACCTACCAAATCATCGAGGAATGTATTACAATGCCCGCCCTCTTCACTATCTAGTTTTTTGATAATGCCCGGCTTTACCTTATCTAAATATCCATAATTTGTAAATCCAATGGACCCATATAAATTAACGATGGAAAAGGCTAAAATTTCATCAATCCCATATAGGCTTTCATCATTAGCCACTATGCGTTGCAATGGCTGAGATAGTTTATTCTGCTCCGTTAACTTATCAAGCTCTATACCCGTAATAATCGCATTATGCACCTCCCGTTTAGATAGTACAGAAGCCACACTTGTGCGACACTCTTCCAGTTTTAAATTCGGCATATACGGTTTCTGTACGTAAAAAACAAGCTCTGCAATGTCATCTAATGTGACACCACGCTCAGCGAGAAGATCATAAGTATATTTCTCTAAATCTTTCGTAGTTTCCATAAGCCCTCCTTTATCGTTTTTTAGGATTAGTATCAGATAACATGACAATACTAACGGGAATCGTTACAACAAGCGCTTCATCAGTATCAACATGTTTAGTATTCCAAGCCGCTTCTTTAGCAGCCTCCTCAAAGATAGGATACGCTTCACGATCTAGTTTCCAATTATTAGGACCTGCTTCAACAGCTACAATATTACCCTTATCATCCGTCTTAACCTCTATAGGAACGATTAATGTTCCATCTGCACTCGTTTCAAAAGCCTCTGGTGGAATGATCACATTATAAGAAATCTGTTGTTGCAATTCATAATTACGCTTGTCCGCAGGCTTTATATCTGCAGCTATAGAACTAATAGGACTCATCGCAGACACTAATAAGGCCAACAATATAACACGATTAAACATAGTTTCCTCTCATCTAAATACTCTCATACTATATGCATTATAAGTTGATTATACCACGAAAAAATCCCTACCGAATTTTTATCGGTAGGGATTTCTTAGATTAGATTTTCTTAACCATTTCGGATTTCAATGCCATCGCACCGAAGCCATCAATTTTACAATCGATATCGTGACCATCGCTTGCATCGGTGATGAGGCGAATATTTTTTACGCGCGTACCTTGTTTCAATACGCCCGCGCCTTTTACTTTGAGGTCTTTTACAACAACCACTGTATCGCCATCAGCGAGCTCATTGCCGTTAGCATCGCGAATAATACCCGCTTCAGCTGCAGCTTGCGCATCGGCCGCTGTCCATTCGTTGCCACACATAGGGCAGATAAACATATGCCCATCTTCGTATGTGTACTCGTCGCCACACTTAGGGCAGTTAGGTAAATTTGCCATTTAAATCTCCTTTGTTTATTACATAATGAAAGTATTATATCATACCTTGGAAACCAAGCTCTATATTGATATGATGACCATTAGCTCCATATTGATACGATGGCTATATAATGTCTACAATAAAAACCTACTCAATCTCATTTTTCTTTACCAAAGTTTCATACAACTCCAACTTATCTTCAAGATTATTCTTATAGCCTTCCAATCGTTTGATTTCGGCCTCAATAAATCGATAGTGTTCCTGCAACAGTGTCATTCTTTTACGGGCCGTATGAGCTCCGGCATACCGCAAGTCCGCATATCGCTTGATGTTCGCAAGCGGCATTCCCATGTCTTTCAAGCGTTTAATAAACTGCACAAAGCCCACGTCCTCCGCATGGTAATTGCGAATGCCGTTCTGTCGCTCGATGTGAAGGAACCCCTGATCCTCATAATATCGCAATGTAGAAATGGACAGCCCTACCAATTTTGAAAATTCACCGATTTTCATACTTTCACCACCTTGACCTCAAGTATACTCGAGCATATATCATACGTCTAGACGGAGGTAATAATTATGAAAGAAACACGTTTTAACATCGGTATGAACACATTGAAACAAATTGACGGACTGCACGGGGAGGAGGTGTATAACACAATTCAAGAGATTTCACCGGCCATCGCTGATTTATTGGTCGAACTGTTCGGTGATATCTACATGCGCCCCAACCTGAATTTCAAGGAACGGGAACTGATTACGCTCGCGTCCCTGTTAACGCTGGGCGGTTGCGAGGCTCAACTGAAAGTACATACCAACGCAGCACTCAACGTCGGTATTGCGCCCGAGCAAATCGTAGAGGTCTGCACCCACTGCATCCCCTATGCGGGATTTCCACGCGTGCTGAATGCACTGTTTACGGTGAAAGCGGTCTTTGAAGAGCGAAACGTACTGTAATTAAGGAACGACGACAACAAAAATAGAGGATTCCTACGGATCCTCTCAACAGCATTATTATATTATGTACATTACACGACGCATCCAGATTGACGATATACGCCAATATCATTATAATGTAATAAAGAGATAGTCGACGAGTGGTTCCGTCAGGCTCATCCCTGAACACAATTAAACATGTAGAAATGGCCTTTCGTTTTCAGCTACCAGTTGGTAACGAAGGGCTATTTGTCGTTATTACGACAAATCAGCACTATCAATGCTCCAAAGGAAATAACGACAGTTAAGATCCCGAGGACAATCATAATGACTTCATAAGCATTCATAGGCTTTCACCCCCTTCAAAGAAAAAGGGTGGCCCAACCTCGTTCGACTATCTTACGTTCATTATAAACCGAACTTATGTTCTATTCAATAAAAAATCTATTAATAAATATTAGTCTATTTATAACTAACAAAGGGAGACTCTTGATAGAGTCTCCCTTTTATTCGTGTACAAGTTGTACGAAATTAATCCGTGTTTTTCAATCAATAATTTCTGCTATATACTAATAACGAAAGAGCCATTAACGTGAGTTAGGTAAAAAATAAACCTAACGTTTAAGACTAAGTACGGCAATACTTAGACACGTTAGGTTTATCAAATTCACAATTCTTTGATGAGCCTAACGCCTAGAACACGTTAATTGGCTCTTTTGTACTTATAGTATAGTCTGAATTCTAAAGACTGTCAATTTACATCGTCATTAGAGGATATTATAAAATTAATGGGAACATGAAAAACAAGTTCTTCTTTAACATCAATATACCCTATATTCCAAACGGTATCCTTTGCGGACTGTACTAACTCTAAATATATCTCATCATTAGAGGTACTCTCATTTGGATCTAACTCAACAGAAGTAATACGACCTTGAGTATCCGTTTTTATCTGTAAGGCAAAACTATAATCTCTATTAAGCTTCGTTTTAAGGACTTTTGCCGGAATCTTTAACTGAGACTGTATCTGCTCATTAAGAGAGCGTTGTATATCAAGCGTGTCCCTCTGATAATCAGCAAAAGCATTAATAGGACTCAAAACAACTAGCAATAAAAATAAATATAAAACTCTAACCATAAAATTTCACCAATCATAACACACAACATAAAATTATTATTGAGTTTTATATTAACAAAACAAATAAAATATGTCCATTTATCTAAGCATCAATACTTTAAGGAAAATAATGACAATTAAAAGTTCATGGATAATTATAATAAAAACAAAGAAAGCACAGCGCTACTAGCGCTGTACTTTCTTGAGTGTCATCATTAACTATACTAACATCTTTTTCTACATCGTATACCAATAAGTATACTATTACGCAAGTCGTCTCCGTAATATAGCATATAAAATCATGCTAATAATGACACTCATAACGGCTTGAATGGCGTTCGTCAATATACTAGCAATGGCTACGCCTGGGTCGAATACAAAGTATTCAGCGATAAAGTAGCCTGCTACGATGATAATACCACCTAGGATAGTTGCCGCTAAGGCAGAGGTAGTTGTCTTATTTTTATAGACAGTACCGACAAGATAGCCTTCAAGTCCTTTCACCACGAAGGTGATGGGTACAAAGACTACATAGCCGAGAAATAAATCGGCTAGCGCCGGGCCGAGAGCACCAATATAGGCGCCATATTTTCGACCTAATAATAGAGCTGACGTCATAATAACGACATCTCCTACATTGAAATAGCCGCGAATGCCAGGTACTGGAATTTTCGTGTACATGGTAAGCAATGTAGTGAGGGCAATCAATACGGCTGTGAGCACTAACGTGGATGTAGTACTGCGGGTTTGAACGTGTTGCATAGCGTCCTCCTTATAAAGAAAAATAGATATGCGATAAAATACACCGCATATCTATACTATATACCTTTATAACAACACCCGCAAACAGAAGGAATTAATAATACACTCTTCCCAACATTTATCGTTATTTACGTTTAGAATAGGTGCTCTTCACTAGACTTTAACTTAATATAGCTACCATTTTACTATACAGATTCTCTCAACCTGACGATGATTAACAAGAAAGGAACTAGCCATGAATATTTTAATCATTTACACCTATCCTAATCATCAAAGTTTTAATCACGCTATTCTAAAAGTAGTGCAACAGAATCTTTCAAAGGACCACAATGTGAACACCTTGGATTTATATGAGGAGCAGTTCGATCCTATATTGCGATTTGATGACACGCACAAACGTCGAGATTTAAGCACTGTGCCGGACATGGAAAAGTATCGCAACTTAATTACTTGGGCAGACCATTTCATCTTTATCTACCCAATTTGGTGGAGCGGTATGCCGGCAATGCTCAAAGGCTTTATTGATCGCGTATTTACAGCGGGCTTTGCCTATTCATATGGAAAAAGAGGGCTTATAGGTCATTTACAGGGAAAATCCGCCTGGATCATCACCACCCACAATACTCCCGCCTTTTTGACGCCGTTTATTCAGGACTATGGCAAGGTGTTAAAAAATCAAGTTCTGAAATCATGCGGCATTAAACCGGTTACACATACCCAGTTGGCTGGCACAGAAAATAGCTCAGACGAAAAACGCCGGCGCTTCTTAGACAAAATCGCTAATATCGCCGGCAGTATTTAACATTTCTAGTATACTATGATTTTTTACCAAAGATTACTTGGTTACCAAAATCACAAATAAATTTACATTAGACTGCTTACAGTTTGCTCTAAGTCAAAAACAAGCTGTATACGAAAACCTTCCCAATTACATAGATATTACTCTTCAAATCTCTCTTCTACATTGTAGAGAACCTCGCAGTCACAACCGCCACCTTCGTTGACGATCCAGTCTAATACGATTTCTACATCTACCTTTTGTTTTTCCAAGAATTCCCTAGTGAAAGTCAAACTATGATCGCAACCGTCATTTTCCTCTAATTTCTCGTCTACATAATCAAAGAGATTCCAAAACAACTCTTCATCCATAGGTAAACTATCTTTAAACGATTGCTTTTGCTCGTCTGCATAAGCTTTCAGCAACTCTTTTTTACGTGCTTTATCCATGATAATAATTTCCTTTTATGAACTTAACAAATCGATACAAGCACATGCCTATTAGCTTCAAGCACTTGTTTATAAAAGCGTTTCATTTGCTCGAAATCATGAAGAAGTTCGTCTCTGATTTCTTCCTCTTCCTCATCGTAGTCCCAGATATTTGGATATAATTCTGCCTCTTTGCAGGCTTTCATATCAAAAGATTCCAGAGCATTTTCAATATCAAACTTCTCTAAGGCCACCACGATATTGGCTAAATGATTGTGTTCTGTATATGCTACATAGTCTGATACATCCTCCACAGCCGTTACGCCTAATACCGCTTGGCTAAGAGGGTTATTATCGTCCTTATGGTCAGTTCCTACTCCGGTAAGCACGAAATGGAGTACATCCCACATCTTGTCGATATCAAGCAATAACTCATCATTTTCTCCCCACTCTTCAACGCTATCAAGGATTCCCTCTTCTTCTGAGCCCATCGCCTTAAGTTCTTTTAAATTCGCATCGCTTAAACAGTTATAATTTGCAATTAATCCCATAGCCCATAACCTCCTAATCCTGTAATCTCAGTAGATATGTAATAATCTGCTATCCCTTTAGATATTTAGTACTCTATCTCTCATTTAGTACTCTATCTCTGTCAGTAAGTCTAGTAAATTAGCTTCTCCTTCATGAGATTTATCTAATAACGGAATAGCTAATAAAAGCACTTCCAGGGAGTAGTAATAGAAGCTAAAGAATAAATCATCAGGAAATACGTCTTCTTCCTCATATCTAAGAACATCTTCGTCTTCATCGTATTCTTCAGACCAAAGGTATTCTTCGTTAAGCATATCCACAAAATGAGGTAATGGATCTGCATGCTCTAGCACGAGACCATCTCGGATGCACTCAGCAATCACAGTAAATAGGTCTACCAATTGTTCTGCTAAATAATGAGCTACTTCATTCTGAGTTCTCTCTTCTAGGGCTTTCTTAAAAATACGAAGCAAAAAAATCATAGCAAATGGTGTAGCATGCCACAATGTCGATTGGTGCTCAATATTCATTGCTAACGCCTCACCAGCCGCATCAACAGCATCAATACTTTTCATGCTCCACAACACATCAAGCTCTGTAGGAAAATCTGTGGCACGACCGTAAGTTGTGGTTAACCGATGCCACGGTATATCACTGACTTTCACAGTTTCTATATATTGTTTCGTCACAGTATCCATTATAGTTATACCTTTAGCATTATATATACGCCTACCTATTAATGCGTTTACCCCATAATTATTTCTGAATAACCTTTTTCACCAGTTCATAGGTGTCTATGAGACGCAGTTTTCCTATCCTAGGATTATCTGTAATCTCCTCATAAATATCTTCCAACGTGCCTGCTGGTGCTAGTTTCCACAATTTACACGGATATAGTTCGACGTTCCCTATGATTTCTAAATCGTCTAGCAATAGGCCTAGGTCTTTATGATTAAACCAACAATCTGTATCGATACCGAAATTTGTATTATCTTTCCGGCAGGCGATTTTACTATTTAAAAACTGCTCCATTGTAGGTTTTTCTTCTTGTAAAAGTCGCGTACAGGCTAAATGATATTCGATTTTCCGCGGTGATTGATCCACGTCAGAAACAAAAATAGTGCCATACTCGTTTTCAAATTTAACAGCTAATACGTCGCCCACCTTAAAATAAGGTTCTCTCTTTGTTTTAGATTTACGAACCTTAAGCGGCTTTGGATTTTCGCTCTGTAGCTGCAGGGCTAACTTATCTAATACCTTTTGACGCTGTTTAAGGGCCTTACTATCGATGTCTAGCCAAAACTCATGAGGGCCCTTAGCAATTACGTTTAATGCCTTCTCTTTAACGTCATCTGGCAGATGCCCTATCTTCCACAGCGAATAGGCCACAGCAGTCCAATAAATTTCTGTGTAAAACTCATCAGTACAAAAATTTTGTTCCTCACCTAAGATTTCAGAAATTATAGTATCGACACTGATACCATCCTTGTACCGCTCAACAATAGCATTATAAATATCATGACCGTCATCGCTGTCTATGATCTTTACTCCATCAATTGCCATACGATTCTCCTATTACAACACAAAACCTCTTGAAACACTCTTTAATTGCTGATTATTTTCCCATTTTACATATTAAAAGAATAGACCTTCATAAGCCGTAATACTACCATCTTCTTCATGGTAAAAGCCTTGGTATACAGGTTCTCGATGTGCCGCATCGTAAAACTTTTGCAGTACAGCAGCCAAGTTTGCTTCAGAAGGCATGCCTAGCGCCTTAACAACTATTTCCCATTCGTCCATTTCTGTATAAGATGTAATTTGAGCATATCGCTCCTTAGCATACGATTCAAGAATTCCTACATCCGTATATTGGCTAGAGTCACAATAGTCATGCCAGCAAATGCTATACACCAATAAACAAATTAAATCGTCTATACTTTCAGCTATGCGACCACATTCACCTTCGCTGCTCATATAACCGATAGAGCCATCCTCTAATTGATGATACTCACCGCCAGCACCATCTCGAGCAAAAGCCTTCCCATCCAAGGAAAAGGTGCATCGCCCCTCTACCTCATCACGTTCCATTGGCTCATCGAGCAAAAAGAAATCAAACAGAGCATCAAAATCTGCTGCCAAGTCGGAGTCTTCATGTAGTATTTTTAAATAGTCCATATTCTTACCTCTTATAGATTCGCCTATTCTCTCTATTTCATCTCTTATTTTCTCGCAATTCTAACAACGCAGAAACCTCGCTCATACTGAGATTAAACATGTTGCTGTCTAAATCAATAGGTACAAAATAATAACAAACTATATCTGCACCAAACTCATCTTCTAGCTTTAGCCATTCTGCCCCTGAAAGCACGGTAAATCCGAGCGTATCATCGCCAAGGCTTTCAGCAAACCAGCGCACCTCATAATCAGGTTTAACGAAGTCGTTGAAATATTTGATAGTCACATCCCGGTCTTTCTCATCACCGTAGGGAATTAGCAATTTTTTATTGCCCTTTTGTAGTACAATATCGTCACCATACTGCTTTCCATTGCTAACGGTTTGAATGTCGATAGGCTCATCCATCATGTCATTAAAATAGTTCACCACATCTTCGTCATCCTCGCGCCAGTCAATCCAGATGATAGCTTCGGAATCAAATAAATCATCTAAATCCATATCATGACTAAAGAAATCTTTGACTAATTTATACATATCTTCCATAGTCTCTCTCCTGCATATCACTTATATTTTTAGGTAGAATACAACACCAGTATCACCACTTTAAAACAACTCTATAAGGTTTCGTATATCACATCTTGTTGAGCCGTAAAGTTTTCATCAAAAGGAACCAAAACATATAGATGTCCTGCTGGGGATTCTCCCACATCATAGCCTAGTGCAAATGCATCGTAACAACCTGATTTATCCAGCATTATATCCGTTAGCGTTAGTACAACAGACTCTTCTTGCGGTATTCCCTTTTGTATGAGCCCCTTCGCCAGTTGGTCTAATTCATCTAATTGAACATATAATTGCTCCCATATTAATAGTGAAAGTACATCATCTTCAGTATAACCGGTACAACTAATATTAAGTTTTTTAAAGGCTTGTCCTTCATTCTTTAAACGATTAATGCCCAATCGGCGAGATACAAAGTAAACGCCATACGGTTCTTCAGACCAGCTTTCAACATTCCATAATGTCATTAATTCCGATTTTCTCATTAGGACTCTCCATTAATTGGTTATCCTGCAATATCTGCATCAATAAGGTTCCCATCCGCATCAATATGGGCTATGATACAGTGCCCCCAGAAAATATCATCATCGTCATAATAGACCTCTATGGAGCCATCGTTACGAAACGCCAATTCACCCATCGTAATACGCTTAGCAAATACGTCTGACGTAATCGGATCTTGATCGTCATTGTCGAGCCAATAATTAGCGAGTTCTAACAAGGTCTCACTAATATATGCACTAATTCGTTGTTCAAATGCTTTGAAATTCTCGATTGTATTGAAAGCCGCCAATGCTACGGTACAGCTTTCATCAGAACCCTCATCTACATCAAGGGTGAATGCATAATCATCAATTCTGGCTGTGTAATATTGATACTCTCGATTTAAAAGGAAGTCACCCCTGTCGGTATGAAGGTATTTAGGGGTTTTCAAATACGTCGACAACGCCTCTAACTCACTATGTTTAGCATGCTCCTCTAATACCTCAAGCACATAATAGCGATTATTCCAAGAGGGGCGCATATAGCCCAGGTCCTCTAAGGGTTTTGCTTTCTTAACTAACAATTTATAGACCCCATGGGGCTCAAAAGAATACCCCCATCTATCGTCAAGACCCTCAATAATCCACGTCAAAATACCTTCGCTACGGTCAAGCACGCCAGTTCGAGTATCTAGAATAGCATCGGTAGACACTAGTGGTCTATGGTACTTATCTAAATAAGGACTAGCCCCATTCGCATCACTGCGCGGCAATGCGTAGATTTCAAACTCTTCCGGCTCAAACTCTGCTTCATATTCTGGTAGACGTACAATACTCATATAACTCTCTCCTATTTATCACATACAAGCAAATATATAACTAGTCTATAGCCTAACATCATCATAATCGCTCAGCTACATCGATTCTATGTAATAGCTCTTTCGCTAGTTCTTTGGCTGTTTTGAATTCCTCATTTGAAAGCACCATAAGTACAAAGCTATCGGTTCCTGTGTCCATGCCTGCTAACGTATAGTTTTCCCACGTAGAATTAAGACTAGCACACCAGTCCATAATAACTTGATCTTCATCTAATGCTGCTGTATCAATAGTTAGATTTTCTCTAGTATCTAAAGACTTATTACGTATTAACTTCTGTACATGATAAATTAAATCCTCTAGTTCACATTTACAGTCTAACTCTACGGCATATCCTTTAGAGAGTAGTTCCTCATAGAAGTTCCACCAGCTATCTTCCAATTCTTCCAGGGAGCTCAACTTTACCTTGGACATAAACGATTTAGCTTGTTTTGCATCGCCTAGCAACAACGTTGCTAACTCTGTAAATGTCATTTTCATCTGATCGATATCTAGATACGCTACTTCTACACATGAACTACAATCAGGTACTCTACGTTTTTTCACAAAGGCCCTCATCATCTTCACTGCATCAGGATAACTTACATCAGCCATACGATAGGTCTTGCCATCTATATCTAAGAATAAATCTACTGCATCCTGCGTTTTACCTACACGTGCTTTCATGGCTGTACATCCATCGATAGCATGAGGTGGGTATAACTCCATGTACATATAAAATCCATCATGCATAGCCTTTAAGGTATTATCTATTCCGACTATATTAAAACCGTTTCCATTAGAACCAGGGCTCTTCAAGCGCCATTCTTCGTATTCATCAAATAGTTTTTCTTGTATCCAATTATAAATGCTCATATATACTCACTTTATTTACTATATTTTATAATTCCAGCTTATTTACAAAAAAATAAATCACTAATTACTTTATACTCTGTTTCAAATAGACTACGATTAAACAAACTTTGTATAAATTGGCGCTCTTTCTCCAGTAAATTTATAGATCCACTATCCTCTAACAATAAAACTTCAATTTCATCGTAATCATCCATTCCCCATATTTGATTATCTTTAACTATATGATAGCATAAGGGCTTCTCAAATATATTAGTAATAGCACTAGATTGCGTATAAACTATAACATTATCAATATTTGAACATTTTTTATTAAGATAGTCTAACAAAGAGTGAAATTCTTCTGTTGATAAGCCTTGTTCAGGTAAATCTAATAGGAGTAGCTTCTTCTTTCCTATATCTAGTTCAGCAAACAAATCTACCAGCATATATTTCAAGTCATACTGCGATCGTTCATCAAACGTACCATATATTTCCATATCATTAGATAGTACATCTATAATCTTACTAAAACTCCAAAAATCATTCATATTACTCTCGCATATTAAATTATAACGAGATAATAATTCATTAATTGGCGAAAGTATTACGGAATTCAACTGATTAAAGCATTTTTCACGTTCAGATATAGAAACATCTTTATAGATTTTCTCAGTTATCTTACCCAATAAACTCTTTTTTGCAATCTTAAAAAGCTCTGTTGAATCTACTCTTGAAGGAATATATAAAATTTCAAACTCATCATCTCTACATACACTATTATTAAGATTCAATGTATTAAATGGGTATTGTTGGGAGAATCTCCTTTTATCAAAATATCGTTCTATAAAATCAAATATAACCGGCATAGTCCTAAAATCATCTTGTGGCACTACAATTGTTATAGCCTGTAAATTAATATGGACTGGTTCTAAAAGTCTATATCCTGATAATACCAATTCACCATTCATAGACGCCTCCTAGAAAATGATAGTTTTATCAACCGTTAACTTCTCTTCGATAATTTGTTTCTTTCCAGTTAATAGTTTCATACCTTGATACTGCTTCTCTGTAACTTGCAAAACATATACAGCTCCATCTGGCGGTAAATAGCGCTTAATATATTCAATATGAGACTTTATACTATCCCGATTAGGCATAATCTTACAATAAATAGAATACTGAATCATAAAATACCCTTGCCGTATCAAAAACTTCCTAAACTGAGTGTAATGACGAACTGCAACAGTATCATCCATAGGTAAATCAAACATTATTAATACTCTCACCATTCTGTACCTATTCATTTCACACACCAATATCATATATCTAATAATGGTAAATCTAATACTTCATTATCATCAGTCATACATCTAACGAGACTATCTGCAAATCTATTCATTGAATCTGCTATTGAGTAAGATATATTTTGATGACGTACTGTACGCTCAGAAAGCATAATAATTAAATTAAGTTTTATATCTCTTGAAAACAAAACTTCAGGCACATAAATACAAGAATAGACCCAATCATCTATGATGGGCCTATATATTTCCATGCAATCATCAACGAGATTAAAGTGATTATATATATTATGATGTTTTATCCCTATTGATAATATAAGTCCTTTAGCAGCTAATGCTCTTGCCATAAGAGCTCTAATAATAGAGTATCCATAATTCAAAGCATTATTGATAGGATCTCCCTCTTCTCTATCACGTATAAAATCAATACCAAATAAAGCTTTAAAATAGACTTTTGCAGCAATACCTTCATGATTTTCCGTATCAAACGGCTGAATTGTATCTCTTAAAGATTCCATTATCTCAATTGTATCTAATGACAATGAATAATGATCTAAAACAAACATTTGATTATTTATCTTACGTTCAATAATTGCTTTCCACAAATCACCTGGTCTAGATGGATTCATATTCAGTTGTATTTCTTGATTTTTAAATGTTACATAATTTCCTGCTATAGGATTCATAACAACAGACGGTAATCCATTCTTTTCACAAATGATTACACAAATTTGATAGCGACTCATCTTACATAATAGTTGCGTTGTAACATTTAATTTATAGTTATTAAAAATAACTATACTAATATCTTGTAAGGGGACTAAATAGTCCCCTTCAAGCATTTTTATTTTTAAGTTGTCTAAATGTAATGAAACTTGCTGACTCTGTTCTATAATAATTGTTCGCCAACCCATAATGTGCACTCCCTGCAACATTAAATCGTAACATCAAACTCTAGTTTTTCATCTGTAACTTTATATTTATTACCTAATACATCAACATTATATTTGGTCAAATTTTTAATACTTGTCTTAATCCCCTTCATAACCTGTTTATCTGTTGGACGATTTACATAAGAAATCTCTATTTTATGGGCCTTTTCATTATTAATACATTTAAAAATACATTCTACTATTTCACCGTTTTCTTCATATGTTATGTGATCTCCTCTGTATAAGGAGGTTACAAAGGTAGCAGACTCAGGAATTTTTTGAGCCTGTTTTGATTTATTGTATTTGTCTTGATCAATTATATACTTACCATTAACAAAGCTAACCATATCATATGGCACATTAAGCACTAGGTAATTTTCTCCATCTTGGTACACATCAGTACGTAAGCTTTTTATTTTCAAAAATACCGATTTATTATATCCATTTTGTTTTGTATTAACACGATGAGAACCTAATTGCTTATCTCGGAATTTAACTGATTCAATAATTGGACCATTTCCTTTTTTTGAATATTTACGAATTGGCCCATGATCTTCTTTATAAGCTGCAAATGGATTAGATTCGTCACCATATTGTTCTACAATTTTTTGAAAAATCTCAAAAGTTTTAGGATCATGATGATACATTAACAATTTATCAGGAGACTCTAAAATCATTTTTTTTAGTTTACTGCCAGAATTACCAGTCCCGGTATTATAAATATCGCTATATTTAGTGATAATATAGGTTACTTCTTTATTATCTTCAACAAAGCTTCGAGTCGCTTTTATCTGTTGATCATATAAAGCTCTATTAGGTTTACGATCCACCTTATGAGAATATAACGGTTCTATACTTTCAATACGTTTTAAGAACTGAATATAGTTAGATACATTCTCTGATTTATCAAATAACTCTTGTTCTAGTACCTCGCCCGTTTCAGAATTTATAATATTGCCATCTACCTCTACAATAGAGTCCTTATTGTTCAAACTTTCAGAAAAGGCACCTATTTTCGAGAAAAATTTCATCAGTTTCGTATTCGCAAAACCAGCAATAATCATAGCATCTTGCGCATGATGGGCATATGTTTCTTCTCTATTTTTTGATAGATACGCTTTTTTTCTAAAATAACTTGTTGCAGAACCGTTTATAACTTTAACCTTGGTATTTATATTATGGTAATCAAAAAAGGATTTTAATAAATTGTAGGTTTCACGAGATGCATAACGTGTATCGACCAAATTGCGATTAATAAATCCTTTCATATCTTCAACTGGATTTCCAAGATATAGTAAATTTCTCTTTTTAGCATTACTAAAATTCAAGTTTTTAGTAACATATTCTTTAAATCTTTCAAAGGTTATTTTTGCTTTACCACTACTGAAATATTGGAATGGTGACCGTTGTCCTTTGGCTTGATTTTCACTCTGATAGACAAGTACTTTATTAGACTGAGCATCACTTAGAGATATAGATAATGGAATAATATGATCAACTTCTAAAAGGCCTGCTTTAAACACATCAGATAACTCTATAGGCTCTAAAGAATATGCACATTTAAAATCCTGCTCTAACAGTAAACTAATACGTTCAAACTCTGCACTTGTAAGTTTCCTGTTTTCAACAAGTTCCATAATTTTATAACGTTTTTCTTCATTGGCCTTCTGAATTTTCTTAATCAGATCTTTCTTCTCTTGACTATTCTTTTCTCGTGCTAATTCAACTACTACATCACTAAATTCAGTATCATCACTATTTTGGGTTTTAAGATATTTACGCAATGCATTAAACACCTTAATAGTTTCATTAATAGAGCGTTTAACAACAGGTGATACAATCCAATCAGATAAATTAGCACTTAACTGATAACTTTGAGAAAATTTATGATTATATGGTTTTATACCTGCCTCCGTAAATAATTCCATTTGATTTTTACTAGTTTTCAATAAATCATCTAGAATTAAATTAATAGCCTTAAATGATAAAGAATGATATGTAGTAAAGCCCCCCGATTTTGCAATTTCTTTGGCTAAACTAGTAGATAAATTTAAATCATCTACTAATTTTCTTTCACGCACATCTATACTTTTCTCTTTAGTTAGAATCTCAGATATATCATCTACTAACTGTTTTTTACCTTCAATTGCATCTTCTTCGTTTACAGACTTTGCGATTTTCAATAACTCATTATATCCTTCAAATTTTGTAAAAATTGGTTTTTCCGACTTATCTATTCTAAAACCAAAAATATCTTCCTTTTTAACACCGCATACTTTTGCAATTGCAGGAATCGTTACCGTTTTACCTTTATTTACATATTCACTAATCAGCTCTTGTTTCTGAACTTCAGTTATCTTCACACCTTGAATCGTTAAATTATTTAGATCATTTAACAAATTAAATAAGCATGCACTATTGCTCCATTTAGGTGCTCTTAATTCATCAGGAAAATACGTACACGTACCACGCATTTTATCAATCAAATTAATCTTAATAACATTGCCACTTTCATCTAATTGGTAACTCCCATAAGGTGTAGGGCTTTTATAACTACCAGGCCCCTCATAATATTCACGTTTAGAATCATATATACATAAAACCTCATCCATTATCCCTTTTAATTTTGGATAAAATGATGATTGAACTTCAAGAAGCTTAATTAATTCACTACGATATGATCCATGAGTAAATTTATTTTCAATACCTCGTACTTTTCCCGTAGTATTCAACTTTTCTAATTGAACATGGCAAGGATATATTCCATCTTTAAGCTTATTCTCATTAGTTCGAATAATATCTGCTGAACTCCGGTTGCTTCCGTCCTCAGTCGCAAGATCCTCTGGACTTAAATAAAATATACCTCTATGTTTAGCCAATTGAATGATTGCAGCAATCAATTCATCAGGCAAAAGCTTATTACTAAGCCCTCTAACTCTAATTTCATAGAGATTTGTATAAGATTGATCTCCACTCACACCTAGTGCACTCGACAAGAGTTCTTTTAGTCGATCCAATCTATGACGGCTCCGCCTCATACTTCTACGACTACTTCTGAACCCTCTGCGTGCTACATTCTCTTCTGCCGTACCCTCACGAAATAGTCTTACGCCACTAATTAAGACATTATAATTTTCATCAATAATTGCATAACCAACAGAAGCAACTCCGATATCTAATCCTAGTATATATCCCATATATACCCTCCCCTAAAAATTATTAATCCTATTTAATACATAAAATTATAATAATTAAAAAAATTATTCTCCTCTATTATTCTAGATTTATCATAAGCAACGATCACAAAGTACTAAAACTAGGTGGTTTTTTTGTAGGCTTTTAGACAAGTTTTATCATAGCGAAAAATTACAGAGTACTAAAACTTCGGTAGCAGTTCCCTTTTGAGCTACTACGTTTTATCATAGCGAAAAATTACAGAGTACTAAAACTCATTAAGTTGTGTGTGCAATATCCGGCTTGTTTTATCATAGCGAAAAATTACAGAGTACTAAAACGTCATGGGGGATACTATGGGGCAATGGCTAGTTTTATCATAGCGAAAAATTACAGAGTACTAAAACTGTTAATTTAATTGAGGGATTAAAGAAACGGTTTTATCATAGCAAAAAATTACAGAGTACTAAAACCTTGTAACCATTCAGCAGTTCGATCCTGGAGTTTTATCATAGCGAAAAATTACAGAGTACTAAAACAAGGGCAAAATGTATCAACTAAGCAATACTGTTTTATCATAGCGAAAAATTACAGAGTACTAAAACGCCGTATCGAGAAGATGTGGAGAAACCAGAGTTTTATCATAGCGAAAAATTACAGAGTACTAAAACGGCAGTCTAGTTTGGGTACTAATACGATGAGTTTTATCATAGCGAAAAATTACAGAGTACTAAAACCACCGTGGAGGCGATAATAATGAACTTACCGTTTTATCATAGCGAAAAATTACAGAGTACTAAAACGTGCCATAACAGCAACCAATGCTTGAGCCGGTTTTATCATAGCGAAAAATTACAGAGTACTAAAACCTTTCTATAAATGTACTATTTTATTTTCAAGTTTTATCATAGCGAAAAATTACAGAGTACTAAAACCTTTCTATAAATGTACTATTTTATTTTCAAGTTTTATCATAGCGAAAAATTACAGAGTACTAAAACCTTTCTATAAATGTACTATTTTATTTTCAAGTTTTATCATAGCGAAAAATTACAGAGTACTAAAACAATAGAATAGCTTTTAGTAGCATTGTATTTGTTTTATCATAGCGAAAAATTACAGAGTACTAAAACTATCATTCTTAAATTGTTGTTGAATTTTCTGTTTTATCATAGCGAAAAATTACAGAGTACTAAAACTTTTAAGGTACCTGATGAGTCTACTATGGAGTTTTATCATAGCGAAAAATTACAGAGTACTAAAACATCAAGACGTTCGATACTATGAAGCAAAGAGTTTTATCATAGCGAAAAATTACAGAGTACTAAAACAAGAGCTGGCTTTAACTGGGGTATTGGTAGGTTTTATCATAGCGAAAAATTACAGAGTACTAAAACTCATCCTTAATAATAACTTTAGCACCATATGTTTTATCATAGCGAAAAATTACAGAGTACTAAAACTCAAATGATTTGAAATCTTTCCTAATTCATGTTTTATCATAGCGAAAAATTACAGAGTACTAAAACACATCTTAGCGATATTTGTAATCTTTGATTGTTTTATCATAGCGAAAAATTACAGAGTACTAAAACAGTACACCACCGATAACCTTACCGCCAGTTGTTTTATCATAGCGAAAAATTACAGAGTACTAAAACAAGCGCTAACAGATATCTTATCTGGGCATAGTTTTATCATAGCGAAAAATTACAGAGTACTAAAACAGCCCCAGGCTTCTCGTTCTGCACGTCCTCGTTTTATCATAGCGAAAAATTACAGAGTACTAAAACTCGATGAGTACGAAAGGCAAAAAGCTAGAGGTTTTATCATAGCGAAAAATTACAGAGTACTAAAACCCTCAGCACGTGATGAGTTAAAAGGTAAGGGTTTTATCATAGCGAAAAATTACAGAGTACTAAAACTATTGCAGTTAATGAAACAGATGCAGCTTTGTTTTATCATAGCGAAAAATTACAGAGTACTAAAACCATAATAACATCTCCCCAGTTATATAGTTAGTTTTATCATAGCGAAAAATTACAGAGTACTAAAACTCAATCGCCAAAAAGCATCATGCGCATTACGTTTTATCATAGCGAAAAATTACAGAGTACTAAAACCTCAACAACGAAGTTAAGTACTTTTGTAGCCTTTCGCTATAATAAATCAATAAACAAAAAGAGCACAGATCATAAGACCCGTGCTCAAAATTTCACACAAAAAACATTAGTAATATGTACTACTAACTCAATTTACATATACTATTGTTAATAACTACTTAAAAGTAGTGATTTCGACATAAAGTCTTATTTTAGTAGATTCTGTAACCTTTCGCTATGGTAAAATCTAATTACATAATATATCAGCATTACTTATATGTCAAGCTTTTCTAATTTTTATTCATCAATCAGTTTTAATTTTTACTAAATAACCATAATTACTCAACTATTATCTTGATAAAAAGATAGTTTTAATATGATTAAAATAGGAAAAGGACACAATAAATTGTGTCCTTTGATTTCGGCATAAGGCCCTACCTTAATAGATTCTCACGAGTATTAAGGCGAAACTGCAGCTCTATCCTTCTGGTGCGCCTAGAGGGAATCGAACCCCCAACCTACAGTTTAGGAAACTGACGCTCTCTCCGGTTGAGCTATAGACGCATGTATACTTTATTATATCGTTTTTAATAAAGTATACGCAAGACATCCTTATTGTTGTAGGTATTGGTTATTCACTTGTTTTTGTTCTTCTGGGCTTAGGTTTTGGTAGCCTTTCGCTAGTGCACTTACCCAGGATCCGTAAGCAGGGTTTGGAAATACGACAAAAGTAGTACCAAAGTCCTCTTTATGATTGTCGATGATGGCATTTCTTTCAGCTAGTGTCTTGCCTTTTGTGCCAATAGGGAAATCACCGGCGTTATCGCCCATGTATACAACGACATAATATTTTTTAGCAATCATATCAAAGCGAGGTTGTTTATCAGAGTCTTTTTCGAATAGTAGTACATGGTCTTTATCGACAGATGGGAATCCTAGTTCTTTAAAATTCTGTATCGTTACGTCAAGGTTTACAGGTGCGTAGCGATTTGAAACATAGAAGATTTCTACCCCTTGTTTATGAACTTCATTTAAAAATTCAACGGCTCCAGGCATGGCTTGCGATTTTCCTTGATGCACGGCTTGACGCCACCAAGGAGCATCAAAACGACCATTACCGTTTGCTATACTTTCACCCATCAACTTGGTATTGTCCACTACGGTTTCGTCCGCATCAAGAACGATAGCTAAAGGTTTTCTTTGATGAGATGGATCAGTAACGGCCATCTTAACGGCATTCATTGCCACATTGTACCCTTGATACGCCAACGCTCTGTACTCTGCAGAGGTGCGCATCCATAGCAAGCCCATCGTTTCAGTTTCGGCTTGGTACTGTTGCTTTTGCTTGAGGGCTTCCTGTGCCACTACATCATTAGCTACTACATTATTAGCTACTACATTATTAGTTACTGTATGATTTGCTGTAGCACTAACTCCATCATTCTTAACTGCTGTAACAGTAACAGGCTGAGCTGGTTGAGCCTGCGTTACAATAGCTGCGGGAGCAGAGTTATTTGCTTTCACCGTCGCAGGAGAATTCGCCTGTACTACAGATCCAATACAAAGGCTTCCTCCAATACAAGCCACCGCCACATACCATGCCAAACTACTAGATTTCATAACTGCCTCCTATTCACATGTAACATTTCGTGCAAATTCAACACATCATATAATTCTACATAGTTATACTAAAATCCTTTTAAAATTTGTATATTTCTGAAAGTAAAAAAGAGCCTATGCACCATACCATAAATCGATTAGATTCAGGTAGTTGCTTAGGCTCTTTTAGGAGTTAATAAGTACGGTTTTAAATCTATCTATGCAAAAACTATGCTATAATACAGCTATTGATGGTATTAGAGATTTCTTACTAAAGAGAGGTATATGTAATGAAACTATGTAAACGATCAATTATTGTCAGTTCACTATTAGCTGTATTAGCTATATCATCTGCATATGCAGCTGCCCCTGTGCAATCTACCGAAAACACAGATACTGCTATAGTTGATATGGATTACTCCAATCTTCCAGAGCTAAAAAAATCTATCGAAAGTGCAACACCGGCTATGGTCCAATCTACTCTTGCTGCTTCTAAGGGAAAGCCTACTAAAGATAAGCCCGTCTATTCGACAGTCACTATGACCGGTAACCGTGTTGTATCCGTAAAGACCTACAAAACTAAAGAAGAACAAGAAAAGGCCATGTTAAAGGAGCGTGAACGCTTAGACAAGGTCAGTGCGAAACGTCATGCTAAACGGAAAAATGAAACTCGCGCAGATATGCTAAAAGGTTTAAAAGCAATACCTATGTATCCACCTGTTAATGAAACACGAGCATTACAAAGCGAAATGTTCTCTCAACCATTTGGGAGACAACTCGATTTGCGTTTAGTAGAGGCCTACACACAAGATTATGACAAGGCCAAACCCGGCGATATTTATGTCTATGCAGATTATGTGGACTATACATCTAAGCAGCTATTAGGTGAAAAAGATGGTACTACGGCTATTTCAGCCATGATTCTACGTACAATCATGAGAAAAGACGAAAACAAAGCTTTCAGCATCGATGTAAATGCGTACTTCATAAATCCAACAACACATACGATTTCCATAAGTCGTTCTGAAGATGTAAAAGGCATCAATATCAAGAAAAGTGAAATAGCTGAAACCGTATTTAAACTACCGACACACCAGCTACAACCGGGTGATCCACAATATGAAATTGCTAAGCTTATGTATCAAGACCTAACAAGTAAAAAATTTGATTAGTAATATTAAAATACACTCTCCACAACAAAAGCCCCTCCTTACTATGAACTACATAGCAAGGAGGGGCTTCGTGTTAGTTTAAGGAAGTTCTTTTATCGCGTTAGTATTGTGTAGATAAACTATTTTAATATTGTTTAAATAGTATCGTTAGTCTTATTTTACATCGCTAAAATCGATGTTCATGCCCAAGGCTTTAGCAACGCCTTCACCATAAGCAGGATCACATTGATAGCAATGTTTTGCATGACGTTCTTTGATGAAATCAGGTACACCATTCATAGCCGCTGCGGTATTTTCAAACAAAACTTGTTGTTGTTCAGGGCTCATGAGGCGGAATAATTTACCTGGTTGTGTGAAGAAGTCAGAGTCGTCTTCATAGAAATCATATTGGTAAGCTGGACCAGATACATCGAGAGGAGGATTTTTGAATTCTGGTTGTTCATCCCATTCACCAAAGCTATTTGGTGCGTAGCCAATTGTTGACCCATGGTTTCCATCTATACGACCTTGACCATCGCGATGATAGATATTTACAGGGCATTTAGCGGCATTAACAGGGATTTGATAATAATTTGCCCCTAGACGATAGCGTTGCGCATCGGCATAAGAGAACAAGCGACCTTGAAGCATTCTATCAGGAGAGAAGGATACACCTGGAATGATAGTTGTTGGTGCAAATGCAGCTTGTTCTACATCTTGGAAATAATTTTCTGGGTTACGGTTAAGTTCCATCACACCGACTTCGATCAATGGGAATTCGTCATGATACCATACTTTTGTTAAATCGAATGGATTGTATGGCATATTGTTAGCTTGTTCTTCCGTCATCACTTGGATGCATAATTTCCATTTAGGGAAATCGCCTCTTTCAATAGCCTCAAAGAGGTCACGTTGGTGACTTTCACGGTCACTAGCCACCACATTAGCCGCCTCAGCATCGGAAAGATTTTCAATCGATTGTTGGCAAACCCAATGGAATTTAACCCATACGCGCTCATCGTTTTCGTTGATAAGGCTGTATGTATGACTGCCAAAACCATGCATTGTACGGTAAGATTTAGGAATACCACGGTCACTCATAACGATTGTTACTTGGTGGATTGCCTCTGGCAAGCTAGTCCAAAAATCCCAGTTTGCTGTCGCATCGCGAAGATTTGTTTTCGGATTACGTTTTACAGCACGGTTCAAATCAGGGAATTGCAATGGATCGCGAATAAAGAATACAGGTGTATTGTTACCTACGAGGTCCCAGTTCCCTTCTTCCGTATAGAATTTTACGGCAAAGCCACGAATATCGCGTTCTGCATCGGCCGCACCACGCTCCCCGGCAACTGTGGAGAAACGCACGAATAACGGCGTTTGCTTGCCTACTTCAGAGAAAATTTTTGCTTTCGTATATTTTGTAATATCGTTAGTTACTGTGAAAGTACCAAATGCACCGGATCCTTTAGCATGCATGCGGCGTTCAGGAATCACTTCGCGCTCAAAATGAGCTAATTTCTCCATGAGCCAAACATCTTGCATCAATACAGGACCACGTTTACCTGCTGTAGCAGAGTTGCGATTATCTGGTACGGGAGCACCAAAGGCTGTTGTTAGTTTTTTTTCATTATTCATGTTACAAACTCCTACTTAGAGATCAAAATGAAAGTAATTTACTTTACATAATTTTTAAATCATACATCTTAATTACGATAAAAATTATTAATAGATAATTATTATCCGTTAATATGTAATTAGAATATCACAAATTTTTTAACATAACAACCCTAAACTTTTACAAATCTTGTATACACGATATCATTTATAATTTTAAAATGAGAATTTCAATGCTATATATTTAAAACTTATTAAGATATACCTACAAAAATACGCAAAACAAAAAACACCTTGTTTCTACTAACTTGTAGATCACAAGGTGTTTTCATTCAATTTATGCTGGACGACTCCAGTCAACTTGTACGTCGATTGCTTCCCACATGCGTGTTAAAGCTAACTTAAGGTTATCCAAAGATTCTAATGGTTTTACGGTCAACCGTTCATACGTATCAAGACCTGTAGCATGCTCAATAGCATGTTCATTATTTAAGTAAGCGATTACCTTATCAACCCACTCTTGTTCAGGTAAATCTACGGACACTGTTTTTGTTTCTGTGTCATAGGACAAGAAACCATTACTGTTTACGCCATAATGGATGGCCACACGAAATAAACTCATATCTATACCTCTCTTGCGGTAATTTATTAACACTACACCCATATTGTAACATGAACAATTATATTAGTGAAAGTATTCAATATAAACTTTATAAGTCCTTTTTGAGGATCTTTTTAGGTTCTTCAATAGATGGGTGTATATCTGTAACTGTAGACCGATCAGCCTTTTTAGTCGAGCCTGCATCAACTTTAGTAGATGCTCCATCCTCTTGAGCAGTCTGTGCATCCACGGCCGCTTTCAACTCTGACCGTTTTCTGCGTATTCCATTGTCTCCGTGAAAGCGCTGCCATAATGCACCACTCATAACAGCAGTCTCACCAAATTTAGACTCTAAGGAGTCTAACACGCTAGCAAGCTTATCCTCTGTTTCATCCTGTGGGGAATCAAAGAGACTATCCTGCATAGGAACCTCCTCATCGAGACCACTCACAGTAAGACCTAATAGTCGTATAGGGCCAGGCGGATCCATACAGGTAAGCCCTTTAGAACTACTATATTTAAAATTCATAGACTTTACCTTTGTAGTAGCGCCTAACGGTTCCATATCTTTCTTAGACTCTTTAGGCCGCTTACTCGTCTTATCCTGCATCAATTTATTCCACAGAATCAATGCTGTTTCAAAAAATACATGTTCCTGGTCTGATGGTATATCTAGCCGCTTCTGCCGTGATACGGTGGTAAAATCATCATACCGAACCTTGATAGATACAGTATGTCCATGAAGGTTACGCCTCCGAAGCCGTTTCGATAAACGGTTTGCAAAATACCTAAATTCTAATTCAATAGCACGGCCCTCTGTGAGATCTTCTTCGTAGGTCTCCTCCGCTCCAATTGATTGTATCTTGCGATCTGTTTCAACAGGTCTATCGTCGATACCATTCGCCAGTTCCCATATGCGCTTTGCCTGATTCCCCACGAGAGGAATTAAACTGCTTTCATCAGACAAAGACTGAATATGACGCATCAGGTGAAAGCCACCTGCTTTCAAAATTTTCTCTGTCCGAGGGCCAACACCCCAAATACGTTTAATCGGCAAAGGAGCCAGCACCTCTTTTTCACGACCATATGGGATGACTACAAGACCATCAGGTTTATCTAAATCAGAGGCCAATTTAGCAAGAAATTTATTGGGTGCTAAGCCTGCAGAAATAATAAGTCCTGTTTTCTCGAACACACGATCTTTAATGGCTCGCCCTAGCGCTTTAGGGCCGCTATACATGGTGGACATGCCGCTCACTTCAAGAAAAGCTTCATCAATAGATAGAGGCTCAATGTAAGGGGTAAATTCTTTCATAATGGAAAAAATTTGGTTCGACACCTCTTTATAGCGATCCATTCGAGGATATACATAGATCCCATCAGGACAGAGTTTCTTAGCCCTCGAGATTGGCATCGCAGAGTGAACACCAAATTTTCGGGCCTCATAGGAACAGGTAGCTACGACACCACGTGAAGAAAGACCACCCACGATTACGGGGTGGCCTTTATACTCTGGATGATCCAGTTGTTCTATGGACGCGAAGAATGCATCCATATCAACATGCATAATCCAACGTCTCATTGTTACGCTTCTTTTTCGTGCTCAGAAATGCGGCAGTATTTAATCTGCGCGCAAATGCACTCATCTTTAGTTTTGTATAATTGAGGGAGAATATGTAAAATATCCGCAAATGTAGCTTCATTAATGGAGTAACGAGTCCATAAACCATTACGTTGAGAGTTAACTACACCTGCATCAATTAAGATTTTCATGTGGTAGCTCAACGTAGATTGAGACAAATTGAAGCTCGCTAAAATATCGGCTGCACATAATTCATTGCAAGACAACATATCGATGATGTGTAATCTTGTTTCATCGCTTAATGCCTTAAAAATCGTCGCTAAACGTTCGTAAGAAACTTCAACCATATCTTTAACTCCTCAGATCCTTATCAAAAAATATCAATCTACTTCTTGGTACTATTATATACTATTTCTTAATGTAAATCTATTTTTTTCTTTATATTTGTATCTTAATAATTTATTATGAATACAAAAAAATTATAGATAAGTAAATTTTGCCCCATTGTAAACTAATTTAAGCACGTGCCTATTTGTATAAAATGAATATTTTAAACAATTTTTCATTCTATAGATTTATTTGGATATACATTTTTCTGTATATATAACAATCATGTTCTATTATTTGTTATATATTTCTCGATATACTCACGCTTTAATAACTATATAGCATACTTCGATATACCGCACTACTGTAGCAACCTAAAGGATTAGATATAGAGCATACACGTTTATATTCTATATCCATTCAATACAAAAGACCCCTCTATGAGGGGTCTAATCTGTATAATTCTATAAATCGATTGCATAGCGAGAAATGTTAAAATATATAACACTCTATCAATACTACCACATGAAAATTTTCTATTATATCAAATTAGTATAGCTTAGAATACATTTACTAAATCGATAGTTTGGCTACGGTTAGGACCGACGGATACAATACCTAAAGGCACACCTGTTACTTCTGCAATACGTTCTACATATTTACGGGCATTTTCAGGCAATTTATCATATTCACGGATACCAGAGATATCAGTTTCCCAACCTGGTAATGTTTCATAAACCGCTTCACAAGCTTCAAGATCTTTTAAATTAGCTGGGAATCCTTCTACGTCTTTACCATTCAATTTGTAACCTACGCAGATTTTCAATTCTTTAAACGTATCAAGAATATCCAAGCGTGTAATAGCTAAGTAATCTAGGCTGTTAAGACCTGCTGCGTATTTTACAACCATGAGGTCTAACCAACCACAGCGACGAGGACGACCCGTTACAGTACCGAACTCATGACCAAGTTCACGAAGGTTATCCCCAGTTTCGTTAAGAAGTTCTGTAGGGAATGGACCTGCACCAACACGTGTAGCATATGCTTTTACAACACCAAAGATATTTTTTAAGTAGTTAGGACCCACGCCAGCACCTGTGGAAGCACCACCTGCGATTGGATGAGAGGATGTTACGAATGGATAGGTACCATGGTCAAGGTCGAGCATAGTAGCTTGAGCACCTTCGAACAATACCTTTTTATCCTCTTTTATAGCTTTAAGAACAGCTGCATTAGTATCTGTTACATAAGGCTTCAACGCTTCAGCGTACTTGATGTAATCCGCTAAGATTTCATCATAGTTAACAGGTTCAGCATCGTAAACCTTAGTAAGCATTTTATTTTTGAGCTCTACATTGTACGCTAATTTTTGTTTGAATGTTTCCATATCATACAAATCGCAGATACGGATACCGATACGGTTTACCTTATCAGCGTAGCAAGGACCAATACCATTTTTAGTAGTACCGATTTTAGCATCCCCTTTAGATGCTTCTTCTGCAGTATCTAGAGCGATATGGTATGGCATGATGACATGTGCACGGTTAGAAACTTGAAGGGATTTAGCAGATCTGCCTTGCTTTTCTAGACCTTCAATTTCTTGTAGCAGAACTTTAGGGTCGATAACAACACCAGTACCCACGATATTTTGTTTGTTATCGTATAAGATACCACTTGGCAAAAGGCGGAGTGCAAACGCTTTATCATCCACTACAACAGTATGACCCGCGTTATTACCACCTTGACTGCGCACCACAACATCCGCACGTTCCGCAATCCAGTCAACAATTTTACCTTTCCCCTCGTCACCCCATTGAGTGCCGATAACCATACTAGTTGCCATATCTATATCCTCCATATAAAAGCCTAAATAATCCAATATCATTATACAACAATGTTCGGATTCTGTGAAAGTATTTATACAAATTCAATCTTTAGTTTCTTCCCAAACGCATGGGCTATTTTGGTTCTTTTAACCAAAAACTCATCAATAAGCCTATAACACCTACCGGTATCAAGGTCATCAATGCCGTTTGTACGTCATAGATATCTGCTAGATGTCCTACATAAGGAGCCACAAGGCCACCCAAGGTAATACCAAGACCTAGCGTAATACCTGATGCAAAGCCTGCATTTTTTGCAAGGTATTTTTGACCTAGTACCGTAATTGGTCCGTATTGTGAGAATACGCCAAAGGCCATTGGAATCATGGCTCCAAAGAAGCCCCACATATTAGGCACAAAAATAAATACTAAAACGGATGGCAAGAAAATCAGATTACCTAAGCGCACAGTTTTAAGAAATCCAAGTCGGTCAGATAAGGCCCCGCCCATATAGGTAAGAACGGCACCCATAGCAAAGTACGCAGTAAGGGCCAAACTAGATGCACTAGCTTCACCATTAATAACAGTAATATACAAAATAGGAATAAAGATAGCCAATACAGAGAAGAGTATAGATCGAGAAGCAATCACAAAAAATAACTTACCGAAGCTCACCCAATCATTTGTACCGGTACTAAGAACCTTAGCACGGCTTTCACGGTTACCAGTATCAGCAGAATCAGCAGAATCAGCAATATCAGTATCATCGGTATCAGCTTCACCCTCACCCATAAAGGCATAGAGATATAATAATACACCAAGTAGAGCGATAAGCGTAAATACCCAAAGGAATTGTCCCCCAAAGACATATACACCTCCGGCGAGGAGAGGTCCAAGTGCAAAGCCCGCGCTACCACCGACGGCAAATCGGCCCATAGCATTACCAAGCTCATGAAATTGCGTACGATTTACCAGCAGAGCTGCCTCAGGATGGAATAACGCAGCACCGACTCCAGATAGGAGCGCTAGAGCGAGAATCATTTCATAGCTCATAGCAATCGCTATGGCACTAATGGATACAAGTGTGACAGAAAAGCCTACAGGAATAAACCACGGCACACGCCAACGATCTGCTACATAGCCCAAGACAGGCTGAGCTATGGAGGCCACTACAGTGTTACAAAATATAATAAACGCCGATTGATAATAATTAAGTCCAAAGTTAGTAATAAAAAATGGTATCAACGCGGCTAATGAACCTTGACCAAAGTCATTAATGCAGTGAAAAATAACCGGTCCGTATTTTCGTACAATACGTTTCATATAACCTCCTAAAACAAATAGATGGTTTCTAATGTAAGACGAGTATATAAAAGCCTGCTAGAAAACTAATTTATAATTATCTGTTAAAATAATATACTTCTATCTAAAATGGTATATTGCTTTCAAAACAAAAAAGGTAGATATAGCCAACACCTAATGCATGTACCATAGGCTTGTTGATCTATACCTACCCTAGTCTTTCATATGTTATGTGGGAAGTACCCTACAATTATAGGCCAAAGCGAGCCATGATTGTATCTACATGTCTTAGCAATTTATATGGGTCAAAGCATGCATCAATTTCCTCATCAGTCATGTACTTCTTAATATTTTCATCAGCTTTTAAACCTGTTGCAAAGTCTTTGCCTTCAAGCCAGCGTTCCATAGCATGTTTTTGAACCCAACGATATGCTTCGTCACGTACCGCACCTTTGTCTACAAGATGTGTCAAAATTGTTTGGCTAAATACGAGGCCCCCTGTAAGGTTAAGGTTTTTAAGCATAGTTTCAGGGTATACCAACAATTTATCAATGGTTCGAATTGTTAGGTGCAACATATAATTTAACGCAATTGTCGCATCCGGCAAGATAACCCGTTCCACAGAGCTATGAGAAATATCGCGTTCATGCCACAATGCTTGATCTTCGTAAGCAGATTGTGCATAGCCACGAAGCAAGCGAGCCATACCGCAAATTCTTTCACATGTGATAGGATTGCGTTTATGAGGCATCGCAGAGGAACCCTTTTGTTTAGGGCTGAAATATTCTTCCGCTTCGCGTACCTCTGTACGTTGTAAGTGACGGATTTCCAATGCAATTTTATCCAATGTGCCGCCTACAACAGCAATAGTGGACAATAATTCAGCGTGACGGTCACGTTGTACTACTTGTGTAGCGATTTTAACAGGTTCAAGACCTAATTTTTCGCATACGTATTGTTCTACGAATGGATCGATATTGGAGTATGTACCAACAGCGCCAGACAATTTACCAACGGCAACGCTTTTACGCGCATGTTCCATGCGTTCAATATCACGTTCTACCTCTGCCATCCACAACGCCAATTTCAAGCCAAATGTAGTTGGTTCGCCGTGGATACCATGGGTACGGCCAATCATAGGAGTATATTTGAACTCCGCTGCACGACGACGCAATACTTCGTGCAAACGCTTTAAGTCATCAATTAAGATATCGCAGGCTTGTTTCATCATATACCCAAGCGCCGTATCTTTCACATCTGTAGAGGTAAGGCCAAGATGGATGTATTTAGCCGCTTCAGGACCTACATATTCGCCCACTGCTGTTACGAAGGAAATGATATCATGATTCGTTTCCTTTTCGATTTCATGAATGCGCTCAACGTCGAAATTGCCCTTTTCCCGAATTGTTTTCGCCGCTTCTTTAGGAATAACGCCCAACTCTGCTTGTGCCTCAGAGGCGAGGGTCTCCACCAATAACATTGTGTCGAATTCGTTGCGTTCGCTCCAAATATGGCCCATTTCTTCTCGTGTATAACGTGGTATCATGATGTCTCCTTTGCATGATAAAAGCTAGATTTATAGGATTATTGTACCATATGTGAAAGCTCCATTCAACGAACGGAGCTAAATTTTCCGAATGATAATTATATTAATTTTACTTATCGTTCGACTTTAGTCGTCAAACCTTAGTTGTTCAATCCTAGAAAAAAGGATGTACATATTGAACTACAGAGTCTAAAACAGAAAAAACAAACACAATCATACCATTAATAGCATAGATAAGAATAACCTGAACTATACTCTCTCTTTAATTTCTCATATAGAATTCCTCATATAGTTATATAGTAATAAATTAATCAATACTATATCATAGCTATGCATTGTGATATATAATAAACATACAGACTAAATGTACTGCGAATAATTGCTCAATCTATACACGAGCTTTATACTAATAGTAACAAACATTTCTACTATGGGGGAGGCTTTCATGGCAACTTTAAATCGTAAGGAACGCCGCGCACAGCGCAACGAATCTAATACTATAGGTATTCTATTACGTCTATTCTTTGGGCTCAGCTTTATCGGCTTGGCGGTAGTCCTTTTTGGCGAGTTTGATTACAACTTCATCTTCTCCATCTTTACGGCAGACATCGTAGTATCTTTAATTTACGTAATGACGAATAAATCGCGTATTACTACATCCTTGGCAATAAACACAAATGTACGCGTTATCATCGCATTTCTCATCATGTTGATTACCATGTTCTTCTACGCTTTTGCATTGTGGCGAGCTGATCAATTCAGCACTCCTATGCAGGTCACATTATTCATCGGTGGCGCCATCGTATATCTAGCGGTCTTCAACTCTACGAAGACGATGCTTACCAATCAAAATTAATACAATCTTTTTTTACAACCATAACAAAGAGGCATATCCCATACTAATGTATGTAAGATATGCCTCTTTATTGTCCTAATACAACAGGAACTGCTAGATATACAGGTTCTCCTCTTCGATTGATAATAGAACCACTGCTTTTAACGATGCGCATTGCTTCCTCTTTGACTGGTTGCGGTACATCCTCTGCGATGAGCGGTGTATGTTCTCCTACGATGATATGTCCATTAACGTCAAAGTTAACGCGCACTACAACCTTACCTGTTACGATTGACCCCTTCCCCTGCTCTTGTACCGTTCGTAAATATTCTTGGGGGTTGATATCCGACTTTTGTAAAAGCGCTTGTTGCCCTGGTGTTAGGAGCCCCCACGCAAGATCAGATAGGAAGGATAAATCACTAGCTTCGGCAAAGCCGTTTCCATTGGCATTCGTATCAGATGTTATATCCTTACCCATAGGAGCATTGTCAGGCTTAGAGGATTTCCCGTCTTTGGAATCATTTCCACCCATAACTACAGCTTGTTCATTATTAGTCGTTTCCGATTCTATAGCCTTGGGAACGGCCCATTCGCGACGAGCATTAGATGTAGTCTTATTGGCATTTAAATTATGAACACTTTCATCACCTGTATTTTCCGTTACAAGAGGATCTGCCTTAGGCGCAGGGCCTTCTGGAGTCGGAGGTTCAACCGGTGGCTTATCCTTAGGTATAGGCTCAATAGCCATAGTTTCCGCATCACTTTCACTATCCTCAGGCAGATGAAAGCTAACCTCTGCGGCATCATAAGCCACACCGGTTCCAACGATGCCACGCAAGGAAAGCCCCATGCCAAAGATAAGCATGATGGTAATGCCTAAAGATACAATAAAAGGTTTCAGATAATGTGATTCAAACATGGAATCACTTCCGTTCCGTAGCGACGCTAATATATTTAGCACCGTTCACCTTGAGCATGTCCAAAAGCTCGATAACATCGTTATAATATACATCTTTTGAAGCGCGAATCACAAAGGCTTGTTGAGGTGCTTGTGTAACGATAGATTTGACCTCTTGCGCCAAGCGATCCGAAGAAATTTCCTGATTATCGATATACAGCGTGTGCGTTGTGGTCAAGGTGATGGTGATAGGTTCGATAGATTTCGCCGTAGACGTCGATGCAGATGGTAAATTAAGCGGAATTTGTTGCTCTGTATTCATGTACAGCGTGCCTACCATGAAAAATACTAATAAAAAGAATACGATATCAATCATAGGAATAATCATGATGGTAGGCTCTTTTTTAACCCCTAATGTGCGTCGTCTCATATATCATGTTCCTCGTTGTACGCATCAAGGATGTTGCCGCACTCATGTTCTAATGTCGCCACAGAATCATTGACCTTTGCTGCACAGTAACTGTGAAAGCCAAGGGCAATAATGGCCACGGTCAAACCTGTAGCCGTTGCCACTAAGGCTTCAGAAACACCACCTGTAATAATGGTCGGAGCCCCAATATCGCCGCCTACCACAGCAAACGCACGAATCATGCCGAGGACCGTCCCTAGCAACCCCAATAACGGAGCCATTGTTACAACCATGCTGAGCCAACTAAGGCCGCGTTTTAAACGTTCATCAGCGTACGACACCACATCTTGAAGGCGATTTTCCAAGCCATTATAATTCTTTGCATTGCGGATAGCACGGGCAAATAAAGAACCAAGTTCCTCTGTATCCCGTTCTAAAACACTTGGTAACAGAATCCAAGATTGGTTCTTCTCTAAGACCTTATTAAAACGGCGCAAGTCCTTTGTAAACTTGCGATATAGAAAGATACGTTCAATGCCAATCATCAAGGTAAACAGTAAAAAAATCACCAGCGGATACATAACAAATCCACCAGCTACAAATAAATGCGCTATACTACTCATACTAACCTCCAAAAGCCACATACCGTTAGGCTCTATCCGGGTTAATTATACCACGTTTTATCCCCTCTAAAACAGATATAGAGCGTAAAACCACAACATTAATAGATATAGGATGATTTGCAAGATAAATATAGACTAATTCGCTAGATAGACATAGGGTAGCTAACGTCCACAGGATAAAATTAGAGTTATAGGGCAAGACCAACACGTTTTGTCCTATAACCCTAAAATTAAAATACAAAAAGGCTGCACTAGAAACGATATATATTCTAGTACAGCCTTTTATGCGTTCCTAAATAGATTAGTCTTTTTTAATAAAGCCTACAATGAAGCCACCTACTGACAGTGCAATGCCTAAACCGCTACAGAACATACCAATAGAATACCACAATGTGTAAGATTGGTTATTCTCAGAAATCGCCTTTGCTGCCGCTTGAGCATTTGTAGCGTTTCTCGCAATTTCCAAATTAGCCGCCCCTGGATCTGGATTTAATAATAGAATCGCAATACCAATAATTAGAACGACTACACCTACAGGTAATAATAATTTTTTGTTCATTTAAATATTCCTCTCCTAACAGTTCATAACATGGCATATACGATTAGGTATTATTTATCGAGTTTGTTCATATCCAAGCGATTTACACTGCCAATAAAGCTATTGTAGGATTCAATCATATCATTGTAATGATCAGCTGTTTGGTCACCTAAGAATGTACGAATTCTACCAATAGTTGTATTTAAATGAGATTTAGCAGAGTTATAGTCTGGACTAGTAATGCTGCTGGACACATCCATGATAGCTTGCAACTCTTGGTTCGCCGCATTTACATCGATTTGCTTGCCTTCTTCAAAGCTATCCAATAATGCAGTTAAACGTAAATGAACTTCTTGAGCAGCAGCTGCATTTTTCTTACCGGAATCTTTAAGTTCTTTCAACTGTTCTTGTTGATTTTCCGTATTATGTTTGTGAATTACAGCATCTAACTGATTATATGCTGCATAGAATTGATCATATAGTTGAACGTATTTAGGTCCTAATTGTTGTTCCTTAGCATAATTATCTGCTTGATATGAATTAGTTTGATAGTACGTATCCAATTCACTTGCTACTGGTACAATGTCCTTTAATACAGCTAATACGTTATCAAGAGGTTCCTTCATATCATCATATGGTATACCAGCATCTTTAGCGGCTTGTAATTTTTGTTGTAAACTATCAAATTTTGGTGCCATAAAGCTTGATAAATGTTGACCCTCTCTTAGTTTTTGAATGGAAGGATTAATAGCATATCCAAAGCGTACGGTGCCACTGTTAAAATTACCAACTGCTTCGATATACTGATTAAACACTTGAATGTCTTTTTGCGATGCCTTTTGAGCGCCTTGCTGCACCCCATTGGCAATCTTAGAAAAACTACATCCACTCATGAATAATGGTGCTGTTAGAGTAGATGCACACAATACGGCTGTTAACATTTTCTTTACTAGTGGTTTCATAATGACCCTCTCTTTTTAATCACACACACAAGTAACAGTTTATGATTAAATTATATATCATATATGTTTTTTATGAAAGTATCAACCGTATTTTTTATGAAATTTGTTTCATGAATATACTTTCACAGGCACATAAAAAGGCATAGTATCTGACTACTACAAGTTTTAACCAATAATAGTTTCCATACTATGCCTTTTATGGATACATTTTATAGATCTAAATAAGCATGATAGCTAATCGGAGTGTCTTAATAGATAAGTTACGCCAGCTTATCAAATAGGTATGTAGCTATCTACTTATTGTAAAGACTTATCGAAAACGCCAATAAGTTCTTCAACGGCTTGAGATTCGCTCATTTCACCGTCTAAGACAGCAGCTTCGACTTCGCCCATGCGACCTTGAATGACTACATTGTTAAAGAATAGGTTGTGCAAGTGTTCGTCAATCATATCGCGTACCCAACGGAGGGATTGTTCTTGACGGCGTTTTAAGAATACGCCATTCTCTTTACCTTGTTCAGTAAATTCTTGGATTACATCCCACAATTCATCGAGGCCATCCTTTGTGACAGCTGAACATGTATAGGCTTGAGTCTTCCATTTTTCCGTAGCCGGACGGATGTAATGCAACATCCGGTCATAATCGCTACGAGCAATGAGAGCTCGTTTGAGGTTATCCCCATCAGCCTTGTTGACCACAATAGCATCAGCAAGTTCCATAACGCCTTTTTTGATGCCTTGCAATTCATCGCCTGCCCCCGTTAAAACGATGAGCATAAAGAAGTCAACCATGGAGCGCACGGTAACTTCGCTTTGCCCAACCCCAACGGTTTCAACGAGAATGATATCGTACCCAGCAGCCTCGCAAAGTAGCATAGTTTCTCTACTTTTACGAGCCACACCGCCTAGCGTACCACCAGCTGGCGATGGACGAATATAAGCCTCTGGGTGTTTCGTCAACGTTTCCATCCGTGTTTTATCACCCAAAATACTGCCTTTTGTGACTTGGCTCGTAGGGTCTACAGCCAGTACGGCAACCTTGTAACCAGCTTCAATGAGCATGTTACCGAAGGCTTCAATAAACGTACTTTTACCAGCCCCAGGCACACCAGTAATACCGATGCGCAATGCCTTGCCCGTACGAGGCAATACGGCTTGCAACACTTGTTGAGCTAGTTTGAAATGGTCCTTATTATTACTTTCTACTAATGTAATAGCCCGTGAAAGTATAACGCGGTCCCCCTGCTCGATACCGCGTACATAATCAGCGACAGTTAATTTCTTTCGCCGCTGTACGGGACGTACCGCTGGAGCCAGATGAGCTGAGCTGGATAAGAGGCCGTCATGCATTTCCTTGACGCCTTTCATTACGTGACACGCGTAAGTGTCATCTTTCTTCGCTTCTTCTGGCACCCAGTCGGGACGATAAGTACTACCCTCGGTGCTTGCGTTTTTTACACCTAATTCAGGGGCCTTGCCTTCACCAGTGGTGAAAGTTGCGTCCTGTGTATTGCGCAATTCATCCGGAGTAGGCCGTTTGTTATCAGTCATGAGACTCGTCTTGAACGTGACTAGTCAATGTTTCTAGTAATTTTTTCGCCGCTACTGGCAAAACTGTACCAGGGCCAAAGATAGCCACTGCGCCATGTTCGCGTAGGAATTCATAGTCCTGAGCAGGGATTACGCCGCCGATGGCAACTAAAATATCTCCGCGGCCCCGCTTGTTGAGTTCCTCTACAAGTTGAGGCAATAATGTCTTATGCCCCGCCGCAAGAGAACTAAATCCGACAATATGAACGTCATTATCCACCGCATCTTGTGCTGTTTCTTCTGGAGTTTGGAACAAAGGTCCGATATCCACGTCAAAGCCCATGTCCGCGAAGGATGTAGCGATAACTTTGGCACCACGGTCATGACCGTCTTGGCCCATTTTCGCAATCATGATACGAGGACGACGACCTTCGAGTTCTTCAAAGTTATCTGCCATTTGGCGTACTTCTTTGATTACATCGTCATCTTCAAATTCGCTGGAGTATACACCGGAAATAGAGCGAATAACCGCTTTATGACGACCGCATACCTTTTCAACAGCAAAGGAAATTTCACCCAAGGATGCACGAGCACGAGCCGCTTCAAGTGCAAGGGCAAGCAAGTTGCCTTCGCCCGATTCGGTAGCTTTTGTGATCGCTTCAAGACAGGATTGAACCTTTTCTTCATCCCGGTTAGCGCGCAATTGTTCGAGACGACGAATTTGCGCTTCCCGTACAGCCGTGTTATCTACGTCGAGGATATCCAATGGATCTTCTTTATCTAGACGATATTTATTGATACCGATGATTGCTTCACGACCAGAGTCGATACGAGCTTGGCGACGTGCAGCAGCTTCTTCGATACGCATCTTAGGAAGCCCTGTGTCGATAGCTTTCGCCATACCGCCAAGGGATTCGATTTCTTGAATATGACCCCAAGCGCGACGAATCAATTCATCAGTCAACGCTTCTACATAGTAGGAACCGCCCCATGGGTCGATAACCTTACATACCTTAGTTTCGTCTTGGATGTAAAGCTGAGTATTACGCGCAATACGTGCGGAGAAGTCCGTAGGCAATGCGATCGCTTCGTCAAGCGCATTGGTATGTAGAGATTGAGTATGGCCCAAAGCCGCGCCCATCGCTTCCATACATGTACGAGCCACGTTGTTGAACGGATCTTGTTCTGTAAGAGACCAACCAGATGTTTGGCTGTGCGTACGAAGTGCCATGGATTTAGGATTTTCAGAGCCGAAACTATTGATAATCTTAGCCCATAACATACGAGCCGCACGCATTTTTGCCACTTCCATGAAGTAGTTTTTACCGATTGCCCAGAAGAAGGACAACCGTGGTGCGAACTGGTCAACGTGAAGGCCTGCATTAACACCGGTACGGATATATTCAAGACCATCGGCCAATGTATAACCTAATTCGATGTCCGCAGTAGCGCCCGCTTCTTGCATATGATAGCCAGAAATGGAGATACTGTTGAACTTAGGCATGTACTGGGATGTGTACGCGAAGATATCGCCGATAATACGCATGGACGTAGCTGGAGGGTAAATATAGGTATTACGTACCATGAACTCTTTCAAGATATCATTTTGGATTGTACCAGCCATAACCTTTTTATCTACGCCTTGTTCTTCACCAGCCAAGATGTAGAACGCCATTACTGGCAATACAGCACCGTTCATGGTCATGGATACGGACATTTGATCAAGAGGGATACCGGAGAATAGAATTTCCATGTCGAGGATGGAGTCTACCGCAACGCCCGCTTTACCAACGTCACCTACTACACGAGGATGATCGGAGTCATAACCACGGTGAGTAGCAAGGTCAAAGGCGATAGACAAACCTTTTTGGCCCGCTGCCAAGTTACGACGATAGAACGCATTGGATTCTTCCGCTGTGGAGAAACCAGCGTACTGACGTACTGTCCAAGGACGAGTAACATACATTGTGGAATAAGGTCCACGCAAGAATGGAGGTACACCAGCCATATAGTCAAGGTGTGTCATCCCTTCATAATCCATCTCTGTATAGAGAGGTTTTAGTTGGATTTGCTCCATTGTTGTATTATATAAATCTTCAAAGCTTTTTCCTGTTTCTTTTTGAAGTTCAGCAAGCCATGCATCGCGAGATGTTGCTTTCTGAGATTCCAAGCCAAGAGAGGAGAAGTCTGGATTTTTGAACATGAGCTCACATCCCTTTCTTATCTTGTAACGTATTCAAGATTTCGTAACAATTTGCACGAACAGAAATGAAGTCGTCCACGCCAGCTTCACGGTACACAGGTTCTAAGTCCTTAGGCGGTGCCCCTGCTAAAATAACCGTTACATGCGGCATAGTTTCTTTCAATTCCTTAGCGAGTGGTGGCACCAATTCTGGATAGGTATCATCTGTAGAACAGATAACGACAACATCAGCACCACTTTCACGAGCAGCTTTCGCAGCATCAGCCGTTGTTTCATGGCCATCATTTTTGATAACTTCAAAAGCACCTACTTCGAAGAAGCCTGTGGAGAAGTCCGCACGAGGTTTATGTTGAGGGATTGGGCCCATATTAGCCAAGAATACCTTCACATTATCTTTCGTACGTTGTTTATAATTCTCGGTGCGCATGCGAAGTGCTTCAAACCGTTCAGTCCAACGATGAGCTGAAATGGATTCAATCGTTTCAGAAGCAATATCACCAGCGTCTAAAGCCTTCCGGATTTGACGTATTGTTAATTTATGTAATGCACCGAGTTCAATAAGGCCAATCAAAGCGCCTGGTTCCGTAGTACCTGCTTCTAGGGTAGCCTGTGCTTTCACAACCGCATCTGGCTCCGCACTCGCCAAGTACTCTTCGATTTGAGCAACCCGTTTTTGACGCAATGTTTCTTGATTTTCTGGTTTTGGATCAAGCAATTCTTCAGTCATGTTCGCATACATGTTGTTACCTACAGCCACATCTTTGCGGAATGCAAGGTTTTTGAAGCGTTCATCAAGAACTGCTTTAACTTGAGCTTGTGGATAGCCTTCTTTCAAAGCTGCTATGATGCCACCTTTAGACTCAATAGTTTGGAACTCAGCCCAAATTTTTTCGCATAATTCAGCTGCCAATGTTTCCACATACCAGGAACCGCCTACAGGGTCCACCGGTTGACGCAACTCGAACTCAGTTTGCAACATAACTTGGATGTTACGGGCAATACGACGAGAGAAATCGTCAGCCTTGCGAATTGGTTGGTCGAATGGGGACACTTCAAGACTGTTCAAACCGCCTACAACACCAGAGAATGCTTGTGTTGTATTACGCAACAAGTTTACATATGGGTCGTATACAGTTTTTGTGAAAGCCGATGTTCTGCCGTGTACATGAACGGCACGGTCAGCTTCTTCAGCACCGAACGCTTCCATGATGCGCGCCCAAAGTACGCGCAATGCACGCAATTTAGCAATTTCCATAAAGAAGTTTGCACCCAAGGAGAATGTAAACATCATGCTGTTAGCAATAGTATGAATATCGATGTTCCGTTGTGCTAATTGACGCACGTAGCAAACGGCTGTTGCCAATGTATACGCAACCTCTTGCACATCATTAGCGCCGCCATTAGCATATACATCGCCAGATACGAGTACAGTTTTAAGCTCTGGAGCTTGTTCTTTAGCCCATACAACAGTATGTGCCATTTCATCAAAGGCTGTATCTAAAGACATATGCAATGTGCCATCTTTAGCCCAAACACCAATAGGGTCTGCACCAACGAGACCTTTCAAGTCAGAAGTCTGTTTTTTAGAGCCTTTCACCGTAGCCGCTAACATACCGAGCAAGATAGCTGCAGAAGCACCTGTTTCAATGTATAAAGGATTTTCCTTCAAATTAAAACGCTCAATCAATTGTCTACAATCATCCATAGTAGACAGAGATGTACCGCCGATACCAACAGCTGCGCCTACTTGCACATCTTGATCATGGCGTGTTGCTTCATCAAGGCGAATATTGTGAATGGTGCCACCTTTTACAATTTCGTATAAACTTGCATGATTAGCATCCTTAGGAAAGGATTCGTCTACATATTGGGATACGCCCCAAGAGTCTTTAATATAACCACTTGCCTTTGTGCCACGTAGGAACTCACCTGCTCCAGGATATACACCCTTTGGAATTTTTTCTCCATGCAATGCAGGCGTGTAAATTGGTTGTAACGTAATTCCCTCATAGGTTTTAGTGAACATCTTCTTATGAAAGTCGCCACCCTTTAACGCTTTTTCAACCTCGGTCTGCCATTGTTCATACGTAGGTTTCTTAAACTCATCAAAGGATACAGGTGCTAATAAATCGCGTTCAGCATCCTTTGAAGTCTTTTTGTCAGACATATATGTGCCTCCTTTTCAACTCGAAACCATACCGAGAAACAGCGCACCGTACCTGCGAATTGTTAGATATATGAATCAATCGAGCTTTATCTTATTGGACCACATCAACCTCAAAATGTGTCCATCTGTTTGATATCTATAAAACCTGATTCCTATACTCAACATCCACTCTAAGGGCAATAAAAAACGTGCCACCTAAAAGTGACACGTAAGGTTTCTTATTGAAAGGTACACTAAAAATACTGTATCCAGCATACCCCAATCCCCTTCCTATCGCTCGTAGGTACATAACGGTGATTATCAAATAGGCAGTTCTCCTGGCTCGGGATCATCACCTCGCTTTCGCCTTCCCAGATTACTCCAGTGACATGTATGAAAGCAGACTCATCCTTACAGTGGCGGGACCGCATCGGCTTATACCGATTTCTCTATTAAGTCTTGCGACACCTATTCTCTATATTCGTTGTTCTAAGTCCAATATAGTGTAACAATATGCACAAAGTCAATGAACATAACATTTAATCATAAGTACCAAAACTAAAGTTATAACTGAAAATCATATGCAATAACTAAAACGCATGATTTGAGAATTAGTGATATAATAAATACTATCACGAGGAGGCATTATGGAACATACAAGTAAAAAAGGGTTAATCACAGCCCTTAGTTGTTATATCATTTGGGGCTTACTCCCTCTATATTGGGCATTATTAAACCATGTTTCACCGTATAATATACTGGCACAGCGCATTATCTGGTCAGGTGTTTGTATGGCTATCGTTGTATTTGGTCTACATTTTAAGCAATTCAAAAAGGACTTTCAATTACTAAAAGAACAACGTTCACAACTATTCCTACTTTTAGTGGCGGCAGTCATCATCAGTGTAAACTGGTTCACCTACATTTGGGCCATCGCCAATAATCAAGTTATGAACACGAGCCTTGGTTATTACATCAATCCACTCTTTAATGTAGTATTAGGTGTCATCCTATTTAAAGAGGTTCTATCTATACCGAAAAAGCTAAGTGTCCTCATCGCTACCATCGGTATCGCCTTGCTCACCTATCAAGTGGGATCCTTACCGTTAGTATCGATGATCCTCGCCGTTTCCTTCGGTCTCTATGGAGCCGTAAAAAAGAAACTGCTCATCTCGCCCTTTACGAGCATCGCCTTTGAGGCTTGGCTATTAACACCGCTAGCCTTACTATATACGACCATAATCGATAATACCGTGTGGTCCTATTTCAGCACAGACTGGTATACGACCATGTTGCTCATAGCTTGCGGTCTAACTACATCTGTCCCATTGGTGCTATTCTCCTATGGTGCACAGCTATTACCGCTCAATCTACTAGGCTTCTTGCAATATGTATCCCCTACCATTGCCTTGTTGCTAGCCATCTTTTACTTTGGTGAAAGCTTTGGCACACCGCAGATGATTGCCTTCAGTTGTATCTGGATAGCCTTAGTATTATTCTCGTTATCAAGCCAAATTACAACGCGCATTAGCCTTAAAAAGTAATACATCTACTAATCAACTAAAAAGCTGTATCAAATGATATCCTCATTTGATACAGCTTTCTTTTATATAGACGTATTAATCTAACTTATTTTAATCTAACTCATTCATATTGGTCGTATTCAGATTAGAAATGTAATGGTTATAGGCCTCAATCATACGATTATAGTCATTATCTTGTTTCGAACCCATATAGGTACGGATTGCACCAATCGTAGAGTTTACAGAGGTCTTAACAGAATCATACTTAGGACTAGTAATACCATTTGATACATCACCAATAGATTGCAACTCTTGATTGATAGCATTTACATCTAGTTGTTTTTCACTATCGATCTTTTCTAAGACCGCAGTAAGTCGCAAATGGACCTCTTGTGCTGCAGCAGCATTTTTCTTGCCTGCATCGCGCAATTGTTGTAACCGTTGTTGCAAGCGGTCTGTATTGATTTTATGCATAACATTATCAAAATCAGCATAAATAGGAACAAATTGTTCATACAATTGAACATATTTAGGGCCTAACTGTTGCTCCTTAGCATAGTTGTCTGTCGTATACCCTTTAGATTTATAGTATGCATCAAGCTCTTCCGCTACCGGTGTAATTTCGTTCAATTTTGAAAGCAGCTTATCTAAAGGCTCCTTCATTTCATCATACGGAATACCTGCTTGCTTAGCCTCTTCTAATTCTTTTTGTAGCTGCTTAAAGTTCGGTGCACTAAATACAGTTAAATGCTGCCCCGCTTTTAACTCATTAAGAGTTGGCGTATTCGCATAATCAAACATGACAGCCATGCGATTGTATCGGCTTACAGCTTTCACATATTGATTAAATAACTGCACCTGATCCTGCTCAGACCGCTGCGCAATTTCCTTACGGCTCTGTTCAGTCCCCTGCCATAATTCTGACATACTACAACCGCTCAAAAAAAATGGAGATGTCAATGTCGCCGCACACAACACAGCCATTGCTACCCTTTTACCAAATGGTTTCATGATGAATCCTCTCCTTCCATCAATATACAACCTAATTTATACATATTAATTATATACTAATATGATTTTTATGAATAGGATTAATATATAAAGGTCATTTATCAATTTTGTCAAGTGACTAATAGAATCAGGGGTGACCAATGATCACCCCTATTTTCCTTTATATACTGCTAGACTATAAATAAGAATGTATAACTCCTAATAATTGTTTTGTACGTATACACGTGTTATCATGAAAGGAGAGAATATGAAGGATAAGGATTTACTATTAGGAGGACCTATGAAGTTTATATACCCTGCTATAATCCATGATGATGCCGATGGTTTCTGGGCCGAATTTCCAGATCTCGAATACACTAGTAGCACCGGCTCAACACTAACAGAATTAATAACCAATGCACAAGAGGCTATGGAACTCTATATATTAGGCGCTTTAGAAGATGGACAAACTCTACCTACCCCCACATCTATTCGCAGCTTACCATGTACCGATACAACATATCCTACATTAGTGCAAACAGATATTGATTTAGCTAAAAATAGTAAGTCCGTAAAGAAAACCCTAACGATTCCTGCCTGGTTAAACGATAGAGCATTAGCTAAAGGAATTAACTTTTCTCAACTTTTACAAGAAGCCTTAGTAGAGAAAACAATGTAATTTACATCATCAATTGCTCAGCAAAAAAGAGCTACTGTCCATAAAATAACTGGTAAAGTAAGGTACATGATGCAGAGCATCCACAGAATCGTTACGAAATAGAGTAATAATTTTAGTACATATAGCACATCAAACCATATACTATGACAATCCTCTAATTTTGCCATATATACGGAGAGATGCCTCACAAAAAATGGAGCTTTCACATTAGGATTTAGCTTCTTCCAGTACAGCATAATATACGGCGTTACAAAACAACCTATAAACACCAAATATGTAAGGAATAGGGGTATTTCTATATTATGTTGGGACATAAACCCTGACCAGTCTACGACCATTAGACCGCCAAGGTATAGAAAAATAAGCCAATATATAAATCCTATCACCTTTATAATAAGGCGAATCATCTGTTTCACATCCATGTCTATAATTCTACCAACGTTTTAAATCGTCCGTTATTGTGAAAGCGTTCAAAATGGTCTTGTTCGGCTGCAACAGCTTTTACAGAGGGATCAATTTTTATAGCCTTTTCTAACCAATCAAGGGCCTTAGTATCATCCCCTTGGTCTGCATAAATGGTAGCAATACCATACACAGACCAGGTGTTACTAGGGTCCTTTTCTAATACCTTTTCGAACCATTGTTTAGAGTCATCTAACTGTCCTTGTAACTTATATACCATGGCCATGTTATAGTAATTAGCCACATTGTTAGGGTCTAAATCATAAGCCTTTTTAGTATCTGTCAACCCTTTAGCCGCATCACCGTTTAATGCTGTTGCAAAGCCACGTACAGAATAGGCTTCTGCATTATTAGCATTATTCTTAATGGACGCTGTAGCTTCCTCTATGGCTTTCGCATACTCACCAGCGGATAAGGCTTGCTTTGCTGTAATTAGATGTCCATCTTGCTTGGTAGTCGCTTGGCTGTTTCCCGCAGCAGATGTAGAGGAACCAGCAGCAGAACTAGTTGCATTTGATTCTGTTTTATTACTATTCGTATTTTGATTCAATCCACATCCCGTAAGGGCTGTTATTAAAAGAAAGAAAAGCACAACCTTCTTCATTAGAAATTCTCCAATCATTAATTATATACAAGACTCCATAGCATGATGATATAATATAAAATACCTCCCGAAAGGAGGTGGTATATTGCAGGAGCTGTTTTATGCACTCTGGGGCACCTTGCTTGCCCCTATTATTGTTGCCTTAGTTGTAACTACCTACAGCTACTGGCTTAACAATAAAAACAAAAAATAAGCAAGAAAAAGGACGAGCTGCCACTCGTCCTTTTTTTTGGTTATATTGCAGGTAATTTCATACACTCTACTACCTACGTTTAGTATACCACATTTCTTAGAAAAATAAAGAATTAGCAATAAATCTCATAAAACTCCTAAAAACTATTAGTAGTTTTAACATAATTTACGAGCAATATTAAAGCAACATTAACATAAACTACCAGTTACTTTAACCCAACCTACTAGTAACCTTAGTGTAAACTACTAGCAACATTAACGTAAATAGCAATAGATATACAAGACTTATTTCTTAGCCTTAGAGCAACGGTCCAATAGGAATGCAACACCAATGAATGGGATGCCGCCGTTTTCGCCAAGGCCGATTTCACAGGTAGAGCTGGAGCTTACGCCTAGTGTTGCACCGTATTCAGCGATTTCAGCTGCAAGGTCTTTGGTAGCACATTTGTTGAGTTCTGGTGTGAAGAACCCTTTTTGACCAGCAAAGCCATCACATGCAAAGGATTTAATGTTGAATACATGGTCTGTGCATAGACGAGCTAAATCCTCGATATACTGAGACTTATTCAAGGATTTAATCTTACATTGTTTATGTACCATGACCCGTTCATCGCATTTTTCAATGTCGAGATGAGGCACAACGTATTTGCACAAGAATTCAGAAATATCGTTGATTTCTAAATCTGGCATATGTTTGAAAGCATGATTAAAGCATGCACTATGGTCAATCACGATTGGGTATTTACCATTTTGAGATGCTTTCATCAACGCATCGTGTAAGTCTTTTACAGCACGCTCATGAACGTCATCGTAGTTTTCAAAGCTCAAGCCACAGCAGAGGTTTTCAATATGTTCAGGGTAGATAATATCGATATGGGCCTTGTTGCAAAGGCTTTCCACTACTTGTTGCAAGCTACGTTCATCGTCATAACCTTGATTAGGTTTGAAGGCGCGGTTCGCACAGGTACTAAAGTATACAACCTTTTCAAAATTAGTCGGTTTAATGCGGCTTCTCAATCTGTAACGGTTGGCCTTAGGCGTAGTCTTAGGAATGTACGGAGTAATACCAGTTACACCATGTAAGCCTTCTGTAATCTTGGAAATCGCTTTTTGTGTAACAATAGAGCCTGCAATACCTTCGAGACTTACGCCGGCACGAGCCATTTGAAGTGTTGTGGAGAAGTTATCGTAAATTTTCTTAGCCAATTCTGGTGCTGGAGGATCGATGCGGCGCATGGATAATGCAATTTGAGCCGTATCGATGCTAAGTGGGCAAAGACCTTTACACATGGAGCACGCAGCACAGGTATCTACACCAAAGTATTCATAGCCTTTTTTAAGTTCTGCAGCCAATGTAAAATTGCCTTCGTTTTCAAGGCGTTTTGTTTCGCGCAACAATGCGATACGTTGACGAGGAGTCAATGTTAAATTGCGGCTTGGACAATGTTTTTCACAGAAACCACATTCCATACAGATTGTGAAAGCATCATCGATAACGCATTGAGCTTTAAGGTTTTTCTTATACACATCTGGGTCATCAGTAATAATAACATCAGGATTCAAGATGCGTTCAGGGTCAAAGATGGCTTTGATGCGACGGTTAATTTCGTACGCTTTACGGCCCCATTCCATTTCAATGAACGGTGCCACCATGCGGCCTGTACCATGTTCAGCTTTCAAAGAACCACCGAAGCCAGAAACGCGTTCGGACATTTCTTTTACCAAATCGCCAAAGTTCTTAGTATCTTTAGGATCACTAAAATCAGGGGTAATGTTAAAATGAACATTACCAGATAACGCATGGCCAAAGATCACGCCACCGTCTACGAAATCGTATTTGTGGAATAATTCGGTAAGCATTTCGATGCCCTTAGTGAAGTCTTCGATTTGGAAGCATACGTCTTCTGTAATAACAGTGGTGCCTTTTCTACGTTGACCACCAACGATTGGCAAGATACCTTTACGGATTGCCCACCAGGAATCGTATTCTTTAGCCTCTTGAGAGTAAAGACTTGGGATAGCCGTTGGAATATCTTTCAATTTGTCTTTAATGAAAGCTAAGTTTTCATCGACAGTTTCTTTAGAGTAGCTTTCAGTTTGGAACAAGATAGCACTTGTACCTTCTGGAACTTCGCGAACAAATTCAGGTACATTATCTAGAGATTGAACGGCCTTAAGGGATTGATAGTCCATCATTTCCGCAGCTACAACCTTGTCACGGCCCATATTAGCCAAGGCTACGACCGCAAGAGATGCATCGTTCAACGTTTTAAAGAACATGAGACCGCAGCCTTTATATGGTACGTCCTCAACAGTGTTATATACGATTTCAGATACGAAGCCCAATGTACCTTCAGAACCGATGAACAAATGGTTAATAATATCGATAATATCTTCAAAATCAACAAGGGAGTTCAAGCCGTAACCTGTAGTATTTTTGATTTTGTACTTGTGATGAATCAAGTGTGTCAATTCTTCATCGGCCAAGATATCCTTGCGCAATTGTAAGATATCCTCTACCATTTGAGGTTTTTCTTTAAGGAATTGATCAATACTCTTTTGGTCAGATGTATCGAGGATGGAGCCATCTAGCAACACAACGCGAATGGACCGAATTGTTTTATAAGAGTTTTGCGCCGTACCACAGCACATACCAGAAGAGTTATTATTCAAAATACCGCCTACTAATGCAGTGGCAAGCGTTGCAGGATCTGGACCGATTTTACGATTGTATGGTTTCAATAAATCATTCGCATCGGAACCGATAACACCACATTCACATTTCAAGGCTTTCCCATCATCGATAACTTCCATTTTCTTAAAGCCATCATTACATACGATGAGTACATCTTCACTGGAACATTGACCAGACAAAGAGGAGCCGGCCGCGCGGAATGTAAATGGTGTACCACATTGTTGACACAAACGAATAAGGCGTCTTACTTCTCGTTCATCCTCCGCTTTAACGACTACCTTTGGTAAATAGCTATAACAAGACGCATCAACGCCATATGCATAACGACGTAAATGATCGGTGTATACGCGACCTTTACAAATCTCATTTGCCTCCTTGGCAAAACGTTCATAATCTCTAATAAGTGTACTCACTTCTATTTCCTCCTATCCTTTCTTAAGGAATCTATTACTTTTAGTATACGCCGTTCTCATTCTCCTCACTATAATTATGCATAATTTATATCTCTTCTAATAAAAATCGATATGCATTACCCTTTTATTCCCTCAGTTGAAAGTACATCTCATTAGCATTATCATGTACCCATTTTTCCTCATATACAATCAAGAATCCTTATTTATTAAGCATGTATAGATATAGTCAGTAATTATATGCTAAAACCTCTCTAAATAACGATTCGTACTACCTATAATTCTATAGTAAATACATTACTAACATTATGCATAAAAATAGTATGATTTATATATTTTAAATTTTTCATTCTCATTTATAGTTCTCTATGACTTTTAGTTATACCCTTTTATAAAATGCTGAAAATACAGAAAGCCCTCTAATGATAAACGCTTACGAATCACCATTAGAGAGCTTTACTAAATTATGCTTATTAAAGATAGATTAATTATAAAACCATATTATCCCAAAATACCAGATTTAAGAATGAGGCGTACCGCCAATGCAAAGACAGCTATGCTCATGAGGGCGAGGATAGCTTTTGCTTTGAGACGTTTTGCAATACGAGCACCTACTTGAGCACCAAAGATAGCGCCAATACTAGTAGGGATAGCAATACTAAATATGATGTGGCTTTCAATTAAATGTGTAATAACCCCCACCGTTGTTGATACGGCGAGAATAGATTGACTTGTAGCCGTTGCCATATGGGTAGGAAAGCCCATGAGATAAATCAAAGCCGGCACATGGATGAGGCCACCACCGATACCAAAGATACTCGAAATAAAGCCAACAAAAAAGCTAATACTAATACCGATAGGTTTGCTATAGCTCAACTGCTCAAGAGTCAGAGACTCTTCCTTTCGTTCCCCTTTTCTAAAATTTTTAAAACCAATCAATACAGATGCACACAGCATAAAGCATCCAAAGGCAAACATAAATCCCTTACCGGAGAACCATCCAGACATTTGGGCCCCTAAAATAGCGCCTGGGAAGGTAGCTAAACTAAAGACAATAGCAGCGTTAATGTATACCTTTTTTTGTTTCAGATATGCTATAGATCCAGAAATAGCATTACACATAACAGAAAAGAGTGACGTCCCTACAATCATGGACGGAGACCACTCAGGGAACCAATACATAAAAAGAGGCACAAAAACAAGTCCTCCACCGGCACCGATGATGGTACCAATCATAGCTGCTAAAAAGCCAACTATGGTAAAGAATATATAGAATACCACTATATTATCAATCACATTAAGACCTCCCATGCCGTTTGAATTATTGTTTCTCCATATATACAAAAGATAATCCCGTTTCATCCTGTATTTCTCTAACGGCTTTATACCCCATTTTTGTATATAACTTTATATTGATCCAGCTTTTCGTACATGTATATAATACACGACGGTCTTGACTGCATTGTTCATCTACGAAAACTAATAACTTCCGAGCCAACCCTTGTTGCCGATAGTTTGGATGCACCATCAAGCGACCGACCTCTACCACGCCATCGTCATATTGATAGCGAATACCTCCGATGATTCTTCCCCCATCATCTACTAGTTTATAGGTATGCCATTGGGTGAAAGTAGCGTTAAACTCCTCTTCCGACTCCATCAATGCAGGAACCATTCGACTTCCAATCATCTCCGCTTCGCTTTCAAATGTAAGCAATTGCAAACGGTACAGATCCAATACATCTGACTCAGTAGCTTTCACAATTTTCATAAACTACTCCTAATATATACCACGAATCAACGATTAGCTTTAGATATAATGACTAATTTGATTGGAAAAACTCCTTAGCCGCTTTCAATCGGCCACGCTCACAAGAGACTTGTAATTCATCCCCTGGTTCGAGTTTTACATCGCCTAATGGCACAATGTAGGTACCATTACGGCGAATACTTACGATCAATGTACCATCTGGCAATGCCAAGTCTTGTAGCTGTACATCCGTATAGTTTGCCACCACAGGCACCTTCGTTTGAAAGAAGGTTTGTACAGATTCTAGATTGCTTTGACCACTCATGGCTTGCAACAAGGAATCGTAAATCGGCGGTTCTTTTAAAAGCTCCGCCACAAGATAGGCCACGAGCGTAACGATACCGATAGCATAAATATTAGAGAAACTATCCGTCATTTCAAGAACGAGCAAAATCGCCAAAATTGGGGTCCGCATAGCGGCCGCTAACATACCTCCCATGGCACAGATAACGAACTGTGGTACAAAATCAGGAGAAATAAGTCCTAAGGTTGAAAGTAAGCTTTCACAAAAAGCACCTGTTGCAGCACCAATTACGAGCATGGGCAAAAATATGCCCCCTTGAGCACCACTGCCATAGCAGAAGGTGGTAAGTAAAATCTTGCCTAATACGATGCCACCTAAGAGCAATACGTCATGAGATTGAAAGGCAAGCTGACCCACAAGGTCATTGCCCCCACCCAAGAGGAGCTGCGAATCAAAGCCAATGGCTGCCACTGCCACAAAGGTAAGGGCTAATTTCAAGAATCGAGAACATTTGAGCCAGTCAAAGAACCTCTTGAAAGCAAAAATCATACGGCAAAATAACACACCACATAGCCCCATGATAACACCAACCATGAGTAGTATCGGGAAATATTCAAGAGGAACCCCTGAGGTCACCGTAAAGCCCAGCGCTGGTGTAAGTCCAAAGATACTAACTGTAATATAGTTAGAAATCAAAGTTGCCACGAAGGTTGGTACAACGAGATACGGATAAAAGCTTTTATGTACCTCTTCAAAGACGAACATCGCCCCCGATACGGGCGCACTAAAGGCAGCTGTTAAGCCTGCCCCAGCACCTGCGGATGTCAAAATACGCTGTTCTCGTAGTCCCGAATTCATCCAGTAGGACACAATCTTCCCAGCAGAGCCGCCAATCTGTACGGCTGGCCCTTCACGACCTACGGAAAATCCTGCAAAGCCGGTCAGTACGCCACCAATCATTTTAGATACTAGCGTCCGATAGGGCTTCATATCAAAGAGACCTAACATCTCCCCTTCAATTTGCGGGATACCAGAACCACCAGACAATGGGGCCCATGCGAGCAATCGATCTACAATAAACGCAAAAATGACCATTACCACAAGCCAACCTATGGCCCATTCCATAGTAATACCATCCATCAAATGCCACCTGATATGCTCTGATTCAAGTATCAAATAGCGATATGATGCCCCAAAAAAACCTGCAATCACCCCAACAAGAGCACCCTTTGCAATGAGTTCCGTTAAGAGCACTCGATTCATGGACATATCTGCTAAGGTAGAACTACGCTTATTAAATTTCCATAATTTCATAACATCCTCCTTAGCAGTGACCAAAACCAACCGTTCCTCTGCCGACATAGGTCTACACGAACTATGCATTCATATCCTTAGTATACTTATGTAAACCACCATTTTCAAGAAAGGATTACGTATAAAAATAGCTTTCTCACGGAACACGAGATCAAAGGTCTGAATCACAAAACAATAGATAGCGCTTTAAACACAAAGCTAGCCACCTCTAAAAAGAGATGGCTAGTTTTGTTAAGCAAGTGTGTAAATGTATTTTCTTTACACATTCGGAGGCATTTGAAATATGTAAAGACGCTAATTAGAATATGGATTCATAGATGCCGATTATTTCTTCTAAAGAGGCATCCCGTGGGTTACCAGGAGTACATGCATCGTTGAAAGCAGATTCAGCGAGGAATGGAATGTCTTCCCGTTTTACGCCTGCTTCGCTAAGAGATTTAGGAATACCTACGTCATCAGCTAATTTCTGAATTACGTCGATAGCCGCTTGACGATAGGTTGCTTCATCCATAGCATCTACATTAGGAACGCCCATAACGCGAGCGATTTCACGATATTTTTCACCTGTAGCAGGGGCATTGAATTTCAATACTGCTGTTAACAGCATCGCACAAGCCTTACCATGAGGGATATCGTACACAGCACTCAATGGATGAGCCATGGAGTGAACGATGCCGAGGCCAACGTTGGAGAAGCCCATACCCGCGATGTATTGACCTAAAGACATGGCTTCACGGCCTGCATAATCGCCAGCCACAGCGCTACGCAAGGAACGACCAATAATTTCTATAGCTTTCAAATGGAGCATATCAGTTAGCTCCCACGCACCTTTTGTGATATAACCTTCTACGGCGTGTACGAGGGCATCCATACCTGTGGCAGCGCAAAGGCCTGTTGGCATAGACGCGGACATATCAGGATCCACGATGGCAACGATTGGGATGTCATGAGGATCAACGCAAACGAATTTGCGGTTCTTTTCAACGTCTGTAATAACGTAGTTGATAGTAACCTCTGCAGCCGTACCAGATGTAGTAGTAACAGCGATGATTGGCAAGCACGGATTCTTAGTAGGCGCTAAACCTTCAAGGCTGCGTACATCGGCGAACTCAGGGTTCGTAATAATAGTAGCAATCGCCTTGCTTGTATCGATCGGGCTACCGCCACCAACAGCAACGATAACATCGGCGCCAGCCGCTTTACAAGCCTCAACACCAGCCGTTACGTTTTCGATGGTAGGATTTGGTTTGATACCGTCGTAGACTTCATAAGCAATACCTGCCGCATCAAGCAAATCCGTAACCTTTGTAGCCACTTTAAATTCAAATAAATCTGGCGTAGATGTAACGAGGGCTTTTTTGAAATGGCGATTCTTAATTTCGTTCACAATCTCCTGAATCGCGCCTTGTCCAAAATAGGACGTACCGTTCAACATTATTCTGCGAGCCATATACTTCACTCCTAACAAAACAAACTATACAATAAAAAAATAAACCGACAGAGAATCACTTTACTTATTAATTCTCTATCGGTTTAATAAAATCCTTGAAAGCTCGTTATGTATACACTATATATTTTTCTATTGTAATGATTCTAAATTTTGCTCATTTTCATAAGCAAGATTCGTTTCACCGATTCATCGAGTCGTTCTTTCGAGATACGACCGTCTTTCACGGCTTTCATAAGGCCATTATAAGCCTCTTGCATGTGTTCGTATTCGTGACATACGAGCAAGATATCGCTACCTGCTAGGATAGATTGCACCGCCATATCGCCAAAGGTATAGTGATTTGCAAGGGCACCCATGTCCATATCGTCCGTTACCACAACGCCATTATAGCCTATGTCCTTGCGCAACCAATCGGTAATGATTGCTTTCGATAAACTAGCAGGATGGTCTGGATCGATTTGTGGGTACATCGCATGAGACACCATGATTGTATAGGTATTTGGTTTAGACTGTTTGATGAGGTCTATAAATACCTTTGTGTCCTCTGAAAGCAATGTTTCTTTAGATACAGGAACGATGCTTGTATCCGCGTGCAAGTCTACATCGATCTTACCAATGCCCGGAAAGTGCTTATAGGAATACCACAAGCCCGCTTCATCGTAAGCCTTGCCAACGGCGCCTGCATAGCGAACGACCTCATCAGGGCTCGTACTATAAGAGCGACCATAGGTTAATCCTAAGTCCGCCACAGGAGCAAAGTTAATGTTAAAGCCCAAGTCTTTTAGTTCTGCACCAGACTGTTTTGCCAAGGATACAGCTTGCTCAACGGGCATTTTGCCTACCTCCTCAGCGGGAGGAACCTTGATGAGCTTATCATCCATGCGCGCTACTGCACCGCCCTCTTGGTCGATGCCGAGGAACAATGGCGTTAAACCGGCGCTTTTACCAGCCTTATTAATATCTGCAATGAGCGTTTTAACTTGATCCTTGGACTCCATATTTCGATCAAACAAAATGATGCCCCCCACGCGGTACTCGTTGAGCATGAATTTAGCATCATCATTCAACGTCTTGCCGTGAATGCCAATCATCAACAATTGGCCCACCTTGTCTGCATCGGACATATTAGCCACTAACTTGTCCACCTTTTGCTCTGGTGAAAGCTCGCTTTGTGCCACGGACTCATAGGTCACAGGCTCTGCCTTTGAAGTAAATGGATTATGTAAACCGCAACCCGTTGTGACTGCTAATGCACCAATCATAATGGCTGCTACGAAACGTCGAAACATGCATACCTCCCTTAAATCTCTAAAAAGTAATATGTATAGTATATCAAAAAATATAAACGAGCCCAACATAATCAATACACGACAAGCAGCAGTATAGTACATGCATCTTACAAAACAAAAAGATTGTTACTCGAAAACCCAACGGGTATATCCATTGAGAGAATCAAATAACAATCTTTATATGTTTCATTTTTGTTGTGTAAACATTATAGTTTACATTTTAGAGTATAAACTATGTATCTTACATTTTGGATGTGTAAAATGTGTATGTTACATTTTGCAAATTAAATTTTGCCTTGCTCTTTCATTTCCGCTAAGAGCTTTACGATACGAGGTCCACAGCCTTTGCCACCGCAAGCGCCCGTGCCAGCACGAGTTGCTTCTTTTACTTGTGGAAATGTATGAGCACCATCTAAAATGGCTTCTTTAATCGTTTTGCGCGTAATACTACGACATGTGCACACCTTTGTAAGCTTGTCCAGAATCGCCTCTGGCACTTGATTTTCTTCAAAATTCATATGTAATTCCTCATTTATTCACTTGAATATCTATATACAGTATCAATTTAGTGTATCGATTTAGTGTATCGATTTACTATATCAACAATATCTAGTGATGCACTATAATATTGCTATATCGAAAATTTACGATTTCTGTATTTATTATAACACAATTGAGGAACTATATCGATAGTTTTTAATATAAAATCCAAAGAACAGTCAAAAGTAAAATTGTTACTATAAAAAACGAAAAAAATTTACAAATACATTATATGTAAAGATAAGCTAAATCTATCTATAAACTATAAAAAAACTACCATAAAGATATTATCTTTATGGTAGAAACTTTCACAAAATATAATTATAGTATGAGCCCAATAATGGCAAAGTAGATTTTAAATATCGTTTGTTGTAATGGACGAATAACCATGGAAATAATGGGTGTGTTAATAAGGATGATAAAGAATAATAAATTAAGCATCCCTAATTGGTAATATCTCATCTGCCACTCTGTAGGCAACCACGGCAAGATAATATTAAAACCAGGCAATGGTGGGAACGGAATCAAACAGAAGATTGATAAGCCAATACTATATAAAATAATATATTGCATAACCATGGCAAGACCTTGGGACTCCATGAGGCCTAATTTTCCAAGGAGCATATATATAAAGGTGAATATAAAGCCTGCTATAAGACCTGCCACAGGCCCTGCAAAAGCAAGCAAGCTTATATCACGTCGTGGATCTTTAAAGTAAGACGGATTAATTGACATAGGTTTTGCCCAACCAAAGCCAACAAGAATAATACAGATGGTACCAATTAGATCAAGGTGTGCCATTGGTGACAATGTGAGGCGTCCCGCCAGACGTGGCGTTGGATCACCAAACCAAGTTGCTACCTTTGCCTCTGCATACCCAAAGATAGAAAAAACGATCATAATAGCAGGAATACTTGCTAATATCTGAACCGGATTTAAATCAAACATAGAACTCCTTTATTGTTTAGCTTCCCATGCGGTGTAGCCTTCTTGAATGCAACGAAGAGCATTTAAGGTACGAGGATAGCCGATATACGGCACGCATTGGGATGCGATGTTAATCAAATATTGTTTGCTGTTCCCTACATTCAAATTACCTTCTACATGAGCCTTGAGTTGAGCTTCACAGCCGCCTTGAGCCGCAAGGAAGCAGAAAGTAATCATTTCACGATGAGCCACGCTAAGGCCTTTACGCGTATAGTAATCGCCGAACATATTGGCAAGCCATTTGTTGATGTGACGAATATCTTCTGGCCCTTCTTGGTAAAAATTACGCATAGACTCGCCAAAGATTTCTACTTGTTTTTCTACGCCTTTTTCAAGACGGGACTCTCCAGTGATTGTGCTGCGAGAGGGATCAACAATAGCCTCTCCTCGATAGTCAAAAATCTTATTGGTCACCTTAAAGAATGGGCGCACACGTCCGATGCCAAGATAGGGCACCGCTTGATAAATGAGCTCTACCACTTCATCAGGAATAAGACCAAAGTTTAATGCTGCCGGTAGCATTAATGCATATTCATCAACAGCGGAGGCGCCTACTAATGTAGCAAGAATGGCTAAGAAGCGATCCTTTGCCGGTACATTACGGCCTTCTTCGGTGATGACTTCATCAAAGGCAAAATTATCAAACAAAACTTCAAACTCTGGATCAATATAACCTGCTGGGGCTGCAATATCAGGAAACATACGCTCCGTATAGGCTTGAGCAAATTCAGATTTAGACATAAAAAACCTCCATAAACAACACTGGTGAAAGCCCAAAAGGAGCTTTCACCAGCAATAGTTATGTAATTATTACGGCACAGGCCATCAGATTATAACGCTGGGAATTCGAAAGTTGTGCCGTATACTTCTTTCCAAGCAGCCATGAACATATTGAACTCATTTGTTCCAGGTTGAATTTGGTAAACTTGACCATCTGGAGCGTAACGATATACAGTATGTAAGCTTGGATGAACAAGATATTTGAACAATGTAGCTTCCCCGTATTGGTTATTATGCATGTTAATCACATTAATACCAAATACATGGTTACGGCTGCTATCGATACCTTTAAACTCAGATGCTTTATCAAAGAAATACGTTTCTGTACCATTTGCACTATTTGGAACCTCTGGGTAGTTAGCTAACCCATTCCAGTTTGCTGCATTTGCAACACCACCTACTAATAATGTACCTGCTAATACAAATGCACCTAATAAATTTTTATTCATAATGCTCTCCTTTGTGCCACGAAGGCAAATCACGAATCAGTCATACTCTCACATGACTTGAATACAATACGCTATATATATAGTATATCACATTTTTAATAAAATTTTTAGATTTCCAAGGTTACAGAATATATGCATATGAGGTTGTATCAAATTAGCCCTTCATGTTCTCTGCTGTTTTTGCATTTGCGTTATCGATTGCTTCTAGCAATTTATTAAGCAACATACGCAATTGACGTGTTTCTTCTACGTCAAATATAGGACCTGATGCTTCAGCCAAGCGGCGTGGTATATGAACCGCTACATCACGTAATGCTTTGCCCGTATCAGTAAGAGTTACCATAACTACGCGTTCATCTTGACGACTGCGTTTGCGTTTCAAGAATGCTTTGGCTTCTAATTTCTTTAAAAGCGGTGTTAATGTACCGGAATCAAGGCGCAATACTTGTCCCAATTCCTTAACGGATAAATCACCATATTGCCACAATGCCATCATTACGATGTATTGAGTATATGTCAAATTTAAAGGATCTAAGTGACTACGATATGCATTAACAATTTCCTTCGCCACTACATAAAGTGGGAAGCTCAATTGGTTTTCCAATCTTAAATATTCTGAATCAGGAACATCTTCTTTATGTTTGTACCCTTCAAGTACACCAATTTCTGCCATATTCTACCTCCATATGCACACAATTATCTACTAATTAATTGTACACAATTTTACGGTAAACAGTCAACGCAAAAAGCCCACTTTGAACAGATATTTTTAAATTTGTCAATTAATTAATATTTATTTTCTTATTCGTTAAGAATTAGGTGCTTCTATAGAATTTATGGGTAAAAATCATACCATAAAGTTGTTACTTTATTTATAAATTAATTTGATATTAAATTAGAAAGTTATAACTTCTGTTTTCAATGAAATCTTCTTTCGTTGCAGGCCCGTCTCCTAATAAATGACTTAGTAAAAATACGCCCCCTACTAGGTCCTTCCTTGTAGTATAATAAAAGAAATTCTATATCAAAGCTAACTTATAATAGGAGGCCTATATGAACACCTTAGAGTGCATCAAAACTCGTCATAGTACACGTAAATTTAAAGCAGATCAAGTATCTCGAGAACTTATCAATCAAGTCCTCGATTCTGGGCGCCGCGCTCCATCTGGCGGTAATACACAATTAACACATTTCATGGTCATTACAAACCAAGATGTGCTTCAAGAACTAGTAACACTCATTCAAGAAGAATACGGCAAAATGCCGATTACAGAAAATACTTTACCATACATGGTGAATATCATTAAAATGTCCGCCGAAGGCAAATTTGTATTCAACTATAATGCGCCTGTACTCATCGTATTGGCTAGTAAACCAAGTTATGCCAACAACTTTGCTGACGTGTCATGTGCTATGCAAAACATGATGCTTGCTTGCAATGAACTTAACCTTGGTAGTTGCTGGGTTAACCAAATCCGTCATCTTCAAGATAATGAACGCATCCAAGCCAAAATGCGTGAACTAGGTCTTAGCGAAGACGAAAAAGTCTACGCTAGCCTCGCTATCGGCTACCCAGATCTACCAAATGGTCTTAACCGCCGTGAAATCGAAGCCAAAGGTTATCCTGTAACATATATTGATTAATCAACACTAGAAACCATCGATTTCATACTATAAGTGAAACAAAAGCGCTATCTATCCCACAACTCTAATTGAGTTTCCTTAGGGATAGATAGCGCTTTTTATTGACTATATTATTTTTTAACGCTCATCGATTTAGTAATCAAATCGATACATACACTCCATACTTATATTTATAATGAACTACTATTAAGCCTCAAACACGCGTTTACGAGCTGCGTTCATGAGAACGGAATGATCATCATCTACTATGTAATTAGATTTGTAAGCCCAACGCAACAATAGTGCAGAGTTTGCCACTACGAGAAGGCTACCGCCGTTGTGAACAAGGGCGCCCCACACGGGGGATAAAGTACCAACCATTGCCAAGATGATAGCCACAAAGTTCAAGATCAAGAAGAAGGAAAGGTTTACCTTAATTGTGGTCATCATGCGTTTAGATAAGGCCACGAGATGAGGAATTTCTGTAATATTGTCGTTTACGAGAACGATATCTGCTGCCTCTACCGCGATATCGCTACCAACACCGCCCATAGCGATGCCAACGTCGGATTTTTTGAGGGCTGGTGCATCGTTTACACCATCGCCAACCATGGCTACAATGTTGCCGTCTTGTTGTAATTGAGCCACTGTATCCATTTTGTCTTCTGGCAAGCAATCTGCAATCACATTTGATACGTTCAATCGTTTACCAATCGTTTTCGCTGTTGCCACATGGTCACCGGTTAAAAGAACAGGCATTACATCGAGATCGTTTAATGACTCTACTACGGCGCGACTTTCACGGCGAACACGGTCAGCCAAAGCCACATAACCAGCCAATACGCCATCAACGGCAACATATACAATGGATGCACCTCGGTTCAAATGCTCATGAACAGCCTCTTTCACAGAGTCAGCAATAGAAATATTAGACAAGGTCATCATCGCTTCGTTACCAGCCAAAACGGCTTTATCTTGTACAGTCGCCTCTAAGCCTTTACCAGGAACCATACGAAAGGAATCCACAGAATCAAAGCTTTCACCATGATGAGACATAAATCCATTCACAATCGCCTTGCCCAATGGATGCTCAGATTTAGTCTCTACAGAAGCCACTAAGCGATATAATTCAGTAGCAGACATAGTACCCACTGTTTCAACGGCAGTCACCTCAGGCGTACCATAGGTCAATGTACCCGTTTTATCGAAGGTCATCGTATCAACCTTCGCCAAGCGTTCCATAATATTGCCACGACGCACGAGGAAACCGTGTTGGCTCGCATTAGAAATAGCTGCCATAATCGCTGCCGGCGTTGCCAATACGAGAGCACAAGGGCAGAACACAACGAGGATGGTCACGGCACGAATGATTTCACCGGTTACCACATAGGTGCCAACCGCTGCCAATAACGCAATCACTACAATCCACGTAGCCCAACGGTCAGCCAAACTAACGATTTTCGCATTGCCTGGGTCCGTAGACTTAACGAGCTTAATCATGCGTTGAATAGAGCTATCTTCGCCCTCTTTTGTAGCAGTCATATCGAAGGCGCCAAATTGATTCACCGTACCAGAGAATACTTCGTCACCCATCGTTTTATCTACCGGCATGGATTCGCCAGTCATAACGGATTGATCAATCGCTGTATCACCAGACAAAATCGTACCATCCACAGGGATAACCTCACCTGGCAACACGCGGATTACGTCGCCTACCATTACGATATCTGCAGGCAATACCTCTTCCTTGCCGTTGCGAACGATGCGTGCCGTTGTAGGCGTCAATTTAACGAGACGTTCGATGCCCGCTTGCGCTTTAGATACGGTAAACTCTTCGAGCTTGGCCCCCAGTTGCATGATGAAAGCAATTTCTGCGGCCGCAAATACTTCACCGATAGCAACGGCTGCAATAAGCGCCAAGGACACGAGCAAATCTGCTTTTACGTCGAACTCTTCGTACATGGCAACCGCTGCGCCCCACACGATAGGAAGACCACACAATACTATTGTGAACCAAGCCCAGTCGAAGGGCAAACCTAAACGAACACCTAATAAACTAAATACTACGCCGATACCGCCGGCTACTAATGTAATCTTTTCACAATTCAAATCGAACCATTCTGCTATTTTGCTCCACCGTTCCATAATTACCTCCTGTGAAAGCTTATATATAATGATATGTACACATTGATTGTGGTCTATATACATGCGTCCATGTATATAACACCTTAAGGGCAAACATGTTATGTATCGTTCTGTTTACCATTTTTATTGTTTATATACCCATGGGGGTATACCTTATGATTATGTTATACCCCTATGGGTATATTTGTGTCAACAACAAAATATGTACAATCATTCATATATAATAAAAAATACAGGTAAATACTGGATCTATTGAGATTATATTATTCATGCATAGCCTCATTACACAAATGTATGAACAGTTACTCATATATATTCGCAAATTTAATGATTTTTACATAAAAGATATTCTGATGATTCTCAATCTATTCAATACTATTTCACCCTAATCGATACTATCCATAATGCAGTTTCCTAATAACTATTTATTATAATAGAAAATTAAGTATAGTCGACTACATACCCAACATGGTATTATTACAAATGACATGTTGTAGAAAGGATGTGTAACAATGTCGATTTTCTCTCCTGCTCCTCATATTGAACGATTACCAGAGGCGCAAATCGATTCCACCTACAAACGTCTTCGACGCGAAGTCTTTGCAGGTACATTTATTGGTTATGCTACATTCTATTTGATCCGCCAAAACTTTAGTTTGGCTGTTCCGTACATGATTGCTGAGTACGGCTACACCAAAGCGGATCTCGGTATAGTTATGACCATCTTATCCGTAGCTTACGGCGTAAGTAAATTTGTTATGGGTAATGCGTCTGACCGCTCTAACCCAAAATACTTCTCCACAGTAGGTCTATTGCTGAGTGCTTTAGTTATGTTATTATTCGGCACCTTACCAGGTGTTATGAGCAGTATTCCTATCATGTGCGTGCTTGCCTTATTAAACGGTTGGTTCCAAGGTATGGGCTACCCTCCATATGCAAAAAACATGGTAACTTGGTTCTCCCGTTCCGAACGCGGTGCTTGGTGGTCTTGGTGGAACGTTTCCCACAACCTAGGTGGCGGCATTATCGCTCCTCTTGCTACGCTTGGCATCTACCTATTCGGTACATGGCATAGTATCTTCTTCTTCCCTGCCCTTATCTCTATCGTGTTAGCGATTATTACCTTTGTATTGTTGAAAGATACGCCTCAATCCTGTGGCTTACCGCCTATCGAAGAATACAAACACGAAGTCGTTCATACACATACAGCAAATGAAGAAAAAAGTACTTTCAAAGAAATCTTCTACAAATATATTTTGCATAATAAATACTTATGGTATCTTGCGATTGCAAATATCTTTGTATACTTCATCCGTTACGGCGTAGTTAGCTGGGCACCGACCTACTTAACCGCTGTGAAAGGCTTCACAAAAGAAGGTTCCCGTTGGGCTTACTTCTTATACGAATGGGCTGGTATTCCAGGCATGCTTGTAAGTGGTTACTTAAGTGACCGCGTATTCCGCGGCCGCCGTGCTCCAGCTACGATTTGCTTCATGTTATTCGTTATCTTGGCGATCCTCGTATACTGGTTTAACCCTGCCGGCAATGTCCTCATCGATAACTTAGCACTCATTGCTATCGGTTTCCTCATCTACGGTCCTGTTATGATGATTGGCCTTCAAGCAGCGGACATGGTACCACGCGTAGCAACAGGTGGTGCTACTGGACTTACAGGCCTTCTTGGTTACCTCATCGGTTCTGCTGGTGCTGGTGCTTTCATGGGTCTCATGGTTGACCTCTACGGTTGGGATGGTGGTTTCATTGCCCTCGTTGGTGCATGTATCCTATCCATCGTCTTCCTACTCCTCACCCTTGGAGACAAAGGACAACAATAGAATATGTACTGTATAATACGTACTATATAATACGTAATGTAAAATACATACTGTACAACTCACTGTTGTATATACAAAACTCCCCTAGTAATCTAAGGATTACTAGGGGAGTTTAATTATTTATGCGACGCACAAAGAGCCGTTTAATACTTTCAAATTATACACGAGAGCGAGTCGCGCCAAGCCGTGCAATGCTGCGGCTGTTACAGGATTGATAGATCCTAACACACCAGCACCAATGATGGCAACGTGGAACATTATGGACACGATGAGTAGGCCCAAATGGCATTGTTTCGCCTCTTTTGAAAGCCCCGCCGTCGGAGAATTTTCATCTACAAGTGATCCCATCATGAGTGCCACAAGAACGAGCTCCAACGAGCATGGACAAAGGATAACTAGCAACGTAATGGTATGCATAAAGTTCTGTGTCAATGCATAGGAACCCATGGAAAGTAACATGACAGCCACAACGATAACAGATGAATAATTGTTGATGCCCTGACGTAATGCAACAAGCTGTGTAGGCATGGTCGGCAACATGTCATCATCCAATGTATAGTGCACGTCGCCCGTAATAAGCTGCTCTAAGAAGAAGCCACCATGTACGATGAGGCCCACATAAGCCGCCGTATGGTAATCTCCAATGGCAATGAGCGCCACCATGGCTATCACGATGAGAAAATTAGCATGAATCTCTAAATGATCCCAAATACTTTGCACGCTGTTGATGAGCAATGGCAAGCCACAAATGATGACTGTCACCCACGCCAAATCAATAGCTGGGTTCATAGGCTCCGTAAGCGCATCTAATATGATAAATAATAAGCCGAGTGCCAAAATAGCCCCCTGCGTGCGCAGAGACACCTGCGCTGATAAAGACTGTAAAAACTTCATATAGACCTCTCTATAAATGAAATACCGGCCTTACTTAATCCGGAAATACCTTTTACTTCTATAAATAATACTACTAACACTTATATTGCTAATACTTATATTGCTAATACTTAAAATACCCATAGGGGTATTGCTATGTGTAATTATTATACAAAACATAAAAGAAATATACAAATCAAATTTTTTAATAAATGAAAGGACCTATCTCTAAAAATAACTTAGCCGTAAAGAGGTCTTAGTTGTGAGCTCTAATTTCTTTATTAAAACGTAGAAAGAACAGGTCCCTAAAAACGACTTAGCTCGCTATGGAGCTCATTTTAATAGGCACTAGTTGAAAATACTAATTTCATATAAAAGGAAAAGACCCTATCTCTAAAAATGACTTAGCCGTAAAGAGGTCCTAGTTGTGAGCTCTAATTTCTTTATTAAAACGTAGAAAGAACAGGTCCCTAAAAACGACTTAGCTCGCTATGGAGGCTTTTAGGGACCTGTTCTTTCGGTTAACTAATATGAAATTAGAGCTTCAACGCCTCAACCCATTCTGCTTCTTTAAATCCAACGAGTACTTTGTCTTCAAGAACCAAGATAGGACGTTTTACAAGCATGCCATTAGATGCTAATAAAGCTAGTTTTTCTTCTTCGCTAAGGTTTGGCAATTTATCCTTTAATTGTTGTTCACGGTAAATCATACCAGACGTATTAAAGAATGCTTTCAAATCCTTACCAGATTGTGGATACCAAGCAGCAATTTCCTCAGCTGTAGGGTTTTCGGACTTGATGTCACGATCTGTGTACTTGATGTTATGATCATCTAAGAATTTCTTTGCTTTTTTGCATGTTGTGCATTTAGGATATTCAACGAATAACATAGGTTCTCCTTATATCAATATTCAATGTTATAACAACTTACTAATTTAAGATAATTGTACCAAATACATCGAAAATTATCAATATCTTATTGACAGTCTACGGGGTCTAATAAAGCACAATGTGCAATAGAGGCTAATACTTCATCCATACCCTCACTAAGTTTTGCAGTACGCAAATCAACATCCATCTGTAAACGCAAGAAATACCCTTCCGAAACATCAAAGTATTTCGCTAAACGCAACGATGTATCTGCTGAAATAGATCGTGTACCATTCAATATTTCTTGAATCCGTGAAACAGGCACATGTATATCCTTAGCCAATCGATATGCAGATAGTCCTAATGGATCCATAAACTCTTCTTTTAATATTTCACTAATGGTAGGTGTAGGAATAAACTTTTCCATATTAATTTCCTCTCTATTAATGATAATCTACAATTTCTACATCATAAAAACTACTACTATCTTTCACTTTAAAACACAGTCTATATTAACCATTAATCCGCAAACTATACTGACCAAATCGATCTCCTTGCAACAACTCCAAGCGATTACCTGGTGGCCAACGTAAATCTTGTAATGATTCAGCATTATCTAACAATAGTAATTTACGAAGAGCTAACCTTTGTATAAACGGAGAAAAGCGTTTAGAAAAGCTTTGATAGTAAACTTTTTCTGTTTCCTTATCCTTAAATCCGATAATCATAGAATCTCTCTTTCAATTATACCTGTTAAACAGGTATAATTCAATAACATATACTTGATGAAAAACTATACATAGAATTAAAATTATTCTACAAATAATTTTAATAAAGAGATTCTATAAAACATCATCTAATTCCTACACTTGAGATGACTCTATTGGCCACCTATTTCGGAATGTAATCAATTTACCCTATCGTCATAATTGAATTAAAACTATCATTAATTCCCACTTCAACTAAATTAATTTTAAAAAGTAAAAAGACCTACATCCTCGACCGTATCATGTATAAAATACATATTAAAGGTTGAGAGAATATAGGTCTCTTATAAAAATCTATGTATTATTTATAATACTAGTTATAGCAAAAATGTAAGTCCCATTGCCACGAAGATGGCTGGCAAAAGGTTTGCAATACGTACTTTGCCAGGCCAGATGAGGTCGATACCAACGCAGAAAATCAGAATAGATCCGACGTAAGATAGGTTATCGATGGCACTAGGTGTCATCAACGGCGCTGCAATATGTGCCATTGCCGTGATGAGCCATTGCGTAATACCTACAGGAATAAATGAAAACAGTGCCCCTTTACCCATAGAGGATACCATAACCATAACGATGATACCGTCGAGGATGCCTTTTAAAAGTAATGTCTGATAATTTCCAGTAAGGCCATCTTGAATAGAACCAAGTACACCCATAGCACCTACGGTAAACGTCAGAGATGCAGTGATAAAGGCGTGCGTAAACTTTGGATCACCAGCGTTGCCAGTGCGAGCTTTCACCCAGTCACCAAACACAGTAATCCAATGATTAAGGTCGATAATTTCGCCAATAACGGCGCCTACGACCATGCTAATAATCATCAACAGCGGGCCCGTTGTTTGTAGAGATCCATTGACAATGACAAGCATATACTGCATGGCCCCGCTCATACCGAGGAGGAGCACGATAAGACCGCTCACAATCATGAGCGTTTGCTTTAAATTTTCTTTCATAAAGCGACCAAACGCGAGGCCACATAGGCTGCCAGCTATGATGAGGCCAATATTAATGGCCGTTCCCAAACCAATCATATATTTCCCTTCTTTAATTGTGAAAGTAACACTATCAATTTACTTCAGTATAGCAATCATATCGAAATAAATCAATTTATATGGCGTAAAATATATAGTTGAAATTGGATTAATTTAAGTTTTTTTAGGACCATACATATAGCCTAATTAATGCTGCTATAGCTTTCCTTAATACAGTATGGCTCCTTTCATAACATTATATACAGCAAAAAGCCTCTACCCAATAAGGGTAGAGGCTCTGTATAGTTTATAGCGTTGAGAGAGAACTAATGATAGACCCGCTTAGGAGAGAGAGAGTATATGTGTTTATATATAAAGCGGGCCGACATGAGATGAGTCGCTATCGCCTCATCGACTTTAGTGTACACCCAATTCCACATAACAACAAATTCAATTATGTAAACACAAGTATGCATAAAAACTATTGTTAACTAATTTATACTTATCGCCCTTACGCTTCATCGTCTACAGGTAACCGTACGATATCTGCTGTTTTATTAATCTCCTCAAAGCAAGGACAGTCTTTACCGTGATCATTGATGAGGCCACTGGCTTGTAGATGCGAATAAATTGTGACAGGGCCTACAAACTTAAAGCCCCTCTTCTTTAGATCTTTGCTAATCCGAGTAGATAAACCATTCTTTGCAGGAAAATGACCTTCTGGATGGTTTTCATAAATAATCGTTTTATGATTGGTAAATCCCCAAATATAGTTACAAAACGAACCAAATTCAGATTGAATACCTTTAAAAGCAGCAGCATTATTGATAATAGCTTCAATTTTAGGACGATGCTTAAGCATCCCTTCTGTCTGCATGATGCGTTCAATGTCGCTTTCACCATAAGCAGCCACCGCATCAATATCAAAATGATCAAAGCATGCTCGAATAACATTTCGTTTATTCAAAATCGTAAGCCAACTGAGACCACATTGGAGACTTTCAAGACAAAGATGTTCAAATTGATGTTGGTCATCATGAATTGGTCGGCCCCACTCGTAATCGTGGTAATCCTGATATAAAGGCGTCGTCGGCCATTCACAAGTCGTCATCACACACCTCCATGCGCCCATACGAGGACGTCATACATGAGCGCTACCACGAGGCCCATTACGAGATGACCACCCACGTAAAATGGCACTAAATAATAAATGAATAAAAGTAAGGAATGCAAGGCTTTGCGGAGCCATACAATCGGCGTAGATGTGTCGCCACCTACCTTACTATCAAGCCAATTATGAACGGCGTAAATAGGCGTTCCTAAACGGCGAATCCAGTCTGGAACACGTACCCCAGGATTCAAACCAGGGCAGTAGAAGATCACCAAGGGCAACGCCACCACATCAATGACGAGCAATAGGGTTAACATAAAAGCAAACCAATCTAATTCGCCTTCCCACGTGAAGGGTTGTGCCATGAAACGGGCACCCCACAAATAGGCTTTGTATACGATATACGGTTCTAATAGCCATAATAAGGGCTTCACTACACTCATGGGACTACCTACACCAAACAAAAAATAATAAAAACTACGCATTTGCGTAGTCATTTCATATATACAACATTCCGATTATATCGACTGAATACCAAGGATATAGAGATTTTCTAGGCTAGAAAATCACTTCATACACACCATTTTTCCAGTCCTTACATACGTCGATTTTCATACTAATATTATATCAGATTTTACAATTCTTGTGGGATTATATTTTATAAAAATTTTATCAATTTACACTATTTATAGTACTGATCAACAAAAGGAGTCACTATATAAGCCATTTTCTGTAGTCAGCTCTTGTATATTCATTTTTCATCAAAGACATGACCTCTCTTAATCATGGGTTCTAAAAAATATAGGATTCAAATCAGATAGATTTATTCCAATAATATGTGGCATTTTATACTCATTAACTATGTTATTATAAATGCAGGTAGTAAATACCTTCTCACTTTCTCCTTTTGATAAAAATAGCAAAAAAGGCAGTCCCTAACGTAAACTGTATCTCTCAAAAATTGTGTCCAATTTTTGGGGATACAGTTCAAGGCTGCCTTTTTTGTTTGTCGTTTATTTATCTGTATTTATTTTATCTATCGTCTACACAATCGTATGTTATATAGGACTTATCTATTATGGATTCTGCCCTATCTTGCTAAGTAGCTATTAACTAAACAACTATTATTCTATGTTTCTATTGTTCTATAGCATCAACCACTTCGCCAATGTACATATAATGTGGTTCCCAACAATCATGCCCAGCTTGTGTATATACAGCAGGATTAGATGCGTAATAGTCTTTTATTTTTTCCGCCAAATGGGCTTCATCGAATTGGTGTTCATATAGCTTTTTACATACAAAGGTTAACTCTGCTTCTTTGAAAGTTACCCCATCGCCTGCCGCAACTGGCGTTAGGCCAGAATTTGCCACCTTATTTTCGTCGCGGCCAGAATGAGAACCTAAATAACCAAGAGCCTTGCGATAACTTTCAGGGAAAAAGCTAACTGTAAAGGTATCATATTTCGCCATAAACTCTTGAGTGTAACGCGCCGGATGGATGTACACCGTCACAGTGGATATATCGCCACCATTAGGGCCCCATATGTTGCCCATACTGCCCCAACTAACCGTACACGTATTAAAATTATCAAGCGTTCCAGCCGTAACAAGAGCCCAACGATTCTCAAACATAGTAAAAGCTTTATAATCCTTTGTTTCAAATGGTTTCATAAGAACCTCCAGTTTATCTCAATTTGACGATATAAATCTTTACCCCTATAATATAGGTAGATAGTCAGACGAGTCGTACCGTCAGGCTCATCTCTGAAAACAAAAAAGCTTGAGAAATGGCCTTTCAGTTATCGAATCATCTAAGATAACGAAGGGCTATTTGTCTTTTGTGAGACAAATAAGCGCTATTAAAGCTCCAAAAGCAATAACCACAGTTATCACCTGTAATAAGAGCATGATTATTTCATAATCACTCATAGGCTTATCCCTCCCTTCGATGACGAAGAGAGGCCCAACCTCGTCTAACTATCCTATGCTTATTATATAGCGAACTAATATGCGATACAATAAGCATTATATTATACAAATATATGAATACAGTAATAAAAGCCAAGCTAATTCTATGAATTAAAAGCTGGCGGTAATCGCTTACACCATAAAAACTTTAAAACTACATTTCTTATTGAGTTAATATTTTAATCCATTCCATATACCACGGTATAAATACTGGACTATTTTCGAGTTTCTCCTTATATGAACCTTCTTCTCGCCATTGTGGCTCTTTTCGTAATCTTGCCGCATCATCAAAGCCAACATATTCAATCATATCTCTCAACTGTTTATGTGTATAAGATGTTTTACTTTCATCATAATTAATGCGATAACTGTAAACGTATACAGAATCTTTCACAACATGACGAAGATAGGATTCACTATTAGGCTTATAGGAATCAACCAAAGAGCCTGCAATCCCATTGTTCCATACTACTGCATACTGTGTAGGTGTGTCTAAATCATTATATTTATGTAAAAAATATAATGTTGGGATCTTAATAATCGTTACATCTGGCTTTTCTTTCTTGATTAAACTACGTATTACCCGCATTTTAAATCCTGTATCCTCATAGGTTCTTACATCATATGTCTCGTCTTCCACAGTTTCACTGATGAGCTTAGCCGTTTTAGGAATACGATAGTTAAAATTACCCCAATGCTCAACATTAGTATAAGCATCTAATCCAGATAATGATTCGATAGATGGAATAATATAATTACTCATCACCACTTCAGGCGCTTTATCTTGATATGGATCCTCTGTATTTACCCAACCGCCATAGGTAATGCCATAAGATGTATTTGTATCATTTGGTGTAAATTCCGTATACATTACATGGGCATTATTTGACATGAGCTTCCAAGATGTGTTCCGTAATCCTGAATACATATATTTTCCTTTACTTTCAGAATATTTATTAAGCTCTTTAGCATGCGGTGGACCGACAACTAAAAACGCACTAAGGCTTCGAACAGCAAACAAGGGCCCTTGTTTTCCGGATGGAGACTCTACAACATCACCGCGTAAGCTAACATTTGGTACGGATAATCTGATATTCTTATCCCCTTCATGAAGCAACACAACTGTAGACTGCGAATAATCTGCAAGCTCCGAAGCCTTAACAAAACCAGACCGTTCTCGATATAACTTATCCAGTTTCGATGCCGGATTTACAGACTTCGATTCTACAAATTGAATATATGACTCTACCTCTTGCTTCGCTACCTTATTAATATGACGATAATTTTCATACGCATTAGCAGGAATACTCGCATCTGCGCCTGGAACAGGTGGCTGTCCTGCTGGCACTTCAATCTGTACAGCACTTATATTTATGGTGAAAGCAGTTGCTAGTGCCATCATAATCAATCTTTTACGTAACATAGTACCCTCTCTCAATTTTTATAAAATAAATAAGCACAACCTTGTTAACATAAGTATACTATGCAGATAAGGCTGTGCCTATGATTAATAATTTTATAATTTAGTATATAGGATTTACCTATATTGATATTTATAAGGTTCATCTCAATTTGACGATATAAAATAACCTTACTATAATATAGATAGATAGTCAGACGAGTAGTGCCGTCAGGCTCATCTCTAAATCATTAAAACATTAGGAAATGGCCTTTCAGTTATCTAGTTACACTAGGCAACGGAGGGCTATTTGCTTCTTGTAAGGCAAATAAGTGCTATTAAAGCCCCAAAAGCAATAACAATAGCCATTACTTGTAACAGGAGCATGATTACTTCATAATCACTCATAGACTTATCCCTCCCTTCAAAAACGAAGAGAGTCCCAACCTCGTCTAACTATCCTAAATCTATTATAGAGCGAACTAATATACGATACAATAAGCATCATATTATATAAATATATAAATTAACAAATAAAGCCGAACTACTAAAATAAGGTAGCTCGGCTTTTTATGTCGTTTCACAAATTTATAATCTACTAAATTCTAATTACATTACTCTCAAACCAAATCTTTAAAGAAGGATCTAATTTGCTCGTTTTAAAGGTTTACAGAATTACACTACTCTCAAACAAAATACTGAGTTTACAGAAATAGGCTTCGGTTTTAGAGATTTACAGAATTACACTACTCTCAAACTACACGGCCACAGCTATATTTTGTAGCGATGTTTTAGAGATTTACAGAATTACACTACTCTCAAACACCGTCATTAAATGGTTTCTCTGGTTTCTTGTTTTAGAGATTTACAGAATTACACTACTCTCAAACAGGTAAAACTAATGCTGAAATATGACGATAGTTTTAGAGATTTACAGAATTACACTACTCTCAAACGAGCCACCATTAGCACTATTCACGCCGACAGTTTTAGAGGTTTACAGAATTACACTACTCTCAAACATCTTCAGACGGCCAAATGAAATTGACTGAGTTTTAGAGGTTTACAGAATTACACTACTCTCAAACTACAAAGGCAGCTTAAACGGTGCTGGTCCAGTTTTAGAGGTTTACAGAATTACACTACTCTCAAACGGAGGTATTGTCAAATTCGGTGCAGAAGCTGTTTTAGAGGTTTACAGAATTACACTACTCTCAAACTGCGTATATGGGATTGCAAAAGAATCTGTTGTTTTAGAGGTTTACAGAATTACACTACTCTCAAACCGGCGCACTTAATGAGGAATATTGTGTATTGTTTTAGAGGTTTACAGAATTACACTACTCTCAAACATTCCACCTGCGCTTAAATGCATCTTCTTTGTTTTAGAGGTTTACAGAATTACACTACTCTCAAACTAAGATTGAGGATATCCGTATCAACTCTAAGTTTTAGAGGTTTACAGAATTACACTACTCTCAAACCTGCGCGCTGGTCCGATCGTGATTAAATAGGTTTTAGAGGTTTACAGAATTACACTACTCTCAAACACATAACTCATGCTCTAAACTATTACTAATGTTTTAGAGATTTACAGAATTACACTACTCTCAAACAAGAAAGGAGGTGGAATGATGGGAACAACCGTTTTAGAGGTTTACAGAATTACACTACTCTCAAACATATAGTATATCTAACTGGTTTAGGTGTTAGTTTTAGAGGTTTACAGAATTACACTACTCTCAAACCCCAAATTAAATTTGAGGCTCAAGAGTAACTCGGGCTACCACCAGGTGTAATTCTGTATACTCCTTAAATAACACAAAAATCATTATCTAAAATATACCCATTAATAAGACTTTTATCAAGATTTTCTTTAACAAAAGATCCTGTCGTTAAACAAACTAATCGTAATTGTCTACTCAACATGTTGTGATAAAATGTATTAATCTCATCATCATTTAAAACTAAATCTAGATTTACCATAATATATACCATGGGAGATAATAATGTATCAACCACTTCTATGTAGGACATGAAATCCATAATATCCCCTGTACGATTAAACTCAAAGTTAAAGCTACCTAACTTAATAAGTTCAGCAGTACCAATTTCAAGTTTATGTTGGATTGATAAAGGATATCCAAATTCTAAAGAATAATAAAAAGCATGAAGACGATTTACAATATCTGCCACCTCTTCTGTCATCAACAAGGCTTCTTTAGATAATTGATTTTGTAATTTGGTTAATAAGGCTTTACTATTTATATCTACATATAATGGATTAAGTATTATATGTCCATATTTATCTAAATTGAACGCCTTATTATTATCATTTAAAATCCAGGGGCCTTCCCCTCCATCGCATTGTATATCAAGCTCTGTGACCATACGTCGAAATACTTTACAATTCTCAAATGATATAACCGTTACCTTATCACTAGATACTTCAAAGTCTAACGTAGAATCTTGATACATCAATTTCATATCATAAGCACCCTCTCCGTTGAGTCTATAACCTCACTTTGCTTATCTCCTACTACAATCTCCATTCTTGAAAACTGTTTTTCTGTAACAGTTAACATAAACAAGCTACCACTAGGTGGCTTATTTTTACGTACATGGTCCATTATAATGTTGGCACTAGTTGTATTAAGAACTAATTTTGAGTACACAGATTCTTGTAACATGAGAAATCCTGATACAATTAAATACTTTCTAAAATTCCTATATTCTTTTCTATCTTCCGAAGTCGACGTCGGTAGATCAAACATCACTAGTATTCTCATAAATCTATAGCTCATATTCTATAAACCTAATCTCTGAAGCATCTTGATTCCGCAATGCATCAAATACACTTTTACAGTAAATGCGAATAGCAACACTAAATGTCTGAATAGTATCATTAATTTTTACATCTTCAGATAGTAATTCTATAAGTGACAATTTAACATCTCGATTAAATTCTGTAGGTATCGACTTGATAACAACCGCATCAACAAAGCCTCTCAACGGTTCCATCAAATCAGAACCTAAATTATACGGATTAAATTGATTACAATGATTAAGACCTAGCTGAGTAATATAACCTAACGATAAAATCTCTCGATTTACCGCAGAAAGCAATATCGCATATCCATAATTCAGTGCTGCATTAATAGCATTATCCTGTTCACGAGAAAATGATTTTCCAAACAAAGCATTAAAATATACTTTTGCAGCATGCCCCTCACGTTGAGTTTCATCATTTAGAGTCAACTCATCAAGATATTGGTATAGTAAATCTGCTTCAACTAACTCCTGATGCTGTAATAGCTCTGCTTGATTCATAATCTTACGTCGTACAATTTCTGTCCATATAGAAGCTTTCAACTCTTTAGACCATTCAGCCTGTTCAAAACATCGTTTACTACTATTGTGACTACCATGTAACGGAAGAAGCTCACTGGCTGGATTCCGTTTCTCATCACAAAACACAATAGCCACTTTTTTCTTAATCAACTCGTTTAGTAGTACGGCGGTGAGACTCACCGCCGTAGATTCAACAATCAGCATATATATTTCATCAATATATACCTTAGTCGTCTCAAAGTCTTTGCGAATAATCATGTAATTCATTTTAAAATCTAACTTAGAACGACTACTTATGACTACCGTACGCCAACTCATAATAACCCCTAATACTAACACATTCGTTTTAAACTATAGTTACTTCATTAGAATATAATCCTGTAATGGATTCATTGATAACTTTAAATTCATCTTGATTACTTATTTTACTCCCCACAGTTGATCTAGATGCTGTTATTCCTAAAGGCTTAACTTCAAAAGTAGTTTTTTGATTTGTTAATAAGTTTAAAAGCTCTATCAAATGAATACTCTGTTCTTCTAAAGACATTTTTTTAAATAAACCATATCCCTTTTCTGATAATTCATCTGCTTTATTCCCTTTCATCTTTTGATATATAGGCATTTTAAGTTTACTTACCAAGTAATCAAAGAACTCTATATTTTTCTCTTCTACGATTCTAACCTCTATCGTATGCTTATTATCAAGAGCTCTTGTTGATACAACATTTGCCTTCAAATCCTTATTATCTTTTCTCATATTATTAAACTTCTCAAGCACTTTGAGGTATGGAATCCATTCATTTGAAACAATGACTTGAATCGCATTATCAATACAGAATTTACTATTAGTCTTCCCGCCCAAATAGTAATAGAACCCATTAACCTTAACAAGTTGATTAATACATAGCTTTCTATAAATAATAGAGATATCTTTCGCTTGTGGAGTGATAGAGGCTACATAATCAATCAAATCTTGATCTGTTATATTTCGATTTGTTAAATAAATCGGTAGTGGCACAATCTCTTTAACAACTTCTCCCTTTTTACCAATATATTGAACAATAATAGAATAGGCATTCTTAATTTTTGTCATGCCACCATATTTAGTTACATCTGCAAATACGCTGGATTTTGTTTTCATTCCAATATAAGCGCCATCTTTAGCCTTCGCTGCGACAGTGGCTTTATATACAGTTGCATCAGCTAAGGCACCAGATTGTTCTAGCAATCGTTTCGTAACACGAACATCATTACTAGTCATCATTTTGTTAACTGTATCCATGCTTGTTTTTACATCCCAAGCTTTTCCATCTTTAGCATTTGTGCAATTTACATCATAATTGAACATCTTCGCTAAATTATATGTACGATTAGCTCCATTCTTTTTAAAGAATGCACGGAAGTTACGAGTAAATCTTTCATGATATACATTACCAACAACAATATTTAAATAAGCATCTTTAGCATGATGGTGATGATTCAATGAGCGAACTTTGATAAAGTTATTATCATGACGGAAGTCTGTTACATTTTCAGCCTTTACAAAGACTACATCAACACCTGGGTAAAGACGACGCAGTAATGTTGTGGCAGCCTTAACAGATTGATTAGTTTCTACTAGTTGACGAGCAATAAAACCACTTAAATCATCAGCTGTAAGCGGTGTAATGCGAGTAAGGCGCTCATATTTCCGTTCACTAATAAGACCTTGTTGCTTTAAGAATATCCAGAATGCCTTTTGTGTTTTTTGAATTTCTTTACTAATTGGATATGTATCTGATTTCTGAGCATTTGCAGTTCGTTTACATAACACTAAGTTATCAAAACTATCATCCTTGGTAAGGCTACGAGGATAAATATGATCGATATCATAATTATCTGTATTTAACAGACTTAGCTCTATAATCTCACCGGTATAAGCACAACGCCCCATTTGAGTATAATATAGATACAACTTTTTACTTCTTAAAGCCGCATCATCATATTTAGCCAAACTTGCCTTCAGTTCCCCAAAGATTTCATTACTAAAGCCATTTAATAACACATCATCCTTTTTTATCGCTGCATATAAATCAGATAATCGTTTTTGACGAGAGTCTTTTTTCTTTTTCTCGTTTTTATTTGACCGTGTTACTTCTACAAAGATACGAGCCGGTGACGCTTTTTTAATATGTGCAACCTCATCAACGATGCGCAATGCTTGCCATACCGCACGTTTAACAGCAGGTGAAAGCGCTAAATCATCGATAATATCATGAGGGTCCACGATTTGATCTTCTGTTAATTTATCATTTATCTCTTGAATACGTTCCATAAATGAAAATCTATCGCCTAATAGTTCCATCAAGTTATAGCTAAAATCACGCATTGCTTCAATAATGGTTACAGAAGTACCGTCTCCAGCCTTATCACAGCCATCGATACCATTTAGTAATTTCTTAGAAAGACGTCCCCAATCTCGATATCTTAATTTTGACAACTTTTTGATAGCTTCATCATCAAGGCGCGAAGAAAATTTATTACGCAATGTTTCACGTAACATTTTCTTACTTTCACCAAAGATAGTAATATCCGCAATAATGTCTTCAGCCATAGATCTATCAAAACCATCGCCAAGAATACGAACCATATCACGATAAGAGGCTAAATCATTTTTAATTTCTCCATCAAGACCTGTAATCTCAGGTTTATGCTTCTCAGGGATATAATTATTATCCTTTAAGAATTGCTCTATACGATTTTTAGTCATCTTCTTATGGTCTTGCTTAAATACGGCCTTAATAAGATGCGCTTTTACCTTTGTCTCTAATGGTTTACCATCAATACGTACATTATTAAGTTCGTTAAGCAACATAAACTTACTATACAAAAGTGATGATTTGGGCAGCACATCCTCGCCCAAAAGGTAAGTGCATTTATTAGTAAGGTTTTTGATAAAAGCTGCTGCTGATTTTTCCCGATCAATTTTATCATCAAAATTCCACGGAGTTACTCGTCCAGACGCTTTACGAACCGCCCAAGCAAAACCACCGTTATCTACATTATGATGAGTATTTAAAGGCCCTACGTAATACGGAATGCGAAACTCTAGCATTTTAATGAGTTTATCTGCTACAGAATAACCATCTGCCACTACATTTAAGAATGGGAATTTAGATTTACATGTATCAAGAATAGTTTTAAGCTCTTCCAAATGTAATTGATATGGAATAACACCATTATCTTTAATCCGCTGTAATGGCAATAACGTTTGTAATTCAATTTCACTAAGAATATATTCTTTATCCTTAGAGTCTGGTAGTCCCTCTACGACCTTTTTAGTGTACTTATAAAACTCTTCGCGATTACAACTTGTTTCCTCTTTACGACCTTGTTTAATATAGTGTACATAATTGTGTAGACCTTTTTCATCAACTTTGAACATGGTATTGTAAATGCTTCTATCCGACTTTAGTAAAGATTTCAATATAGCTAAATCATCTTTATGCTTGTTGAAAGCTTTTACCTTAGATTCAGAAATAGTAAGACCGGGTTCTTTAATGGACAGGAGTATAATAGCATCATATACAGATTTACAATCATCAATAATATAAATCTCATCACTCCAAGCTTTAGCTAGCTCATCTCGTTTATCGTCATATGTGTCTCCTGTTATTTGAAGCTTTTTAAGGTCTTCTTCTAACTCTTCTACAGAGCCGAACAAGTCTATAAGACTAGCATTTAAACCTAATACTAAATTTGCAAATGCTTTAAGTCTTTTTTTATCTTCTTTGACTTGATCTTTTTGAGTTTTACTAGAAGTATCTACTGTATCAGTAGCTATATATGTATCAACCAAATGTTCTATGGCTTTGGCTTTATCAGATTTTGTTTTTCCAGCCTCCATAAGGATTTGCCCTATAGAGCTAATAGCAGAATTACAATCAAAGCAATTAAATGTAATATTTTCTAAAGCTTGTTTAATAACATCATCAAGCGTTGAAGCATTAGAGTCAAATGTAGCCCCTTCATAAAGGAAGTTACCACGATATTTTAAAATATGATGTACAGCTAAAAATAGTTTGCGAATATCATCAGTACCAGATTTCATCAATTCTGAACGCAAATGATAAACAGTAGGATACTCTTTAAAATAATCTTGATCATTATAGTTTTTATCGATAAACAAAATATGTTTTGAACTATGACCGGTCGTTTTATCCTCATAGTGGTACTTACTTTCACGAAGGCGCATAAAGAATGTAGGATCCACCTGTGCCATAGCATCAGCAAACAATTCTTCTAATAGTTTTAAGCGTAATTTACGACGTTCCAAACGACGACGCATGGACCGGAATCCACGACGTGCTACAGCGGATTCTCCCTCATCAAACAAACGACTTCCCCACATTTTATGAGATCGAAATTTCAGCAACTCATAGGCCTTATTGGTTACTGCCCAGCCCACTGAGCTTGTACCAATATCTAACCCCACAAAATAATCTTTAATTGGATATCCTTTCAAATGACTTGAAATAAGTTGGTTCGATGCTTGCGTTTCCATAAGTCCTCTCCTTTGGAAATTAATAATTGACATTCATCAAATGCTTAACTATACTATAATTAATCCAACTAGTTTTGGAGGTTTACAGAATTACATTACGAGTTCAAATACAAATTAATTTACAATGCCTTCGGGCTGCCCGACGTAGGGCACCTACTCTCAATTCTTCGGAATTGAGTTTTTTATTGCCAAAATTTACTATTTAAACGTGATATATAATCTATAAGTCGCCAAACACCGTATAATTAACTTCATTTTAGCATAAAACAATAAATTAATTCATATGTTTTTCATAAATCTTATAATTATACTCATAATCGAGTACATAAAAGTTAATAAATAGTTATGTTTATAAGTAAAGCCGAGCTACTCAAAATTTAACGTAGCTCGGCTTTTTCGTCTCTTTTATTCTAATATAATTATCTATAAATCATAATTTTACTTACTTTATCGCCTTTTTGTTCAAATTGTATGCCATGCATCATATCCGTACGATAGCGATATTTCCCATAAAACCATCGATTATTAGAGTCTACTAAATCAGGTCTACCGTATACATTAAGGACTTTTCGCATGGAGTCGCCTACGGCAATGCCTCTATGTGTTGTGGCATCACGATTCTCGATCATCATATAGGTAACAACTGACTCTACACCATCCATTTTAAAACTCCCAAAGGTAACACCACCATAGGTGAGTCCTCTACTAGTTTCTTTAGTAGGCTGCCCCAAACTTGCTTTCACACTATCAAAGGTATTACCTAATGAAACACCAAGAACCATCATATCCTCATCTGGTAAGTTAGCACCTACAAGTTGTCCTCCCGCATAATGAGTATACTGCTCAGCTTTCGGCCAATCGTAAGACTGTTTCGCTGCATTTGTTTCAAGGCGATCCCACGTTTTGCTCAACCAACTTGCATCTGTCACATAACTATAACCACTTACCAATTGCAGGCCGATAACAAGCCCCGTAATCATGTATTTTCTTTTCATGTTCTCTCTCCTGAACGATCTTATAAACAACTGAATTACATTTTATCTTTACTTTGCATACGGATTACTTTATTCCGCAGTGTCTCAACATTTGCAAAATCAGAATATTCTACCGTATTACGCAGCTGAATATGAGAATATGGCGTAGCCCCATCAATATAAACTAAGCTCATTATATATACATTCTTGTCATCACGTAAGAATCGATGCATTAAAGACGTTTTTCCTGGTTGATAGTTATCTACTAAAAGACTAGGAACGCCATTATTCCAAACAGATGCTGATTGAATAGGTGCATCACCTATGATTTGACTTTCTGGCTTTATTTCCGAAATCTCGTCAATAAATGAATAGATATATTTATCATCTACTTTTACAGGTTTCTTAGCTACAATAAGTCGGATACCTGATCCACGATAGTCTCTCATTTCGGCAGAGTCCTTTAACGATTTCTGTGCTATTAGTTTGAGCCCTTTAGGAATACGATATGTGAAATTATCCCATTGAATACTTTCACTATAATGATCCATGTCATCTAACGATCGAATCGACGGAATTACATAATTACTCATAACGTGCTCGAGCTTGCCGGTAACAGGCTGATTTTTGTAGCTAAGACCTACCATATATTCTTGATTCGGTTGATTAAATAAACCAACTACAGCAACCATAGCAGGCGTATTCTCACCGAAAGACTCAGTTTCAATAGCCCATTTACCATGTGTGATACCCGGATATGTAAACTCCCCTTTTCGCTCTGATTTTAATTTGCCTAATGCATCATCATAATTCTGTTTTGTACCAATCGCAAAAAATATGGAATTCTCTCTTACAATAGATAAACGTTCACCATCACTGCGTTTTGGGTAATACTTACTTGCTAATAGTAGTCCAGGAACAGATGCCCGAATGTTATTACGCTCATCATGCAACAACACAACTGCAGACTCATTAACAAGTAAGTCCATCAACTTCTCCGAATCGCTTGCTATCTGATTGACTTCATCTCGTGTTAGTCCCCAGTCAGTTACATACATGTCCATGCGTTTTTTAGATTCAGAATGTAATTTTATAACATCACTAGCTCCTACATTGCTCAAGCTACCGGCCCGATAGTTTTCATAGGCATTGGCAGGGATATTCGCATCTGCCCCTGGTATAGGTGGCTGTCCTGCTGGCACTTCTATCTGTACAGCGCTTACATTCATGGTGAAAGCAGCTAGTACAGCCATGATAATCAAACTTTTACGTAACATAAAACCCTCTCTTTTTTCTCTCACATTACAACATAAATAAGCACAACCTTATTAGCATAAGTATACTATGTAAACAAGGCTGTGCCTATTATTAATAATTTTATAATTTAGTATATGTATGATATATCTATAATTGGTATATATAAGGTTTATCTCCATTTGACGATATATCCCTTTATCCCTATAATATAAGTAGATAGTCAGACGAGTAGTGACGTCAGGCTCATCTCACAAACAAATAACATGTAGAAATGGCCTTTTCGTTTTATCTAATTTCCGAAGAAACGAAGGGCTATTTTGCTATTTCTAGACAAATAAGCGCCACAAGTGCTCCAAAGGATATCATGACTGATAAAATCCCAAGGATAATCATAATGATTTTATAACCACTCATAAGCAACCCTCCCTTCAAAAACGAAGAGAGGCCCAACCTCGCCTAACTATCCTAAGTCTATTATAGAACGAACTAATATGCGATACAATAAGCATTATATTATATAAATATACGAATAAACTAATAAAAGCCAAGTTATTCCTAACTATGAATAGCTTGGCTTTTACATTATGTAAATAAGTTAAAAATATATCAGAAATCTAATATGCGTATTTAGGAGCTTTCAAAAGCTAATGAAATATCAGTCCAATAATAATCAGAATCGGAGCTAGGTAAGAAACACAAAAATAACAATAGCTAAAACAATAATAGTGCCATACATTAATATCCCTAGCTTTATAACAAAATCTATACTATAAAAGATAAATGTCCCCACTAAAGATTGGTCTTTCAAAGAAAAGTACCAAGCTTTCACTCTATAATAAATTTTTGGTTTATCAAACGCTGGATATAGTTTCTCATGCCACAAAATAAGCCACGGTAAAACCCAAATATTCCCGAAGGTAAATATCAATACTGGCAAATAATCCCTTAATGGATATGCTTCTAATACATATCGATCATAGAGCAATGTATAGAAAGCCCAAATAGAGATTCCCCAAATAAGTAAAAGCACAAGCTTTATTAGGAGTCCAAAAACAAGTTTTATCTTTAATCTATGTTTATTCACTGTTTTAACCACTCTAGTGCCATACATAAATATTACAACTCATCATCATAAGATAGTCCAAAGATCTTTTTATAGATCAAATTAGGCAATTTATATTTTTCATCACCAAATTCAGCAGGTAGAATCATAGCTTTTAGATTTTCTGCATATATACGTTGTTGGCGAATTTGTCCATTATTGTAATAGGTACCGCCATCATTAACGGTCCCTGTAATTCCTGAACTTCCTTGCTTTGCACGCCAAATAGAGATATATGGGGTCTTATCACCTTGTTTTAAACTTTTATCATGATCATTAATCAAATGGCGCAAAGAACGATCCATTTGGTAATCGTATTGTACTGAAAGTCCTTGAATCATATTCGCAGCAGGCATGGAAACATAAATGACGGCTTCAATACGACGATGGCCATTCGGCGCCGTTACAGACTTAACAGATGAAAGATCCAAATATTTTCCATCTCCTCTTCCAGAGTCAGCACTCGAATCGATGTGTTCAAATCGTTCTGCGTTTAATAAGTCAGCTTGTGATACGGCTTGGATTTGCATTGGCAACACGAGGCAGCTTAGTAACCATAGTGAAAGTAAATATATGCGTTTCATCATCCACCTCATTGGGCCACAATATCATCAAAATGCTGCTGATATACAGATACAAACATAGCATCCGCTATATCATATATAATAGTATTATTACGGTTAAGTGGGACCTTACGCGTATCGTTTACATAATGCATTGGCTTTGTCGCCCCATCAAATGTATATCTCGCTACATCTACCCCTGTCATAGCTAAACCAGACTTACTTTCACTAGCCTCAATCAAAGCCAGCATAGACGGGCTCGGATTCATGATACGAGACGAATGAATAAGTGTCGCTAACGAATAGTTAGTATCATAATCCACGGTGAGCTGTCTCTCATTGATGATAGATTGATAAGACGTATCCATCACAATATAGTAAGTCCCGCGCAAGGAATACTGTGGCGGTGCATAGCGTAGGGCCTCAATCGAATAAGTGTTTAAATAGATATACAAGCCACCACTCTCTATGGGCCCATTCATCGACTGAGAATAAACAAGCTTAAACTGTGGCGACGTTTTCAATTCCTGATAAGTAATTGCCTCTGTAGGCATGGTGAAAGCCAGCAACACAAGAGCTAGCATCAAAATACGTTGAATCATAAAAACCTCTCTCAAAAAATAAATCTTGTCTCTCAATAAAATAAGCACAGTCTTATTAGCATAAGTATACTATGTAAATAAGGCTGTGCCTATGATTAATAATTTTATAATTTAGTTCCTAATATATATACATTCTCCAACGTTCCAAGAAACTCCTCTTTGTATTTTCCCCAGTTTTTATGGATAATTAAACTATACTTGATATATGCACCGCAAGTAGTAAGGGTGATTTAGTATGAATCTCTAGATAGTGTAAATTTTTGGAGGTGTCATATGGATTCTCTGACTATTATTTGGGTTATTGTTTGCGCCTATTTATTACTGAATTTATTAGTCGGCGTGTATTGTCATATTCGTGTAAAAGATAGTACTGACTATCTACTCGCAGGTCGTCGTATTGGGGTTCTTATGACGGCAGGCACATTAGCGGCTACAGAAATCGGTGGTGGGAGCACCGTAGGTGTAGCAGCGAAAGCGTATGGTTCGTGGGGCTTATCTGCAGGTTGGTACGTCGTATCTGCAGGGATTGGTGTTATTCTCGTTGCTTTCATCGCACCGCTCTTACGGCGTGCCATGGCAACAACTGTACCGGAGATCATCGGCCGTCGCTTCGGCGCGTCTAGCCATCTCATTACTTCCATTTTGTCCATGCTGGCAACAATTACACTAGCAGGCGTACAGATTACAGCAACTGCAACCATTATTAGCGTTCTCACCGGGCTTTCAACAGAGCTGGCTATCCTCATCTGTGGCGCGGTACTCGTAATTTACACCATGTCTGGCGGCATGTGGAGCGTAACGATGACGGACGTAATCCACTTCTTCGTTCTCGTTGGGGGCTTCTCCCTCGCGGTACCGTTTGTGTTGCACAATGTAGGTGGCTGGGAATCGGTAGTGACAAAATTGCCACCTGAACAGCTAGGCTTTACAAAGGTGGGTTGGAAAACCATCATCGGTCTTGTCATCATGTACTTCATGACCTTCTCCACTGGGCAAGAGTCAGTTCAGCGGTACTTCGCAGCGAAAAATGAAAGAACGGCCGTTCTCGGTTCTATCATTTGCGGGATTATTATGGCTCTATTCGCCTTTGTTCCTGCCGTATTAGGCCTTGTAGCATTAGCTGAGTTTCCGAACATCGAGGCGAACAATGCGGTGGCAACGGTAGCACTTAACCTCATGCCTCCAGTAATGGCAGGCTTCGTTATGGCCGCCGTCGTATCGGCCACACTTTCATCAGGCGCAGGCGACCTCTTAGGCGCCGCAACAGTATTTACTAAGGATATTGTGGAACATCATTTTGGTAAAAGCCTCACCGATGCTCAGCTCACTAGATATAGCCGTCTATGCGTACTATTCCTCGGTATCATCGCTATCATAATCTCCCTCGTAAGCAAAGCCATCATTCCGATGCTCGTATTTGCTTTCACAATGAGATCCGCTGGCCCATTCGCCGCATTCCTATTAGGTCTCACGTGGAAAAATGCAACAGCTGGCGCTGGCATTTGGTCCATCGTGCTCGGCTCCATCGCAGGCGTGTACTGGGAATTCGTTGGCAACCCATATGGCATTATGTCCATCATCTTCGGTTCCATCGTCAGCCTCATCGTCTTTGTCGCTGTGGTATTTATTGAGAGATCCATGGGTAAACCACCGGCTCCTCCGGCTATACCTGATGATGTAAAAGAAATATAATCAATTTATTATAATCTGTAACTTAATAATAGACTTAAAAGTGCTATAAAATTACAATTATAAAACCAAAAACTCCTATCGGTGAAAGCCAATAGGAGTTTTCTCATTTTACAATACCATCATCAAACTGTATGCCATACACGTGTTCATCATAATTTGACGATATATAATAACCTTACTATAATATAAGAAGATAGTCAGACGAGTCGTAACGTCAGGCGCATCTCGAAATTGAAAAAAGATTAGGAAATGGCCTTTCAGTTATCTAGTTACACTAGGCAACGGAGGGCTATTTGTCTTTTGTGAGACAAATAAGCGCTATTAATGCCCCAAAGGCAATAACAACCGTTATTACCTGTAATAAGAGCATGATTATTTCATAATCACTCATAGGCTTATCCCTCCCTTCGATGACGAAGAGAGGCCCAACCTCGTCTAACTATCCTAAGTCTATTATAGAACGAACTAATATACGATACAATAAGGAACGAATAATAGGGATATATAGATAAATATAAGAAAAACTCCTAGAGAATTAAACCAATGAACTGCACCCCAAAATTGGACACAATTTTTGGGGTGCGGTTCAAAATAAGGTAGAGCCTTTATCTATTTTCTTATTTATTTATAAATTACCAACTTCAAATTAGTGAATAATCCAAATAGCAATTGTACTTGTAATGAAGGTAACAATTACAGGTACGCTTGTACGTTTTACAAGATCGAAACTAGAGATATTTGCAATACCAGCTACAGCAATCATAACAGCACTAATTGGGCTGAGTAGGCGGCCTACGCTCGCTGCATTTTGCATACCGAGAAGGATTGTTGTCGCATTACCACCTAGGTCAGCTGCAAAATTTGGAACCAATGGAGCAAATGCAAACATAGATGCAACGCCAGATCCCATTACGATACTTAAACCTGTAATAATTGTAGATACAATAACACCTACTACATCAGCAGAAATAGCAAGGCCTTGAATAGCAGCAACGAATTCTTTTACGATGCCCAAAGAAGTTAATCCGAAAGCAAACGTTTCACCTGCAACGATCAATGTTACAGTGTTAGCAAATTGGTCGCCCATACCTTTGAAGAAGGTTTGGATGCTAGCCGCCATTTTACGGAAGTCGCGATGACGGATAAGTTCACAACCCATAGCGATAAACAAACTAAGGAACATCGCAAGGTTTACATTCATCTTAACACCTTGAATACCATATTCACTGAAGCCAAGGATAAAGATTAATGGCAACAATGGTAAGAATATATATGGTAATGGACCAACTTCGAGGTCATCAGATTTATGAGCCTCCACATATTCCGTAGGAACATGGCCAGACTTTTTATCCAAGTATTTTTGCCATACGAAATGAGCAATAGCAGCCATTAAACCACAGATAATATATACTTTCAACTGATAATCTACAAAGTACTCATGAACAGGCATGTTTACTGTTTTGGATACGAGCAATGTAGTGGCAGAGGCAGGACCGATGTCGAGCAAGTGACCTGTAGCAACAGCCGCTGCAGCACCTACAGGACTAACACCTAAGCGTACAAGAATTGGGAAGATTGTCACCATCATAAGCATTGCAAGGCCAGAAGCACTTGGAATTACAAGGGACATGAACATATTTAGAATAAATGTAAGCGCCATTACTAGGTATGCAGATTTCATTTTACCAAGTGGTTTAATGGCTGTTACAACAAGGCGAGAGCTAGCACCAATGTGGTCCATGTACTTCGCGAAACCAGTACAAGTCATGATCATGAGGCCAAGGTTCGCCGCATCTTTAGCAGTAGTAATATTAATAAATTCAAATGCATCAAAGAAAAGAACCCCTGTAGCCTTTTTTGCTTCTACAAAAGATGTTGTATAGCCAAGCAAGTACGCGGCAAACATCATAATGAGACCGCCCAATAACAATACAGTTTGTGCTTTAAACTTCTTAATAACCAGTGTTCCCGTTATGGCTATAACCAATAAACAAACTAATAAATTCATACATGTTCCCTCCATTCACAACACAATACTTAAAAGTTTTCCTTTGCTTGTTTGAAATCCTCTTGGATTTTTTCTAGCAAGCCCGGTGTTTCAAGGATTTCCTCCACGGATAAAGCTATGCCCTTCGCGCCATACATGATAGCATCCTCTGCGAGTTGGCTTTTACCATTATCTAACCATTCTTGAGAATGACTCGTCACACCCTTACCTACGAATTTCACACGCAAGCATGCACCTGGCACGCGGAACGTAACACTAGAGAAATCGGTGGATCCTGTCACCTTACGAGGCTCGGAAATCTCTGGGGCCCCTACTTTTTCTGCATTTTTTAAAAGTATATCGTTCAAGGTTTGTACATTGACTTTGTTGTCGTACGCCTTAACCTCTTCCCATTCCATCGTAGCGCCCACCTGTAAAGCCGCACCTTGCGCCACGTCTTTCACACGAGCCACAACCTCGTCGAGACGAATGCGACTAGAGGAACGAATATACCATTGGGTACACGCATAATCAGGTACGATGTTCGCGGCTTTGCCACCGTCAGTGATAATGCCGTGCATGCGAACCTCAGTCGGTACGTGCTCGCGCAAGTACTCCATGCCGTTAAAGAACAACAACACCGCATCTAACGCGCTGATACCCTTCTCTGGGGCAATCGCCGCGTGAGCAGACTTGCCGTGGAACTTGATATTAACGAGATTTAGCGCCAAAGACTTGCCGTCTACCGTGGTCGTATCGCTGCCATGCATCATGAAAGCGAGATCTAAATCGTCAAACACGCCTTCACGAGCCATAACAAGCTTGCCGCTCGCCGTTTCCTCTGCAGGCGTACCGTACACAACCAACGTGCAAGGTACTTGCAACGTGCGTTTCAAAGCGATTGCCGCCGTGCAAATAGATGGACCTTGCAAATTATGACCACATGCGTGCCCCAAGCCTTCAAGGGCATCGTACTCGCAAAGCAAGCCGATCTTAGGACCTCCACCGTTTACATAGTATACCGCTCTAAACGCAGTCTTAAGACCACTCACCTCGCGGTCAACGGTGAACCCTTCCTTCTCTAATAAATTCGTCAATAACTCATGAGCTTTAAACTCTTCATTTCCGAGCTCAGGATGATCGAAAATGAAATCATTTAACTCCTTCATGGGCTTTCTTAATGCTTCAATCTCTTGTAAAAGCTGACTCATTTCTACCTCCAACATACACACTTAAAAATCCTAAATTCATACAACTATAAATACAAATCTTATGAGAATTGTATCTAATAACACAAGTCGTACCCGTACTTAATACATTTTAACGCACTTATATTTGTTCCGCATAATGGAACGTTATTCCATATACTGAGCAAAAAAAATAAATTTATAAGGTCGCCCCCATGTGTTTGGAAATAGTTTGACCTAATACGATCATCACCGATAAATACTCATTGACACGCTCTTCTGTGTAGTCCCCTATAGGACCAGAAATAGTCATCACCGCCTCTAACTTATTGCCAAAGGAAAAGATAGGAACTGCGATGGACGCCGCATCAGGCACACGATTGCCTCGAGTCACCACATACCCATCATGACGAATTTGGGAGCTTTCATCAGCACTCATATCCGTATCCTTGAAGTCCGCTAGATAGGCACCAAAGATCTTGCCAGCCGCCCCTTTAAAGATAGGATAAACCGTGCCGATTTTGATATCGTTCCGCAACGGCTTGTCCGCCGCAACGCGCTCGATACAGATGCGATAATCGCCCTGTGCCAAGAATAAATTCACGGACTGCTGCAACTGATCGCGGATAGCCACCATGTATGGCTGTGCAATGGCACGCACATCCAAAGATGTAAGAAAGGACTTTGCCATCGGCAAAATGCCCCAAGACAAATGATACTTCTTGGCCCTATTGAACTCAACCCAATGATGCGCCTCAAAGGTCTTGAGCAACCGATGGACAGTGGCCTTGGGCAACGCCGTCGCATTCGCCAATTCGGTCACACCCAGCGGGCCTGCCTCTAATAACTTGAGTATCTCTATACCACGCTCTATTGATTGAACCATATTCATATCCAAAGAAACATACTAGATTATTACCGTTTAATACGTTTCTATACTCTACTAAAACTAATGATAAATTTAACAATATACATAATCCCTTAGATCACTTTTGATGCCTCTGAAAGACATAAAGTGCATCTAAGTCATTACAAACATAACAATAACACATTCATGAAAAATTTAAAAATGACTATGTTGCATAAGTCGTAGTTTCACTACCACAAAAAGAACCATTAACACAATCCACCGTATTGTGTTAATGGTTCTTTTAATATAACTAAAATTTTATAGAAAGATTGCATTATAGCCAAGCTTTAAGTATTATCCCTACAACAGAATTAAAACTCATGTGTTTCTCCAAGCTTAGCAACAAACACTTATTCTCCTAATAGCCGTTCTACTAAATCGATCCAAATAGAAACACCATTTTCTAAGGCACTTGTATCAAAACTCATGTCAGGATGATGCAAACCTGGCCGCAAATTACACCCAAGCCCAAAGAAACCTGCTTTTAAGCTTGGCTTTTCCACAGTGTAAAAGAAGAAATCTTCACCACCTGGTGTGTAAATTGGATCAATACAGTTGCTTTCACCAAGAATAGAAGATATAGAGTCAGCTAATAGAGCCGTTGCCTCATCATTTAACTCAGCCGCAGGAATACGGAAAGAATCCAAAACCTCAACAGTCGCACCGATAGAAGCAGCTGCCCCTTCAATAGCTGGTAAAAACTTAGCACAAAGCTCATCCATCGTTTTATTATATTGTGCACGTAAATCCCATGTAACAACCGCTTTCGCTGGAATCGCATTCGTTACGCCAGAGTCACAAAGAAAACGAGTCGCCTTAACACTATAATTATCAGTTGGTTTTAAATGGATAGCATTAACTGCATTAACCGCTTGAACCGCTGCATCCAAAGCATTAATCCCTAAATGAGGGCGGGCACCATGAGCTGGCTTGCCATGAAAAGCAATGACCATACGGCAAGAGGATGCATAATGAATCGCAGGGCTAGCCTGCCCATTTTCTGCTTCTTCAAATGGACGTACATGCGCACCAAAGATGTATTCTACATCATCAATAGCTCCACCCCTAATCATACTAGTCGCACCAGAACCTAGCTCTTCCGCGGGTTGGAATAAAATCTTTAACTTACCTCGTTTTACTAATTGCTTTTCTTTAATAATTTGAGCCGCAGCCAACAACATTGACATATGTCCATCATGACCACAAGTATGACGAGATACATGTTTACCATCGATAATATGACCAAGCGCATCCATGTCGGCACGAAGCGCTACCACAGGACCAGGTCTACCGCTATCATAGATACCGATGATACCCGTTTCTCCGCCCACATTACGTGTTACATCGTAGCCGTAACTTTTCATTTTTTCTGCTAAAAATGCGGAAGTCTTGAGTTCTTGAAAACCTTCTTCAGGAATTGTATGTAAATAATTATAGAAATTTAATACTTCACTCATCGCCAACACCTCTTTCTATAGAATAGCGTCTAACACATTAATTATACTACACAAATATCTGCTTTTAAATCAGTTTAAATAAAAACTTTTAATAATATATATAACTTTTATAAATGATATTCTTGCACTATTTATTATCTCTACTATATAATTATAAATCATATAACTCTATGTGTTTTATGTAGGAGGTTAAAATCATGAGTGACCCTAACAATGAGAAAAACTATACTCAATTTACTAAGAAGGTAACTGTCGGTTGCTATATTGCATTAGCTGTAGCAATCCTATTCTTCTCCGGATTACTTAACAATGTAGAAGGTTTTAAATGGCTCTCTGCTTTAGACTTTGCAACTATTTCTGGTAAATTTGGTACCATGGTTAACCCTGCAAAAAACACCTTTATTGGGGAAGGTGGCGTCAGCGCTCGCGCAGGCTTCCTCTTTGCCTTGGGCTTAACACCAACAGTTATGTTGGCATTGGGTGTACTTGAGATTTTAGAACATTACGGTGCAATCCGTGCAGCCCATAAATTAATGACTCCATTATTGAAACCTATTTTAGGTATCCCTGGATTAACTGGCCTTGCAATGATTACGGACTTACAAAGTACAGATGCAGGTGCAGCGATTACCAAAGACCTTTACGACAACAATCTAGTTAACCGTAAAGAATTAACAATCATGACGGCATGGCAGTATAGCGGTGCGGGCATGATTAACAACTACGTAGCCATTGGATCTGCTATTTTTGCGTACTTAACAGTACCAATTATCCTTCCACTCATCGTAGTATTTGTTATGAAGTTCTTCGGTGGTGCCGTATGTCGAATCGCACTTAATACAGTATTCAAGGGAGATTTCAAAGATGAGCAACAATAAAGAAACAAATAATCCATTTGATATATTTATTCGTGGTGCACGAAAAGGCTTTACGCTAGCCACTCAAAACTTATTACCAAACGTATTGATGGCATACACACTTGCCGAGCTATTACGTATCTTAGGCATCATGGCATTTTTAGGTAACCTATTTGCTCCTGCAATGGCTTTATTTGGTCTTCCAGGTGAAAGTGTAACAATCTTGTTAACAGCTTGGTTATCCTACTCTGCTGGTATCGGCGTTGCAGTTAACTTACTTTCTAACAATACGATTGATATGATACAAGTGACTATTTTGGCTCCAGCTCTACTCTTAATGGGCTCCCAAATCCAATACATGGGCCGATTACTAGGTGTAGTTGAAGTACCTAAAAAGTATTGGCCAATGCTTATGACGATCAGCGTGGTAAATGCATTGATTTCCATGGTTATCATGAAAATATTTGTATAATATCAAGACAACAGAATACTTTAGCACTAATACAATAATTGAAACAAACCAAAAGGCAGTACTAATATAAAATATAATAGTACTGCCTTTATTCTTTTAACAAGATACCGAATATCTATATCACTATTAAAATATAGAATATGTCTCATTCTCAACATTGCTTAATATGCATAATATACATATTGAATATTCATTCTACGTATGTTTTAATGAAGACAAATACCATTCGTTTATGACAAATTAAATATGTATCCTTTATTAGAAAAATTCACTATATTTACACTACATAATAGGTCTTTACTACCATGCTTATATAAATCTTAAAACGCATCATGGTAGCTTTTTTATTACGTAAAGGAGTATAGATGTATGAGTAAGGAGAAATTAGAGTTTGTTGAGCCAGTTGATACGAACACAGATAATGAGTATTCTAGGAAGCCTGTCCCGTTAGGGGCAAGGAAGTCCTGCTTTTCTCTCACTATCGTTTGGACTGGGTTTGTTTTTCTTGTTACTAGTATGATGGCTGGTGGCGGGTTAGCTGCCGGGCTGACTTTCAACGAATTACTATTAGCCATGATTCTAGGCAACATTTTCTTATGTATCATCGCAGGGCTAGTGAGTGTAATCGCCTATAAAACAGGTCTTACCTTTGCCCTTTTGACTCGATACAGCTTCGGTCAGGAAGGATCTAGAATTGCCTCTCTCTTCGTACCTATCGTCAATCTAGGTTGGTACACGATTCAAGCGGCTTTATATGGACATTTTATTGCTCAAGTTTTTAACCTTTCCTACACAGGCGAAATCATTGCTATGATGCTCAGCGCCGTTATCATGGGTATCTTTGCGGTTCTCGGTATTAAATCCCTCGCCGTATTCGGCTATATTGCGATTCCATCTATCGTATTCCTTTCACTAGGAACAGCGGCTCGCTCCGTTCAAACAATCGGTGGCTGGCAAGAACTATTTAACTATGTGCCATTGCAACCTATCGATTTACTGTCAGGCATTACCATCGTTATCGGTACATGGATTCTATCCACTGCTACATGTATCGCAGATATTATGCGTTATGGTAAAAGCAAGAAAGATGTTATTACAGCGAGCACAATCGGTCTATTGGGCGGCAATACGTTGATGATTAGCTGCGGTGCTATCGCAGGCGTTGCTATGAATGATGGGGACCTAATCAACGTACTATTAAGCTTTGGCCTCGTGTTCCCAAGCTTACTATTGTTGACTACAAACATCTTTACAACAAATGGTGCAAACCTATATTCCACATCATTGAACCTAGCCAACTCTTTCAAACTAAACAGAAATATTATGCTAGCCGTGCTCATTGCTATCTCTGCATTAGCAACAATGACACAACCATATAAAATCGACTCCCTCTTTGTATTCTTAAGTACACTAGGCATCATTGTTCCTCCACTATGCGGTATTATTTTAGCGGACTTTTACCTGGTTCATCACGGAAAATATATCGATTACAACAAAGCGACTTTCAAAAAATGGAATCTAGTTCCATGGATCACATGGGCCATCGCATTAGTCTGTGTTAAATTCATACCATTCGGATTGGCTTCGCTGAACGGGATTGTAATCGGTGCTTTACTGTACGCAGTCATTACGTATATTGTTAAACCTAATGTTGTTAGTGAAAGCAAAGGGTGATTATCATGGCAATTCATAAACTATCTGCTATACTAGGCACAATTATTATGGGCATCGGATCCTTTATTACCTGCCTAGCCACAAGTGAAAGCGCCATTACCCTTGGTAACGGCATGCTCGTGGTGAGCATTATTATGATGGGATTTGGATATTCAAAATGGCAGCCGTAATTTAATAAACATATAAAACGTAAAAAAGAGACTGTTTTGTAACAGTCTCCTTTTTATTAAATTATGATTTTTTTACTAAGTCTCTAAAAATTAAAAGCATTATTTTTGTTAAATTTAATGTATAATATATGCTTAAAGAAAGTGAGGTAAATAAACAAACAATAATTATCGAACTTATCGGTATAGTAATATAATCATTAATATATATGTACTTAACCTTATCAAATAAGTACATGTATATAGATATTATAATGGACAAAATACCTGTATAAATTATACTTTTAAAGCGAAATACTAACTCATCAATCTTACCTCTATTATTCAGCCGCTGCATAACATTCGTTCCGGCTATACCTATAAATAGACTTACTGTAGCAGTAATGAATCCTACGATAATAGAAGCAACTGTGAGAATAGATGATAAGAAATCATCACTTCTCACTTTATCTACATCAAAACCAAACGTCAAAACAATGCTCACGCAAAGAAAAAAAATAAGTATTTTATATTTACCTATTATCATTTTCATTATCTTCGCCTTCACCTATAGCAATAACGGCTAATTGTTCCTTAAATTTTGGTAAAAAAGCCATATAAACTCGATCATAAGTAATTGGATCTGTTTTCGAGTATGTTAAAGAAATACGGTCCTCAACTTTAGATTCGAGAAAATCAATCGTCTCAATTGGACTATTATCATCTCTACGATATGAGGCCTTTATCTTCTTATATCTTGGGTCATTCATACACACTCCTAAAAAGTTACGAATTCCTCCAAGCAAGCCTTTATCTTTAGGTGCAGTACCCATACCATATACTAAGCTAATTCTTCTTGCACCATAAGACTTATCATTTGAAATAACATCCTCTATTGATGCGCCATTTAAATCATAACAAGAAACCTCAACATTTCTTATAATAGCTGTTTCTGGAATCTCCTTAGAGTCAAGAATAGCCTCAAATATAAAACTAATGCCGTCTTCCATAAAAGTTGTTTCTTTATCGCAAAAATAATCTTGAACCTTTGAGGCACTTACACTAAAGAAATTACGTTGTAGCCCCACCAAAGAATGTTCGGGAGAATAAATAATGGTCATATCTTCCCCTATATATTCATCTGGCTCCAAAATAATTTCACTGAATACACCATCTGCACTTAATCTTCCTGGTAAAGTACCGTTTCTAACTTTCACGAAGTTTAACTTCCAAAACCCGTTAGTCTCCTTAGACAAAGACTGTAGAATAATCATATTATCATCATCTTGATTATGTTTCAGAACTCTCTCTTCATGACCACATTCAGATAATTTTATTAATAATCGTTCTAACTTTTTATTAGTATCAATTTCAAAAGATGCTAAATGACCTTCTCTTGAGGATTTAACAAAATAGTAATGGAATTTAAGAGTAAAGCTTTTGTTAGACATATTCAATCCCCCCTTATATAATATAAATTATATAGGAAAGGCTATTACACCACAACTAATAAGTTGATCATTCACTATATATGATAACTTTATACTAATAAACTATTATTTAGTGAATATAAATTTTATAAGAGGAGATGTATTATGAAGTTTACTGAAGCCGAACGGGCTATTCTAGAGTTATTCCAAAATGATACACAATTTAATTTCGAAGGTAATACTTACAAGGTTAACTTTGCAGGAAAACCATCAAGCCCTCATGGTGAGCCTAAAACGGATATTTATATTGAAGCACAAGATATTAATACAAATAAAATAAGAGAAATTAAGATTTCTTATAAAAAAGAAAATGCTGATTTTGTAGAGAATAAAATTAGTAAAGAACGAGCTAAACAACTATTTGGTGATAATTGGGAAACTAAAATAAATGAGGCAACTTACAAATTAAGATCACAATTTCAAGCAAAAAAACTAATTTATAAAACAAAATTCTCAAGAACACAAGCAGGATCAATTACTTTAGGTTGGAAATTTGAGTTAACCAATAAAACTGGTGGAAAACTAAGTACACAACTGGATCTCACAGAGTCCGAAGTAATGGATGTCTATTCAGGTACTAATTTAGCAGCTAACAAAAAAAATGCTTCTGTTAATGGTAAAATTATAGAAAATTCTGGCATAGCTAATTATATACTAATAACAAATAACATTTCATCAATTGAAAATATAATTGATCAATTAGAACCTATTCCCAGTTATGTCAAAAGAAATCCTAATTTATTTTGTGTCTATAAAGCTTTAAACTATAGATCATTTGATGATAGATATGATGGAAATCGCCCTCTTGCAGTTTCTGTGGACTGGACTATAGAGGATTCTAAATTATCTCACAATTTAAACTTTGGCTCCCCTTTAACTATAGGTGGAGATATAGCGTGTGATAAATTAAAATATGCTCTGAATGCTTTACGGAGTATCAATACTAAGGATTTAAATGAAAATAACGTTGTGAACTACGATGAAATTACCCATGAATAAAAAATATGGTTGATATAAATATATCAACCATATTTTTTTTATTTTTACTCTAAAGTAGCTTTAATAGCAGAAGCAATCTCATATGCTAAATTAACTGGAACTGCATTACCAATCATTTTATAGCCTACATCAACTTTACTATAAATAAATTTAAAGTCATCAGGAAAGCCTTGAACACGAGCAACCTCTCTGACCGTCATTCTTCTATATAAATTTTCATGAGATTTAACAAAAATATATTTATTCTTATCAACTTTTTCCATTTTTGGAGCTTGTGGATGAAGTTGACATTGACGACCAGAGGCCTGCACTGTATAAGCTTGTTCATCCCAACTTTTAACACGGTTTCTACTCATAAATATAGTAGAATATGCACCAACAAAATATTCATTATTATTAATAGCATTAGGATTTCTATTATTTTTTTCAAGAGCAGGCACTGCCGAATCTTTCAAATCCCAAATTATATCTCTTAAAGATATTTTATCTTCATCATTATGTGTTGAGCCCGTTGGAAATTTGAAATCGACTTTAAGATCTTTTCTAAATCCTATAAAAAAAACTCTTTTTCGTTCTTGCGCAACACCATAATCCTTAGCATTTACTAAATTAACACTCACATCATATCCAGCATTATTAAATAAGTGTATAATATTTTCTACCGCCTGAGAATGTCTACTAGCAAGCATTCCACTAACATTTTCAGCTAAGAAAAATTTAGGTTTAAAATCCTTTAATATACGAATATAATCATAGAATAATTGTCCTCTTTCATCTTCTATACCTCTTAAAGCTCCTGCTTCAGACCACGATTGACAAGGAGGTCCACCAATAATGCCATCAATATCGTCTGTAATAAATTCTTCTATATCTCTCTTATTTACTTTTCTTATATCACCTTCAATAAGATGAGTATTAGGATGATTAGCTTTAAAAGTATCCCAGATTGTCTTATCATATTCATTAGCAATCGGAATTTGAAATCCAGCACGCTCAAAGCCTAAATCCAAGCCACCACAACCACTAAAAAGACTTATAAGCTTCATAGAATACACCCCTAAATATATATAAATTTACTATTATTATTTTATATAATTATAGCACAAATGTTCGATTTTTTCAACTAAATACTAAAAATATTTAAAAAATTATTTTATAAATACAGAAATAATACCATATCTAGATTAATAAATAAAGACCATAAACTTAACTCTTTAAAATAAAAAAACATTCTTTGCTTACACAAAGAATGTTTTTTATCTGTTTTAAATACCACTATTTATATATTTTCTTATACGCCTATCCTCCTTTTCCAAATTTCTCTCCACCCTCCTATTTCTACTTTCACCGTCCAACGAATTATCTCGTTAGGTCTCTCCAGGCGATAAATAGTTCGGCCACGACTTGAGGGTTTTGGCTGAGTTTGATGCGGGCTAGCATTTTTCGCACGTAGTTGCAGTGTTCTAGCATCGCTTCGTTCAGTTTGTGTTTGACATGACGCGGGGATTGGTACACCAAGATGGGTGCAAAGTCCGCCACATGAATATAGCTCGTATCGGGTTCCGGACCTTCTGTAACGATATATTCATAAGGTATAGCCACGTTAAAAAGGCCATACACCACGTCCTTGCCGATAGGGCGGCGACATTTAATATGAGCAAAGGTTAGATGCGGACCATAGGTCTTAGGTGCGGTATAGCTGCTACGCCGACCATCGCTAGTCATAATATAGTTGGGTCTCAGCCCTTCCTGCATCGCTAGCTCTCGCGTAATCGTGCGCATCGGCAGATGAACCATTTCTTCGCGACCATCCACAAAATAACACTTCGTACTGTCCCCACCACTAGGTTGATAGGTAGGAATAAAACAAACAATGTGATTCTTTGGATTCGTATAGATCAAATCCAAATCTTCTCCCTTAGATAGCCGAGCGGCCATCAAATCTGTTAGTTTATCATCTATTGCCATGGAATCCTCTCCAATCTAATCAGGAACATTCCTTTCAACAATACAATGAACACGTGTTCTGTGAAAGCAGATTAGCATGCTTTAATCTGCTGCTGACTTAATTGTATATCAGCCTGTATAATTTGTAAATATATATACAAAACTATAGAAATTTACGTATATTTAAAGACTTTATGATCTTGTAAAAGTTATATATACCTTGATGTGTCATTATTTTCTCATTTAAATTGAGAATTGCATATTTTATGTATATTTGTTAATCGAGATTAAAAGAAATATGCAATATATAGGATATAAATAAGAAATTAAATTATAATAACTAATGCACACACAAGTGTTCAAAGTCCGTACTCAAATACCTGCGCAGCTTCCGAATGGCTCGTTCGTGGCGCCGTTGGATGGCTTGGCGGCTACAGTTCAATTCTTCACTAACCGATACCAAGCTTTGGCACTCACCGTAGACACGGCGCAGTAGGTCTCGTTGATCAGGAGACAATCTACCTAAGGCCCACACGAGACGCGCACGAAGCCTATGCTCTTCATCGGCACTCATCACCATATCCGCTACATTCTCGCCAGATGCGAAGATATCCATGCCAAAGGCGACTTCTCCATCATCAGTGGTGCGATCTGGGATGTGTATTTCACGGCGATAACGCAATCGCTCACGTTTCCAGTACCGCATGTAACCGTACATAATGCCAGCTTTCACAAAGCCTGGGAACGGTACGGTCCCATTCAAATCAAAGCTATAAATCGATTCTATGAGGATGGCCCAAAGATAGCTCTCTACGTCCTCGCGGAACTCGCGGTTTCCCATGCGATTCGTATAGTGCAAGATGAGCGGTCGATACCTGCGACAGAGCTCGATTTGTGCCGCATCATGACGAAGCTCGTCAGCGGACCAAGGCTGATACCCTACCGTCTGAATCCTCATGTTTGGCTTTTGACAGATGGACACGAGGCTCTTGTCCGACAAGGACGATAAAACTTGATGACCACAGACAAGGGTCTGTAATTTCAATTCCTCTGGAATACTTTCCGTAGACTCATTAGCTTTCGATAGTAAAGAATGAGATGGTAATGCTTGTGTTTCTAACGTTTCTGACTGATAGTTGTCATGTTGTAAGTTTGCAGTTTTAATACATATTTTTTGTACTAAAGGTTCTTCGTTTGTGTATAACATAAATCCCCTTTCCTGCCATGGCATAGCGCTTATGTACACAATACCGCGGAAAGAGTGTTTTGACAAATTGGCAATTCCTTGGAATTTCCCTATATTCTGTTATATTTGAGCCTTAGTTTCCATCCATAGTACACCATAAGCATGCGATTCAAAGGGTAATTGCTGAAAATAGATAATTACTAAAAATGACACCACATACGCAATGTGGTGTCATTATAAGAGGAAATATATACTATCATTGGGTAATAGTATTCAATCTTTAGGTAGTAGTATTCAATCTGAGATTGTCTGATTAAATCGCAATACACGCGGCTTGGACAAAGTCGTTTAGCTGCGGTTTTACATGATTATAATATACATCAGCGCCATAACCGCGCACGATATCGCCCCAGTATTTATATACATAGCGGTACCAGAAATGGAACATACTATTCGTGAAATGGTAATCCGCGTACTTCGCGTTCCCACGGTTACTTGCCTGAATGCGGCCCACGAGTCCCATAGACATAAGATCGTTCAAACGAGATGTAAAGGTACCACTTTTAATTTGGCTTTCTTGTAAAAGCTCCACGTAATACGGTCTTTCCAAGCTAGCAAGGCCCGTTAAAATGGCATTGGCACCGGTTATATTTTTCATATCTCGATGCAAAATATATTGTGTTTCTTCAAAGAGAGCTCCCGTTACTGAGAAGAACAAATTAATAATATTCGTATCAATGCTTTCACCATTATCAAAGTATTGCACATAGGCAGGTAACCCACCGGTTACGGCAAAGACGGTGCGCAAATCATCCTTTGCATAGTGAAGGCCCAAAGATTTCATATCAACCAAGGAAAATGGTTTCACCTCGAGATATTCGGACACGAAAGGACCGATAAGGCTGCGATCGCCAATGATGCGGCCATCGAGTTGTTCCATGCCGTTCGCCATCAAAATGATGTTCAAACGACTCGTATCTTTATAGGTATCTAATAAATCGCGCAAGTGAATGGGAAACTGAGGAACTGCTTCCACCAAGGATGGATAATCGTCAATCACCACAGTTTGAGGTGTTTTCACACTGCTTTCAAAAAGTCTCACAAAAGCCTGCTGCAAACTCTCTACAGGCTCGAATGTATCTTGAGCATTAGCAGGAACAAAACGTGCCTCAAGAGCTCTATTTATATCAGCCACATGGACTGATTCATTGGCCATGCGCCCCGCCAAATATATCGCCTTATGACGGCGTACAAGTTGCGAAGCCACATAGGATTTACCACTGCGATGAGGACCATATACAACACATAAACTCATTTGGCCCATTGCAATTCGGGACTGGATACGCTCTATAATTTCAGCACGTCCCACAAAATTCATATACTCACCTCCAACTATTTACGGAAATTATTATATCATAATTTTAAATCATTATTAAACTTTTTTTCATATAGTTAACATAGCTTTTTATTATGTTAATTTTTTTACGCATCAAATCAGAGCTTTTATGCGATACATGTTGCCTTATCATCATAAAAGGCCTTATGATTACTTTATTTTCATATACATTTGATATCAACATATCCTATAAGGCGTGGTTATATAAGTTATACATTATAAGCTATACATATTAAACTATAGATTTTAATCTATATAGTTTAATATGTATAATTTAATCTATATATTTTAAAAATGACGTGCTACCTGAGAGGTATAGCACGTCATTTGCATATAAAGTATATTAAATTGTTACCGAATTTTCTTATACTAAGTTTCTTAATAGTAAATATCTAACTTGTAAATATCTAATTCGTAAATTCCTAATTACAAAATCTAATATTCCTAAATATCTTATGGATCCATTTGCGTTTGCATTTTCATCAATAAGATGCGCTTAACCGATTCGTTAAGCCGCTCGGTCGTAATCGTTCCATCCGCCACCGCTTGCGTCAGCGCACGATGGACTTCATCGATATGAATCGTATCCGCATCAACAAGAATGAGATCACTGCCCGCCAAAATAGAGGCCACAGCGTAATCGCCTATCTTTTGATTGGATTGCAACGCACCCACATCGATACGATCCGTCATAACGATACCTTTATAGCCGAGCTCCTTGCGAAGCCAACCATCAATAATCGGCTTAGAGGAACTCGCCAAGTGTTCGTTATCGATAGCAGGAATCTGGATATGGCTCATCACAAGCATATAGCTATTCGCCGTCGTCTGCGCAATAAGCCGTTTAAAGACGGCTACATCATTATTGCTGAGATACGCTTTCGCCTCATTAGCTGATCCAAAGGATGCATCCCCTAAGGTCACTGCCGGAAAGTAGTTATAAGCAGACCACATATGATTAATTTGGTAACGCTCCACCATGGCAAGGTTTATATGACCTGCCTACGTGGGGTCGGATGTGTAAGACATATTCGGTACACCAAGGTTAGCATTAGGCCCAATAACCAAGTTAAAGCCCATATCCCGCATTTCAATAGCAGATCGCGTGACCAAATTAATGATACGATCCATAGGCAATTGCCCCCATCGATTGGGCTTCGGCAACCGCAAGAAACTTTCATTCCCATGCAATATGCGATCACGATGCACCGCAATATAGGGTGTCACCATGCTAGAGGTTATCGCCGTTTGCATAATATCGCTGGTGAAAGTTTTCACTTGGTTCTTATTAATAAGATTTTCATTCGTTAGCATAACGCCACTGACACGGTATTTTCGGATCACATCCTTTTGGGATTGTCCTATCGTGCTACCATGAAGGCTGATCATCATCAGCTGCCCCACCTTATCCTCTTGAGACATGGCCGCAATCCAAGTGTCCACCTTTTCAGACACGGGTTTGTTGGACTCCAGGACGGCACGGTACGATACGGTTCGTACCGTTTCTTGTTCTGCCTGACTCTCATGTTGGCATCCAGTTGTACCAACGACAGCAACTAGTAAGGCGAGGCCACTCAGGACCCGCCGAAAAAACTGGTTCATCTCTCCTAAAAGCTCCTTAATGCTTACGCAATATTATGAATATTATGGGCTTTCTATGTTGCTCTCCCAATGCAACACCCATAAGTCCCCTCTTGATCCGTACAGTATATTTCTATATTATACACTAAATGATTCATCTTTTCCTCATAATAAAATAATTTTTTTATACTGAATTATTATAATAAAGTTATACAGTAAAAATATGTGAATTTTGAATAATTATATAAAAAATCCTACAGATCGTTTAGAAAGTGACCGCACTGTAACAAAGGCTACGTGAGTATCAAGTCACTCATGACCCGTAGGATTTTCTATTTTATGTTGTTATACCCTAAATAGCTAACGCTACTATATGTTTACTTGCACCATATTTAAGCAATCGGCTATCATTAGCCTTTAAATTTAGGGGATGTTGGACATGTTTCAGGTGTTACGTCTTTACGAGTACCAAGAACCGCGCTGCGGTCTGTATAGTGTGTGTGTAAAAGTTCGTGTGCCTTATGGCCCAATGGTTCGCCTAAGAAATCTTTGTACAAGGTTTGGATTTCTTCATTTTCATAGGACGCAACCCATTTGTAGTTTTCATCAGCTTCGTAAAGACCGCCGATACGAGCTTCTTTAGTTTTCACGGCTTGCGGCAATTTAGTGCGCGGTTGGCCACCGCCACCAATACAGCCACCTGGGCACGCCATAACTTCGATGAAGTCGTAGTGTTTACCGCTGTCTTTCAATGCATTCAAGAAGTCACGTGTGTTTTTACCACCATGAACAACGGCAACGGACAATGTTACGTCATCACCCAATTGAACAGTTGCCTCTTTTACGCCTTCCATACCGCGAACGTCTTCGAGATGAGTCAACGCGTATGGAGGTGGCTCTTTATCAGTGATGAGCTTGTAAGCCGTACGCATCGCCGCTTCCATAACACCACCTGTGTTACCGAAGATGATGGATGCACCAGTTTCCATACCGATTAAGTCATCAAATTGAGATTCTTCCACTGTGTTGAAGTCGATATGTTCCTCTTGAATCCAACGAATAAACTCACGAGTTGTGATAGAAATATCTGTGTCCATGCCAAGGGATTCGTCATTGTGGTAACGAGCCGCTGCATTTTCTTCTTCCCGTTTCGTTTCTGCTTTTTTAGCCGTACAAGGGTTTACAGATACGGATACAATCTTACGAGGATCGATGCCTTTTTTCTCTGCAAAGTACGTTTTAATCATAGCCGCTTCCATAGCGATACAAGAACGTGTGGAAGACAAGTTAGGAATCAATTCAGGGAAATAGATTTCCGCAAAGCGTACCCACGCTGGGCAACAGCTTGTAAACTGAGGAATTTGACCTCCATTTTTAAGGCGTTCTACAAGCTCGGATGCTTCCTCCATAATGGTTAAGTCCGCACCAAAGTTAGTATCTACTACATAGTCTGCACCAAGTTTACGCAAGGCACCAACCATTTTACCTTCCAAGAATGTACCTGGTTCATAACCAAAGCCTTCACCGATAGATACACGAACTGCTGGAGCTGTTTGGATAACAACGATTTTCTCAGGATCAGCAAGGGCTGCTTTTACCTTTTCAAGCTCGGATTTAGCATGCATGGAATCGAATGGGCATGCTGCGGCACATTGACCGCAATGGATACATACAGGCACATCGCCGTTTGCATCAAGGTCGTAGTAATCAAGAACGCTCATTACATCCGCACAAGCGCGACGGCATAACGTACAGTTTTTACACTTGGAAATGTCGTGATAAATGGATGGATTGTCGAGTGCAATCGGCACGCGTTTATCGATAAATTCGTATTGAGACATGAGGACCTCCTCTAACAAACTATAACTACCAAACCTATTGGGGCAAAATATGCCAAACTACGGAGCACTGCGCCCAAGCCATACTTCTGCATCTTACCTATAGTATACGCTATGGTGAAAGTTTATACTATGTAGAATTGTTACACTTTTGCACAAAATCTCCAAAAAAGTGTAATGTAAATCACATTTTAACATAGAATAATGAATAATTCATCTATCTTAAGGGCGTTAACTAACGTGCCTTAATAAGTGACTTACTTATTAGCACTATAAAAACTAATGGCTTAATTGTTAATACTATAAGAACTAAAACAAAATTATATTGTACATAAAAACGCACGTTCTTCTAAAGAACGTGCGCAAGTGAAGCTTTCACAAAATCATTCAATCTAGACAAGCCTGTACTAATCAACAGTGTACTGTCTATAGGATTCAATTATTTACCGCCCCAAATAAGTTGGAATACAGCGTACGCAGGCGTACCTGGCTCAACTTTACGGCTATTTTTATTAACTTGTTCCTCTTTCACAACATAACCTTGTGGGTTATAAAGAGTCACCTTAAGATCCTTAACTTCCCGTTTTTTATGATTGAACTCTTCAGTCACGATGTAGTGGTAACCTTCGTAGTCCATAGCTTTAATGTCCATTACCGCTTTTTTATCATCTTTTTTAACGGAATCATTGTCGATAGACCAAGTAACACCATTACTATCAGTGCCTACTGTATACCAATTAGCCGCATCAACACTACCAATACCGCCGATTAATAATGCACCTGCTGCCAAAACAGCTGCCAATGTTTTTTTCATATTAATACCTCTCAAAGAAAATACAAAAATATACAAATTAGTATATAAGGGAAAACTAAATGTTATATGAAAACTATCTCTATCAACCCACAACATGATAATTCATCTTCTCTTAATTTCGAAAGAAGCGATAGAAATTTGGCATAAGTTGAGTAACTAACTCTGTCGGTTCATATAAAACAAACTTCTTCACTTTTCTTGCTTTCAATAACTTTGCATCTTTTAAAATTTGTAAGTGTCTCGATACACTTGAATCAGTCATTAATAAAATTTGTGCTAAAGACTGCGTCGTACATGGTTTCTCCAAAATATAGTTCATAATTTGTAGCCGCACTGAATCACTCAAAGCTTTAAAAATAGTAACTAATTCCTCCGGCGTGGAGTTATAGTAACTTGGTTGCTCCATAATATCATAAGTAATAGCAATTCCTTGATTAAAAGGTTCAACAAACAGATGTGGCCAAATAAAATAGCTTGGTAACAACATAATAGAATCGCTATCCTTTAAATGAATCTCTTGGTCAAAAGGTTTAATAATGGATAAGGCATCTTTTTCCCAATGGATTCGATCAATTTGTAAATGATTAAACATCTCTATAAAACCTTTTTCCCTCAAAAATGAAGATTGCTTTTGTATTTCAATTAAAAGCTTTTGCTCAATTGATTTTTCTTTCCAAGTATCATCAAAAATTGATTTTCTATACCAATCAATAAAAGAAAAAAGTCTCCTGTAAACACTTGTAGCATTTCGTCTCAAATCTTTAAGCAATTGATCATTTTCATTTAAAGAAAAATCTTTCCACTCTAGTCCTTTAGCTAATGTTGGAATAAAGGCATTTTCTCTATCATCTACTATTCTCTCCAAATACTCAATTAATCGAATAGTTGAATAATTAGCAAGAAATTCCTTTAAATTTTGTATTTCCTCTTCAATCGTTGTCATATGAGAGCGAAAATTACAAAGCAAAATAGGAGAGACCCCAAGTTCATAAAAAAGTTGGAAATAATGAAGATTCTCATAAAATTCTTCAGTAAGTTTATCTTGTATCTCAATCACCCAGTCAATATTAGTTCCATGATGGCGAGGATTTAGAAGAACATGTAAACTTCTAAAAAGTTCATTTAGAGGGGAATACACAAATTGTATTCTTTGTATCAACGTTTCATTTGTTTTCAAAGCATAATCGCTAAACCGAATTCTAATAGCCATAAACATCCTCCTGAACGATTCGATATTTTTTGAATCGTTTGATTATAGACTTTAGACTTATTATATTATACTTAATAGTTTTAAAGAAAAGGAGAAATCTTTATGAATAAACAATTGCAAGATTTACTCATAACAATTGTTGCAGGTATGGGAATGTTATTATCCACTCTTGATACAGGAATTATCAATATAGCATTACCCTTTTTAAAAGAACAGTTTCAAACTTCAACTGATATTGCAGCCTTCACAATAACTGGTTATACTTTAGCTTTAGCTATCTCTATCCTACCTTTAGGCGTATTAAGCGATAAATTTGGAAAATTAAAAATTTCTTATTTAGGATTCATGCTTTTTGGTCTGAGTTCTCTATTTTGTGGCTTAATTAACAATATCAATTTATTGATTATTGGACGAATTTTTCAAGGCATAGGAGCCGCTGCTTTACAAGCTACTTCTGCCGCACTAATTACAACTTTAGTGTCTGAAAAACGTAAAAATAGCTCTATTGGTATTCTAGGAATTATGATTGGTCTAGGCCCCATCCTAGGGCCTTCTTTAGGCGGGATTATACTTTCTTTAAGTTTCTGGCAACTTATTTTTTTGATAAATATTCCTTTTGTAATTCTCGGAATTGCATGTAATAATTTCCTTCTCAATAAACTCTCCGAAAAAAACAACAACCGACAATTAGATATGCTTGGAATTACTATAAACACTCTCATGTTAGTTTCTCTCTTATTAGGATTATCTTTATTAAACAAATCACATCTATTTGTAGTTGGTATAATCCTGATACTATCTAGCTTGTTGCTCGGAATTATATTTTACTATGTGGAACTTAAGAACAAACACGCACTTATCGATATCAAAGGATTAAAAAATAATCCTCAAGTAATCTCTTACCTTTTTCAAACAGTTACTTTTGGCTTTGCCTCTGCAATGATCTTTTTACTTCCCCCCTTCATTTTTGAACAATCATATCATCTAGAAGTGGGGCAAACTGGATTTCTTGTTCTAGGAGCTCCTACAGGGCTGGTGCTTTTTTCAAGAATATCCAGTAAAATCAATAACGGCAATAAAAATAAGCTATTTAGCCATATTGGTCTAAGTATTATTATCATATCCTTGATTTTTCTCTTACTGATCAATCCTAACTGGCCTTATCAACTCTTAACATTAGGATTATTCATCTACGGTATTGGTGGAGGATACTTTCAACCTGCTAATATTGCCAGTATTATGCAAGCCAGTCCTATGGAAATCCAAGGAAGTACAGGAGCTTTGCAACGAATGCTGCAAAATGTTGCGATTTCAATCGGTTCAGCTATTGGTGCAACTTGCTTAAATATCTGGTCAAATGATTTATTATTAGCAACTCGAATTGGATGGGGAATTACACTAATTCTGGTTATTATAAGTTTAAAAGAAGTATTTAAATTTTCCCATCATAATAGTTAATACAATCTAATCCAGAGGCTGTAATTAAAACTAAGTTTTAATTACAGCCTCTTTGTCATATCTATTCAATAACACACCTACCTAAAACAAAAACACACTCACCTTGGAATATTCTCTCTGTATGAAAAAAATGAATCTGACACGATTGAATATGAATATTCGCTCTGTAAGAGTACTAATAATATAGAAAGCCCCGAACTATTCTGAAAACGACTTAGGTCACTATGGAGGCTTTCAGGATAGTTCGGGGCTACTTATACGTTCTGAATATCTAAATAGACAGAGCGAATATCAGCTTCTATTAAATTGTTGGATTATTTCCCCCATAGGGCCTGCATAACTTCCGCTCCCATGGTATCCGGTTCAATTTTCGTAGGTTTTTGTGCTTGTTTACTGGATAACAATGCTATACCAGCATTGCTATATACTGTTGTATCAAGTTCTGTCCATGTTTTTTCTTTGCGATCGATCCGTACTGTGTAGATATATGTAAAGCCTTCTACATTGTTAATTTTAACAAGTACTGTAGCCGCATCATCTGTCTTATATACAGAAGAGTTGTCAATAAACCATGCCGCATCGTCAGCATCAGCATCGATATAGTACCAGTCAGCAGCACTAGCTTGACCAAAGCCACTTACAAAGAAAACCCCTGCTGCAAACATAGCAGCTAACCATTTTTTCATTTTTAAACTCCTCAACACTAGAGGCGACCATCTAAGATGGTCGCCCATGGTTACTTAATAGTTATATAGTGTTTTATATTATTCTACTTCTTCTTCGATTTCAGCGCCTGGAATAACAGCAATACTAGCTACCTTATCACCTTCGTCGAGGTTTTGTGTTTTCACACCAGAAATAGCTTTGCCCTTCTTCACAGCGATGTCATTCATATTGAAGCGGATGATTTTGCCTTGCTCAGAAATAAGCATGACTTCGTCATCGTTATGAACAACTTCTACGGCTACTACATCGCCGGTTTTGTTCGTAATCTTGAAGTTCTTAGAGCCTTTACCACCGCGTTTTTGCAATGTATAAGCTTCCGCATCATTGCGTTTACCAAAACCTTCTTCAGAGATAGTAAACACTTGTGCTTCACTTTCATCAGTATTAAGAACACCAGCGCCTACAACTACGTCGCCTGCATTCAATTTAATGCCGCGCACGCCGTGAGCCGCCCGTTTCATGAGGCGCACATCGTGCTCGCTGAAGCGAATAGCGATACCCAACTTAGTGCCAATCAAGATATCTTGGTTGCCAGTCGTTACATTAACGGAAATCAAACGATCGCCTTCGTCGAGGTTAATTGCATTGAGGCCAGAACGACGGATATTGCGGTATTCTTCAATAGCCGTACGTTTTACAACGCCGAACTCAGTGACCATGAATAAATTTACATCTTCATGAACCCGTTCAAGGTCGATCATAGTCGTAACGGATTCGCCTACCGCGAGTGGCAATACGTTAACCATAGCGGTACCGCGAGAGTTGCGAGAGCCTGCTTCCGGCACTTCGTACGCCTTGAGGCGATATGCACGGCCTGCAGATGTGAAGAATAACAATGTATTATGGGTCCGCACATGCATAATTTGCGTTACATAATCATCTTCCTTCGTCTTCATGCCGATAACGCCAGCGCCGCCTTTATGTTGGTTGCGATATACGTTCGCGTTCATGCGTTTGATGTAACCTTGTTTAGTCAAGGTAATAACCATCTCTTCGTCAGCGATGAGGTCTTCTACATCAAGGTCAGACGTATCGATGGTGATTTCAGAACGACGAGGATCGCCGTATTTTTTCTTCATATCATCGAGTTCGTCTTTGATGATTTGACGTTGACGCGCTTCGCTAGCCAAGATAGCTTTCAAATCTTCAATCAATGCCAATAATTCCTTGTATTCCTCTTCGATTTTCTCGCGTTCCAAACCTGTTAAACGGCGTAAACGCATGTCGAGGATGGCTACCGCTTGTTTCTCTGAAAGACCGAATTTTTGCATTAATGCATTGCGTGCAATTTCGTCAGTTTGGGAACTGCGGATGGTAGCGATTACTTCATCGATGTGGTCGAGGGCAATCAACAAGCCTTCCAAGATATGAGCACGCGCTTCAGCTTTGTTAAGCTCGAATTGAGTGCGGCGTACGATAACATCTAGACGATGATCTAAGTAGTAACCCAATACTTCTTTCAAATTCAATACGCGAGGATGTCCATCTACGAGAGCTAGCATAATCACGCCGAATGTTTCTTGAAGTTGAGTGTGTTTATATAATTTATTAAGTACGATGTCTGGTTGCACGTCAGCCCGCAATTCGATAACGATGCGCATACCTTGGCGGTCAGATTCATCGCGAAGTGCTGTAATGCCATCGATGACCTTATCACGACTCAAGTTCGCAATGGTTTCAATGACGCGAGCCTTATTCACTTGGTACGGAATCTCAGTCACTACGATTTTATGCTTGCCCTTGGACATCTCTTCGATGGTTGCACGAGCACGCATTTTAACGCTACCACGACCTGTGGAGTACGCTTTTTTGATGCCTTCTCGGCCCAGAATGAGTGCACCAGTCGGGAAGTCTGGACCTTTAATAGCGGTCATCAATTCATCTACAGTCACATCCGGATTGTCGATGAGCATCGCTAGACCATTACATACCTCGTTGAGATTATGTGGTGGAATATTTGTTGCCATCCCTACGGCGATACCGCTGGAACCATTGATGAGAAGATTAGGAATCTTCGCTGGCAATACAGTTGGTTCTTGCAAGCTTTCATCATAGTTCGGCATGAAATCAACAGTTTCCTTGTCGATATCGGCAAGCATTTCTGTTGTAATCTTCGCCATACGTACTTCGGTATAACGCATCGCAGCGGCACTATCGCCGTCGATGGAACCGAAGTTACCGTGACCGTCTACCAAGAGGTAGCGCGTATTAAAGTCCTGCGCCAAACGAACCGTCGCGTCATAAACGGAACTATCACCATGTGGATGATACTTACCAAGTACGTCACCGACGATACGAGCGGATTTCTTGTACGGTTTATTTGGCGTCATGCCTGTTTCATGCATCGCATACAAAATACGACGATGTACTGGTTTCAAGCCATCGCGCACATCTGGAAGCGCACGCATAACGATTACGGACATTGCATAATCGATGTACGCGTTCTTCATTTCTTTATCAATCTGAACGGGATGAATATTCCCGTGGGACCATTGTTGGTCTGCCACAATCTCACCTCATTTTACTAACACTGATACTAATTCATCATATAATTATAGCATTTTTGCGTATATAACGCTATATTTTGTAAAAGTTCCTTCCCATTACATGACCCAATTGTACAACTGTTGCATAGCTGTAATTAATTCTATAAAATATAGTAACCTCTATCTCTTATTCAATGAGCCGCATGTTGTATCATATGATCTAAAATGCTAACAAAATCTCGTTCTACAGCCGAAGTGTCGTTACCAGTACTACCAATACCTGTTAGCATGGTTTCTTTCCAATCATTTTTTGCCATAAATCGAAAGGCGATCAAATACTTAGCTTTTGTTTTGTCCGCTTCTCCTTTTGGTAGATAATAAAAGCCTACGCTTCTATCAGAACGAGGGTGCAATAACGCTGGGCTGTCTTGCGGTTTATACAGGCTATATATAGATTTCATAAAGGTTAGAATATCTCCACCCTTTACAGATTCGTCTACAAAGATAATCTCATCATATGTGAATAAAGATATCTTATTAGTACCTGCTACACGTGTCGCTTTAGACTTAGCTAACTCCAAGGCTTCCTCGTGCGTCGCCATCCGCATGCCATACTGCCTAGCACGTTCCACTAACGAACCATTCAAATGAACTAAATACGCTTGTGAATACGCAAAATCCGCATCATTTTTTCGCTCACCACCAGGGGCCGGCAATGTTGGCGACTTGACTACAGAATTTGTAGTAAAGGAAATACCATTACTTTCATCATAAAACACATACACATTTCGCTGGAATGGCTTCTCCTTTTCTACCACAGACGACTGAAGAACAAGCTTCGGATGCACAACCGAAAACTCCTTCTCCACGCTAGACTTGATATCCTCTGGTGTAGCAGGATCACCATTCTCCGTCGTCCAAATGAAAGAACAACCACTCAACACAACACTACAAACACCAACGACAACCAACAACACAAACTTAACAAACAACCTCATACACAAAATCTCCCCTCTCTCCTTGCACTAACTTTATAATGAATATGCTGATATAGCTATAGATAGGATTAAATTATTATTGATGGGACACCTCTATAGCTAGTGTTTTAAAAAGTGCTATTACCTATTGATGAGCGACTTAGGTCACTATGGAGCGAAGAGATAGGTAATAGCACTTTTTAATTAATTACGTATATAGTTCTCGGGCCCCATCAATAATAATTACCTATTAACTAGTTCATCTAGCATATTCATCCTGTAATTTTCTATTACGTTCATAAAGATTTGATTGTGTATCGGGTTTTCGCTCATTCCGAATAGATGGCTATTGCAGTCACAGTCGCTGCACCCAAAGTTCGGTACATTCCATTCCGCAATAGCTCGCACTGCATCAGCGAGAGCACATTCTACGTCAATTTTGGTTAGTTCTATATCTGCGCTTTCACGAGCAGCTGGAGCATCGTCAGAGAGTTTACCTTTACGCCGTTCCTGAGCAGAAGTTGTCATAGCCTGCGGCCGCCCACTAGTACGAATCGGCAAGCCCGCTATCATTTCACAGTGACCGCGGAAGTAATCTAGATGCCAATGCATTTTCTTCCGTTTTCGTTTATGACGTTCAATGCGTTTCGTTAAATTTGCCTTCGCGGAACCAACATACATATAGTAACCAGGTTTGAAATGCATCATCCCTTTAGAACCGATTTCGAGATCTAGGTCGTGATTGAGGTACATGACCATCACATACACACCACTATCATGAGCCTCTGTGTCGAGGATACTACTTGGATAGGAACATTCATGTGTCACCGTAGGCATGGTGAAAGTCTCATCCCACGCCACAGCCACAGCTTTCCAATCTAATGAAGGTGCCACCTCTTTAAAGGTTTTAGCAAATTCCAAATCCGTATGATAATCTGGCAAGAACCACTGCGCTTGATCCCATTGTACGAGGAATAGAACACCCGTGTGGTAGCCTTCATTTTGTAATTCTTTCAGATGCAATAAATGCTTGCGGCCTCGCTCTGTAATAGCATCAGGGAACATGGCTCCCATCTTAGAGAACAAGGTACACGACTTAACCTCTAGTAAAAACTCATCCCCCTTATCATTGGTGAGGAGCAAGTCAAATCGAGATGATGTGCCATGTAGTTTAACCGTATATTCCCGTCTCACTACGCGCCACTCCTCCCAACCAGGGATACATTTATTTTCAATCAAATGTTGCGCCACATCGTTGCTGTAGTTTGTATCGAGCATGATAACAACGCCATCGCGCTCGATGCCTACCACGCGATATTTCGTCTTCGCATCCGGTTTATCGTGAGGCACGATGTACATCGTTACCCCCGTAAACAAGAGCTCCCACATGCGACCAGGATTTGGCAAATGAGCGAGTACACTTTCACCATTCAAATCTAAAGTCACCACAAAACGGTTCGGGCGACCTATATATGTTGCTTTTAAAATAGTATCGTAAAGGACTTTCATCGTTTCTCCTACATCAAGAACACTCTATATGTCTATTATACGATATGTAACCTTGGGTTTCATCTGTAAACAGTATCGTATATAATGATAGTTAGTAAACAATCAATAATTAATATTGAAAAAGTTCTATTTTTGTAGCTTGGGTTACATTATTGTTTGTTAAAATGGTTTATACTAAGAGCGTCGGGTCAGTATTCTAAATACCCATACTGATCATTACGCCGGGTTTTGATGAGGCATCGCCTAGTTGATCTCATCCCACTGTCCGTATTATGTGCGAAGCTTTCACAAAACCCTAGGCGTAAATAATTAATATATAAAGAGTTTAATAGATTAACTAAGTAGTTTTAGCCACTATTCTCCGCAGAGAGGGCTCGAGAAAGGATTTAATATGGCACAAATTGCAGCAAATTTACAACGCATAAAAAACGGTCAACGCCGTTATGCAATTACACCTCGCGTTCCTGCAGGTTTCATTCAACCAGATCAATTACAAAAATATATCGACGTAGCAAATGAGTTCGGCGCTGTTCTTAAATTAACTGGCAGCCAACGCATTATGATTACGAATTTGAAAGCAGAAGACGTAGATAAAGCATGGGAAATGCTTGGCATGGAGCCAGCGTACACTGTGTCCAACCGCGTGCGCAGCGTAAAAATCTGCCCAGGTACTACCTTCTGTAAACGCGCTAAACAAGACAGCGTACACCTTGGCATGCAAATTGAACGCAAATATTTATCTCTTGAAATGCCAAGTAAAATGAAAATCGGCGTGTCCGGTTGTCCAAATTCTTGTACTGAAAGCCGCATGAAAGATGTGGGCGTTATCGGTACTGTAGACGGTTGGAATGTATACGCTGGCGGTAGCGGCGGTGCGCATCCACGCATCGGCGACCTCATCGCAGAAGTTAAAACAGAAAAAGAAGCTCTTGCATTAGTTGATCGAATCATCGCATACTATAAAGAAAACGCACAAATCGAACGCATGGGCGAATTCATCGACCGCATTGGTTTAGAGGCTTTCAAAGCAGCTGTATTGGGCGACCTTGAAGGTGCTCCAGCTGAAAGCAAGTCCGAAGAACCAGCTGTGTTCTTGCCTGGTCAAGGTAACGATCCTGAAGTAGAAGCACCACGCCTCGAAGCAGGTTCCCCTATCACTCCAGACACAATTATTCGCGACATCGTTGAAACCTATCCACATGTTGTACCTGTATTACAAGGTATTGGTATGGGTTGCCTAGGTTGCCCATCTGCAACAGCTGAGCCATTATGGCAAGCCGCAGAAATCCACGGTTTTAATGTATACGATTTAGTAGAGAAATTAGAAACAGCACGAAAAGGAGCTTAATATGTCCGCATTCTTAGGTCACATCCATTACTGGTTATATCGCAAAATTCAATTGCTCGTTGAGCGTGAAAATTTGATTTTAGAAAAAACTTCTAAAGTTGTTGATGATTTGGCGGAGGAACTACACTCCATCTCCGTAGATACATACGGCGAGCCAATTAATCCAAGCATTCCCTTGGAAAATATCATCGACCATGGCAATATTCACGGCTGGTTAGCTAACCAAATCAACATTGCTTCCGTTCGTGAAGCAGCTTTCATCAAAGATATGCTCGACACAAATTCCGGCGATGAAGCAGTACACGTAGTAACCGCTATTCTAGATGCCTTTGCAGTACAAGGCCAAGCATGTGGCGTTGTGGCTCAAGATAACCTTGAAGAACACACTGCACCAGCGATTTACAATGCGTTACAAAACTTCTACGTAAATGGCATGCCTTGCGATGGTGGTGACCAAGTGGTTTCTGAAAGCCCAGACGAGTTTACATGGGTTGGCGACCACAGATTACAAGCAGGCTACTGGCGTACAGCAGGCGTTGACCCTAAATTCATGGCATTAGCCTACCAAACATGGTTCGAAGCTTTTGTGAAAGCTATCGATCCAGCCTTTGAACTTGTAACAACAGAAGAAAACGGCACACGTTTATATACCATTCGTAAAAAATAATATAAACTATCTACTCTCAGATATATGTACTGAAAAAGGAGCGTAACTTACGCTCCTTTTTTCATACCTATTTTTATATAAATTATACAATAGCTTAACTATTTTCGAAACTGTAGCCATAAGCACAGCATTGATAAACAATATCATTTATAATACAATTATAAGATAAATATACAACATAGTATGTATTACATTAAACTTTCAATATAAAAATTAGAACTAGGAGGTCCATTATGGCAGGCACAGTTAATCAAGAATTAGGTTTATTATTCCAAGGTCCTAATTATGTAATCGTAAAAAAAGGCGGCAAGGCTGGTGAAAAGGTGGAAAAACATAACCACCCTGAAGCTAATGTCATTTTTACAGTTGTAAAAGGTAAAGTACAAGTGTTCCTTAATGAAACTGAAGAGCATGTACTCGTACCAGGCCAAGTATTGGAATTCAAGGGCGATAACTACATCCAAGCAACACTCGTAGAAGACAGCGAGTTCGTTGTAAACCTCATTCATAAACCAGAATAAAATACCAAAGGACAGTTGATACAAACAACTGTCCTTTTTATATAAACTATGTATTAAAGAGAAATCATATAGTTATTAAGTTTTATATAACCATTTAGTGGTTCAATTATATCCATAGTTATTAAATACTTATAGAGTAATACATAGTCTAAAAACATTCTTTTAAAAGGAATTATAGATTGTAAATTCACTCACATCAAAGCGTTTTGTATGGCCTGGTGCAGGAACACAGTCTGGATGAAGGTAACCAATTGGGAAGATGGCTACAGGGATGATATTATCAGGCAAGTTATATGCCTTGCGTACTTTAGCAGGATCAAAGTGAGCAATCCACGTTGTACCTAGACCGATATCGGCTACGGTAAACATAATATGGGATCCCACGATGCTGGCATCTACAACCCCCATATCCGCATCATCGTATTCCCGCTTCCAGCTCACCGTATTATCGTAACAAACAATGATTGCCAACGGTGCATTAAAATGACCATTAGTGCAATCTTTTAGTTTCTTTAAGCTATCTTCTGTATTTAACACGAGCAGTCTTTGCGGCTGGTAGTTATGAGCCGTAGGTGCTAATCTAGCTACTTCTAACAAAATATCTACCTTCTCTTGCTCCACTGGTCGAGTATCGAATTTTCGAACCGAATACCGCTCTGTGGCTAATGCTTTAAAATCTTTCATTAAATCTCACTCCTTTATCGGATTCATCCAAATGTATTTTAATAAATAACCCCCTAGCTGATACCTCAGTTAGGGGGTTTTGTGCTTATTATTTTTTAAGACGGCTAATTACTTCGTTAGTAATGTTTTCGATTTTGCTGTTAGCGTCAGCAGCACGAATTGTGTATGGATCATCCAATACTACGTCCATTTGTTTTTCAACGCGAATAGCTTCAACAGTGTTGTGAATTGCTTGCATCATAGGTTGAGCAATTTTATTGATTTCTTCGTTTTCTTTTTGAAGCAATGGAGCTACAGTTTTGTTGAATTCTGCTTCTGCTTGTGCAGAGTCTTTAATTTTTTCAATTTCTTGTACTTTTTTTTCAATTTGTGGACGGTATTGAGCGTCTACTTGTTGCATTTTCATATCTAATGCACCATAGCCAGGGTAGCTATTTACTACTTGGCTCATATTTACTAAGCCAATGTTAGCAGCACTTGCTACTGCAGCAGTAGCAGACATAGCACCAACGATAGCTAAGGTAGTCAATTTTTTAGATAATTTCATCTGAAATCCTCCTCGATTAAAAGTGTCACTATACAATCCAATAGTGTACTATTTTTACTATAGCAAATCTTGCTAAATTTCACAAGACTATGATAAATAGCATAATAAAGCCCTATGAACTACTTATGAAAGTTATGAGAACTTAAAATAATACCCACAAGCATCCTCTGAGACCCTTAAAGCAGTCGATACAGACCTATTCAGAACACACATGTGGGCATTTCGGCTTTCACCAATTATTTATAATTTGTCATCAAATTATAGTTTATTATTCACCGAATTATTGTTCATCATTTAAATAGATGTATTTATCGGATTTCAATTTGGACACGAGATCAGGCACCAAACCGATAAGGCGATCAAAGCTGCTGCTGTAAGGGTTGCCCTTAATGTTGAACAATTCGATGCGGTCACCTTTAATAACAAGGATTGCGCTTGGTTCCATTTTGGCACCACCGCCACCGCCGCCAGATTCTTGGCTTTTATTGGCTCTGCAGTGGTTTGTACCAGTACCGAAGCCAAAGGTTACATCAACAAATGGAACGAGTGTAGTATCGCCAATTTGCACAGCTTCACCAACTACCGTTTCCACTTTAATCATATTTTTAAACTTCTCGAATAGGACTTCCAAATTCTCTTTTACATTACTGTTCTCCATCACAGTACCTCCGCTTTTTGTGAAAGTATTATAGCTATAATAATACAGCTCATATACTCAATTGACTTTATATATCCTTACGCTGTTTGACCCTGTTCGGCTTTTAGCTTTTCTAGTTGCTTTGCTTCCTTCCGTTTAACCCAGAAGACACGAGCACTTTCACCCAATAGGGAACGCATAGGTTTAGATACCAAGAATCTAGTACCATACCACGCCAATACGGCAAGAATCATACGACCTTTAATATAGCCGCTGCCTTCAGCTATCCAGTTCACATAATCTATCTCAATAGACTCTGCTTGCTCAGGCCAAATGCTATACAACATAGATGCAATAAGCCCCATCCGATACGGATCACCAATACCAAATCGGCCCTCTATAGCCATATCACGTGGTTTAGAGTGGTTATAGCATCGTTTCGACACAAGGAATATCTGACGCCACAACTCTGTATTTCTCAAGTGTTTCATGAACCAGAATGTAGGAATTTCAGACTTGAATGATGCTACCGGATCATTGGGATCAGGCTTTCCAAAACGTTGTTTCACAGTCGTTTTAATATCATTTACCTTTGTAAATACCTTTTCCTTGATAGAGCCGTCACTATTGAAAGTAACATGACTTACCACTTCATCATCATCTTGAATATGAGCCGTTGGATCTTGTTGTATCGAATCATACCGCTCAGCACGAGCTTGTGCATCCATATCCTTAGAAGCCGCATCAGGTCGCTCAATGCGCTCCTTTGCCCTAGGTGCGCTCCCCGCCCCTGGTGATTCGTCATCATCAAAGATTGTATCGGAGCCTTGGGCGCTCTTCAAGTCATCAAAGCTTGTGCCGCTAGAGCTTGCAGTTGGACCTTGTCCGCCTCCTTGCATAGCCTTTGCAAAAGCTTCTGCTTGTGATATGTCGCCGTCATCATCCATTACCTTTTGATATTCTTCATCTACACGATTTTCAAGCCATTGTTCATAGTCTTTCACAGGACCGATCTTAAGTACACCTAAAACGTATAATTCCTTAAAAAATGGTTTATTTTGAATGTACGCTAAGTGGAGTGAAAATACGCGCCACAGCCATTTGATGCGCAGTTCGCCACGATATGGCGTCCGTCCATCAATTTCGATGCTATATGTGATTGGTGCCAGTAGGATAGTCAAGATGAGTGCTACAATGATGGCCACAATAACGAGGGCCACAATAGCCACTGTACTCAACCACATCACCTCCTTAGGTGTTCCTATGATTAGTTTTCAATGCCTTTTCGAGCCATTACGCCTTGTAGGTAGTAATGTTTAATCTCTTTCATCTCCGTTACGAGATCGGCCTCATCAATTAATTCTTGAGGAGCCCCACGACCCGTAAATACGAGTTCCGTTTCTGGATGACGAGCATCGAGTAAAGCTTTAGTTTTATCCCATGTAATGAGTTCAAAGAAGAGAGCCATATTGTACTCATCAAGTACAACGAGGTCGTACTCACCACTGCTGATCGCAGCAAGTGCACGTTCATAGCCTTTTTCGATGAGAGCTACATAATCCTTCGGAGGATTACCAGACTCAAAGACAACGACTTCATCGCCCCATTTAGCAAGTTCATCCTTACTCTTCATGCCTTCTTTGATGATAAAGAATGGCTTGCCCACAGTTTCTAACGTTAAATTTGTTAAGGTAGGTAAAATAGTATGTTCACTATATACTTTAGATTTCATAAATTGTAAGAAGAGGACTTTCTTGCCAGCGCCGATGGCACGAATAGCTAGGCCAATTGCGGCAGTTGTTTTGCCCTTGCCTTCGCCGGTATAAACTTGTACATAGGCCTTCATAGATATACCTCCGTTCATATACTTTTATTTTACAATATATATATACAAAAGGAAAGAAAAAGAACTTGCTATAAGCGCATATGCACGCATAACAAGTTCTTTTTAGGTCTTATATAAGCTTTTATATTTCTAATTGCTAATTGGTAAGAAGATCATAGGGTCTACAGGCGTATTGTTAAGGCGTACCTCGTAGTGAACATGGGCCCCCGTACTTTTACCAGTACTACCCATCAAAGCTATGGTTTGACCTTGTTTCACGCTCATCCCTACCGTTACCAATACGGCACTATTATGGCCATAACGGGTAACAAAACCATTGCCATGATCGATTTCAACGAGGTTACCATAACCGCCGCTTGTATACCCTGCAAAGGTTACCACCCCTGCCGCAGTAGCCACGATTTGGGAACCATAGTCATCGGCAATATCGATACCTTCATGGAATGCACCAATAGCACCCGTAACAGGGTCAACACGGCTACCAAATGGAGATGTAATAACGCCCTTACTTGGCCAAATACTAGGTGTCGTACTATTCACAGCACCACCAGAACCAGCGGAGAAATTGATGGATTGTAATGCCATCAAATCTTGTGCGCCACCATCGCGAAGGATATTGCGCATTGTATAGAAACTAACAAGCAATTTTTGTGCTTCCTTATCCATTTTGGATAGTCGAGCCGATAATTGTGCCGCTGTTAACGTCTGTGCTTCACTATTATCAGCGGCTTCCTGCTTTGGGTCGCTACCATCCCCGCCACCTTGAGCTGGTGTGCCAGATTCAGCGCCCTTCAACATTTTCTTATTTTCTTCACTAATTTGATTTAAGTTTTGAATTTTCTTATCCAAAACCTCTGTTTTTTGTTGTAACAATTTCAACTGTTCCGATTGCAATTGCGTTTGTTGACGTAATTGCACAACCTCAGCTTGACGCACAATGCCCCAAATACCGAGTACCAATGCCAAGACCAATACTACAGAACCAATAATGGCAACGAGTTTCGCTTGCTTGGTAGTTAATGTCAATATGCAGTTGTCACCATTTCTTTCAACTTTGTTTGAAATGAATGCCGGTATTTTCAACATAAAACTTCCTTATTTCGAGACGATAGCGCTCGTCAACGCTTCCTCATTGGTACGCTCACCCAACGCTTCGTTCAAACTTTCTAATTCTTCTTGTGAAAGACTTACTAAACTTTTACCTTTCACAATAGGTTTACTAAAAATACGAGATTCGCTACGACCGTAAATACTGGAGATACAGATGCCATTATTGTTGCCATCTAGCAAGGTAAGCGCAAAGGACAGATCATTTCCGATATTTTCAAAGGCATTATACTTAATAAAGCCAATTTTTTGTATCGTATTACTCTGAATATTGCGAATTGCCACTTGCTCGGATAACAAGGACTCAAGGCCTTTCGCAGCATCGCGAATTTCACTGACCTCTACAGATAATTTACGCTCTAGGCTCGCACCATGCTCCCCTTGCATAAAGAAATCGTATTTCTTTTTCAAGCTACCTAAACGAATGTGTAAGATTACACAATATACGAATAACACTATAACAAGAACGATGGTAACCATGCCTATCCACGGTTGAATCGATTCGAACATGTATTTTCCTTCCTATACAATCATCAAAACTCCAACAGTTAATTATACCATTCCTATTGTGAAAGTTAAATGACTGCATGCAATTTAATTTAATATATTTAATATATCTAATATAGATAAACGATAGCTATATAACAATGTATATAACAAGTATGTAATGTATATCTAAATGTATGTGTTACATACATATTACAATGCTATTTATTAGGCTATTTATTAGCCCTCTAGTTCGTCAACAAATGGGCTTATTGCTCGTTCTAGTATACCATGTAGAGCTGCTATGAGTACACCGTAATTTACAATGGGTGTACTTTGTACAACAGCGCATTCTATACGACGTAACACCTCACGGCGTGTTAGCATACAAGCACCACAGTGGATGATCAAATCATACTGTGATACATCCTTAGGGAATGCTCCCCCACTAGTGAATTCTAACTGTAAATCTGTATAGCCTTGCTTCTTTAAAAGATTAGGTATTTTTACAGTCCCAATATCATCGCATTGACGACGATGTGTACAACCTTCACTGATGAGTACCTTGGAACCAGCTTTCAAATTCTTAATAGCCTTAACACCAGTGACTAAATCCTGTAATTTTCCCTTAAATCGTGCCATCAAAATAGAAAAAGATGTCAATGGAATCGAATCAGGTGTCAACTCATCAACCCGATCAAAAGCTTGGGAATCACAGATTACCATTTTAGGGGGATTCTTAAGAGAGTGAATCATAGCCGGTAATTCTTCTGTTTGGCAGACTAAAGCTAGGCCTTTGTGATCGAGAATTTCTCGGATAGTTTGCACCTGTGGCAAGATGAGTCGCCCCTTTGGTGCGGCACTATCGATAGGACATACAAGAATGATTGTATCCCCCTCTTCAACTAAACCTTGTAAAAGAGTTTGCTCCCCTTCTACATCAAGTGGTGTTAGCCCACCGAGTAGATCAAGCAACTCTAATCGTTTCGCATCAGATGTGAAGTCAGCAGAACCAATGACAGTAACCAAATCAGATAAACCCATATAATCCGCTATATAACGCTCTCCCAGTATATCTCTGCCTATACTAGCTTTAGACTCCGTTAAATTGTTTGGCACCGCATTAATCTCATTAATAAAAAGTGCAACAGGTACATTATTTTGTTTCAAAAGACCTAACCAGTGCATATCGTCTGAGGTTGGCTCTTCATCGGTGCGAAGCACATAAACAGCCAAGTTAATCTTTTTCACGACCTCTTCTGTTTTCTCCATGCGCAATGCACCTAATTCAGTTGTATCATCTATACCAGCAGTATCAGTAATCACCACAGGGCCAAGTGGTAAGATTTCCATAGCTTTGCTTACAGGATCTGTTGTAGTCCCTGCCACATCGGATACTAACGATACAGGCTGATCAGTTAACATGTTGATCAATGTAGACTTACCGGCATTACAACGGCCAAAAAAGCCAATATGTATGCGGTTTGCCTTAGGTGTTTGTTCCATAACCTATCCTTGTTACTTAACCTTCACATATATTACAAATATATTATAAAACTTCTTGCGTCTTACCTTATTATTTAATAAATCTATTACATATAGTAAAAGCGCAGCCCGTAGACTACACTTTTACCTCAGATTGTTATTATTACGACTATTACAATTGCTATAGCTGTTATTATTGTTATTGTTGTTGTTATTGTTGTTATTATTATCGTTACTATTATTGTTGGTGTTACGGCTATTGCTATTGCTATTACTATTTCTTTTGCTTTTGCTTTTGCTTTTGCTTTTGCTTTTGCTTTTGCTTTTGCTTTTGCTTTTGCTTTTGCTTTTGCTAGCCAATTATACTCTAAACTCTATTGTTTCCGCATCTTCTGTTTGATCTTGCCCATCCATATATGCAATAAGTCTTTCTAACTCAGCTTCAGAGGAGAAAGCAATTTCAATTTTTCCTTGTACTTTTTTGCCCGCACGGAATTTAATATTCACAGGGGATCCTAAGCTTAGTTTTAAACGGTCCATTAGGGCACGAACTTCTGCCGTATTTTGAGGTTTACCAGCCTTTGCTTTAGACAATTTATTTTGCATAGACTTAACAAGGGCCTCTGCTTGTCTAGCGCTTAGCTCACCCTCTTTAATACGTTCAGCTGCTTCCATTTGTTGAGCTGCACTTCTTAACGCTAATAATGGACGAGCTTGACCAACCGTCAAATCACCTTCGATAAGATCCTTTTGTACAGAATCACATAATTTTAAAAGACGAACCATATTAGCTATATATGAACGGCTACGGCCAAGACGAGCGGAAATCATTTCTTGCGTTTGCTTATAAGTATCCATCAATCCTTGATAAGCCAATGCTTCTTCAATAGGATCTAATCCTTCTCGTTGTAGGTTTTCTACAAGAGCAACCTCTGTCATTTCTTCGGTATTATATTTTTTAACAATAACTGGTACTGTTTTCAATCCAGCAATCATAGCAGCACGATAACGGCGCTCACCAGCTACAATTTGGTATTTATTCTTTTGTTTACGAACTACAATCGGTTGGAAAATACCAAGATTCTTGATTGATTCAGCCAATGTAGCTAGACTATCTTCATCAAAACTTTTACGCGGTTGATCTACATTTGGAACTAACTCAGAAATTGGCAGTTCATGTATCTCCTTTTCAGGCAATACAGACTCTACAGAGTCAACCTTCATTAAATTCTCAAGACCCTTCCCCAATCCAGACGCTTTGCTTTTTTTGCTTTTAATTTCTCTTGGCATACAACTAACCTCTCTCGGCCTTACCAATATTTACAAATTTAAAATATGTAAATCACAAAAACCACCAAAAACTAATATTCATAGCATTAGATACCTACATATTACCAGATACTTATTACCTTTAGGTACTTACTTCGCTTTTGTGTTTATTGAGCTTTAGTACTTATTTATCTCTAGTGCTTATTTAGTTTTAGATGCTTTAATTACCTCTTTAGCTAATTTCGTATATACATCAGCACCTTTGGATTTTGGATCATATACAATGATTGGCTCCCCATAACTAGGCGCCTCACTTAAACGTACATTACGAGGAATAATTGTTTTATATACTTTATTGCCAAAGAATTTTTTTACTTCATCGGCTACTTGAATCGATAAATTTGTGCGGCCATCAAACATAGTCAATAGCACGCCTTCAATTTCAAGATCCTTATTTGATGTTTGTTGTACAATTGTTATCGTTTTAACTAATTGACTAACCCCTTCCAATGCGTAAAATTCACTTTGAATCGGAATCAATACACTATCAGCAGCAGTGAAGGCATTTAACGTTAATAACCCGAGAGATGGTGGACAGTCAATGACGATAAAATCATATGTATCTCGTACTGACGCTAATGCTTTTTTCAACATTGTTTCACGTGAAACAACGGAAACTAGTTCTACTTCAGCACCAGCTAGTTGAATTGTTGCAGGCGCCACAAATAGGTTTTCAAGCATTGTAGGTTGTACAATATCAGCAATTGGTTCTCCATCAATTAGAACATCATGCACACAGAGCTCTAAATCATCCTTTTCAATACCTAACCCAGAACTAGCATTACCTTGTGGATCCAAATCAACCAGTAACACCTTCTTACCTGCATCAGCTAAACAAGCACTCAAATTTACTGATGTTGTAGTTTTACCAACACCGCCTTTTTGATTAGTAATAGCTATAACTTTGCCCACTTAATTCACCTCACATCTTCGTTCAAAATATTTCTTTTTCATTATAACATAAAATAATGCCAATTACGGTATTTATAAATCAAATTCCTATAAATTTATCTATCTACTACATTTTTTCCTGCTTACATTTATATTACGCCCATAAACTTATAGGTAAGTAACTTCATTAATATAATTACAACACTTATTTTTTATTGTTTCACGTGAAACATAGAAATTTATTCCTTTACTATTTAAGTAGAACACAAAATAAGAAAAATTACATCAAATGTTCTATAAGTTTTACGATTAGATGTTTCACGTGAAACATTTAAGGATTTAAATCTAACACAAAAATTAAGTTGTAAAATTAATAAAAAATTTTACAGTAAAAAATTATCATATTAATATAAATCTATACCTATAGACAAATATACACAAAATTATTTTATATCATCTTTTTTATTTATAGAACAACACCATTAGCGAAAGGTATAAAGTAATCAACTTTTGATCGGTAACATTATATATAACAATAATATACGAAATGTAATGAACTAATATTAATATACTTATATACTCATAACAAATTAGATTATATTTAATAAATTGTTTCACGTGAAACATTATGGTTAACATTAAACATATAAAGCCTTCATCACCAATAACTTTTATGAACAAAAATCATTTTGATATAACTTTAAACTATACCTATATACTACTAAATTATATGAGAATACAGGCCCCATATACTTTGACAGGTATTATTCATATCTATATACTATTAGTTAGATAGTAATTAGATTGATAATCTTAAGAGTCTAGAAAAATCACTTTATAAGATTTATATATACAATTAATAACAGTAAGCACACGCTCTACGGACACGCAGAGCTTTTTATTTTGAAGAGGAGGCGTTTCTATGCCCATCTATAACGGAATGCTTCCTGCCATCGATAAAGCAGAAGTAAAACGATACGCAGGACTTCGTCACGCTGAAGATTTTCCACAAAACTATGTTGACGAAGCATGTAAGGAAATCCAATTATTGGCTACACCTAGAGGTGTATATCAAGAATATGATTACGATGCAGAAACAAAAACAATTTTAAGCAATCCACCGCTTAAAATTGAAGGGTCTATCATCGAAAAGCATCTAGAAAAATCTACTAAAGTATACGTATTAGGCGTAACAGTTGGAGAAGATGTAGAAATTCGTAGTGAACAGTTATTTAAACAAGGTAACTATACGGTAGGCTTATTACTTGATGCAGCAGCCACAACTGCTGTAGAACAGGTAGCTGATCAGGTAAACGAAGTAATCAATACAATTGCTAAAAAACAAGGCTATAAGCCAACTTGGCGTTTTAGCCCTGGTTATGGCAACTGGCCACTAGAAATCCAACCACAATTAGCTAAAATCATCAAAACAGAGATGATTGGCTTACAAGTAACAGAGAACTATTTATTATTCCCACGTAAGTCTGTAACGGCTATCATCGGTTTAATGCCAGCAAACGAAGATATTAAAACTAACCGAGGCTGTACATCTTGTTCACAACAAAACTGTGCATCTCGAAAATTACCAGAGAAAGCAACAGTCAACACCCAAGATGGGGGAGAAGAGGAAGGTAGTAAAACTACTGCCGACATTTCTGGTATTGCCATGAAGGGGCAACCAATACAATAGTGTTTCACGTGAAACATTGTAATTTAGGATGTTAAAGGAAGATGTTTATGTATATATTTGACGGTGCTATGGGCACAATGCTTCAAGCGGCAGGCTTAGAAGAAGGCTATTGTCCAGAGCTATTTAATATTGAAAGACCAGAAGTAGTAAAGGATATTCATGCTCAATACTTACAACATGGCAGTGATGTAATCACTACCAATACATTCGGTGCTTGTGGTCTTAAATTAGAAGATTATGACTTGCAGGATCGCGTAAGAGAAATCAATATTGCAGCTGTGAAGGTAGCAAAAGAAGCCATTGCAGAGAATAAACCAACTGCTCGTGTAGCAGGTTCTATGGGTCCTACAGGCCGTTTTTTACAACCATTAGGCAATATGAGCTTTGACTCTATCTATGATACATATCGTGAACAAGCCGAAGCATTAATCGAAGGTGGCGTTGATTTTATTATCATTGAAACTATCATCGACGTACAGGAAATGCGTGCCGCTTTATTAGCCTCTTTAGATGCTCGTGAAGCAGCGGGGAAGACAAAGGATGATGTACAAATCATCTGTCAATTTTCTTTTAGTGAAGACGGTCGTACTATTACAGGTACACCACCAGCAGTAGCAACTACTATCGTAGAAGCTATAGGGGCTGATATCATTGGTATCAACTGTTCCCTTGGACCTGAACAAATTACACCACTTATCGAAGAGATTGCAAGCGTTACAAATTTACCAATAAGCTGTCAGCCAAATGCCGGTATGCCTCAATTAATAAATAAACAAACTGTATTCCCACTTTCAGCTGAAGAGATGGGACCATTGATGCTCGATATCGTTGATGCAGGCGCTAGTTATGTTGGTGGTTGCTGTGGTACAACACCAGCTCATATTCAATCTATTTCCGATGCGGTGAAAGCTCATACGCCAAAAGAACGTACCCACATTACACCTAAAACAATTATTACAAGTCGTACTAAACTTTTAGAGTTGGGCCATCATACAAAACCGCTTATCATTGGTGAACGTATTAACCCAACAGGTCGTAAAGTACTCGCTCAAGAATTGCGCGATGGCTCTTTCATTCGTGTAAAGCGCGATGCCTTAGATCAAGTAGAGGCAGGCGCAGATATCCTCGATGTAAACATGGGCGTAGCTGGCATGGATCAAACTCCATTGATGGAACGAGCAATCTTTGAATTATCCATGCTCGTTGAAACTCCATTGTCTATCGATACATTGGACCCAGCAGCTATGGAAGTAGCTCTTAAAAACTACCCAGGCCGCGCTCTTATTAACTCCGTAAATGGGGAGGAGGAGTCCATCACTCAAGTTATGCCTTTAGCTAAACGATACGGTGCAGCATTGCTTTGCTTGCCATTATCCAGTGGTGACCTTCCTGAAAAAGCAGAGGACCGCGTTACTTTAGCTGAAAGTATCGTAAATCGCGCGTATGGTTATGGTCTTCAACCACATGACTTATTACTCGATCCATTGGTATTAACACTTGCCAGCGGTGAAGATAGTGCACGCCAAACATTGCGTACACTACAATTATATAAAGAAAAATTTGGCTTCCCAACAGTAATGGGCTTGTCCAATATTTCCTTCGGTATGCCTCAGCGTCCATATTTGAACGGCCAATTTTTAACAATGGCTCTCGCATGTGGCTTAACAACACCGATTATGAATCCACTCAATTATCCAGCAAAAAAAGCATTTGTATCTAGTACTACCTTACTAGGCTGGGACCCAGGTTCTGCTGAATTTATTAAAGAATACGGCTATGAAGACGAAACTACCGCTCCTGGTAACACTGCTCCTAAAGGGCCAGATAAAAAATCCTTCGATAGTAATGATCCTTTAGCCAATATTCGCGCATGTGTAGAACAAGGCGAAAAAGAAGCTATCATTGATCTTGTAAAAAAAGCCTTAGCAGATGGTATCGATCCATTAGATCTTACGAAAAAAGGCTTATCTGAAGCGATGAACGTAGTGGGGGATAAGTTTGGTTCTGGTAAGTTATTCTTACCACAAGTAATGCTTGCTGCTGAAACAATGCAGGCTGCTTTCAACACCATTAAAGAAATTATTCCTGCTAGTGAAAGCTTAGATAAAGGCACCGTTGTCGTAGCTACAGTTAAAGGCGACATTCATGATTTAGGTAAAAATATCGTAGCAGCATTGCTCGAAAACAATGGTTACAAAATCGTCGACCTGGGTAAGGACGTTGACCCAGAAGTTATCGTACAAGCTATTAAAGATAACAAAGCTGCCCTCGTTGGCATCTGTTCCTTGATGACGACAACCATGCCACAAATCGACAATACTATCGCTGCTATCCGTGCAGCAGGCCTTAAAACTAAGGTCATGGTTGGTGGCGCCGTAGTATCTCAAGACTACGCAGACCAAGCAGGCGCGGATATCTACGCTAAGGACGGCATCGCTGCTGTTAACCATGCTAACGATTTCTTTGAAACACTAGAAAAATAATGTATAGTAACGAGGTACATGATGACATTAAGAGAAAAACATCAACAAGGGCAGTTCACCATTACTGTTGAATTGGATCCTCCTAAAAGCAGTTCTGCAGAAAAGACCTTCGAACAAGCAGCCCGTTTGAAAGGGAAGGTGGATGCTATCAACATCGCTGATAGCCCTATGTCCAAAATGCGCATGAGCCCAATTTCTCTTTCTTATTTATTACAACATAACAAAGAAATTGAAACTATTTTCCACCTTACATGCCGCGACCGTAATATTATCGGATTGCAATCTGAATTACTCGGTGCAGCAGCTTTGGGCGTGCATAATATTTTAACACTCACTGGTGATAAACCAGATAATGGGGACCATCCATTTGCACAATCCGTATTTGAAGTCGACTGTATGGGACTACTCAACATCGCTAAGACATTAAATGCAGGCAAAGACCTTGCAGGTAATGACCTAGACGCACCTACAAACTTCTACATCGGTGCCACTGGTAATCCTGGTGCTCCAGATTTAGAGATTGAACGCCAAAAATTAGCTGCTAAAATTCAAAATGGCGCTCACTTTGTACAAACACAACCAATTTACGATTTAGAACAGGCAAAACGCTACATTGACAAGATGTCTGAATTCGATGTACCTATCATGCTAGGCTTGATTCCACTTAAAAGCTTTAAAATGGCTACATACCTCCATGAAAAAGTGCCTGGAATTAACCTTACTCAAGAAATCTTGGACCGCATGGAAAAAGGTGGTAAAGAAGCGGGTACAGAAATTGCGATTGAAACACTTGAACAAATCAAGAAAATTGCAGCAGGCGTACATATTATGCCTTTAAATGATATCGATACAACGTTACATATTATTGACCACGTATAAGTCATTTTAATGTTTGCATAGAATACCTTTCCCACGGACTCCAAAGCGAGCTAAGTCGTCCTTAGGGAAAGGTATTCTATTTTCATTTAAACTAATTTATCCTATATCAAAATAACTCCTCCTTAAAATGTTGTTGTAAACGATATCATTTAATAGGTAGTGGGGAGGGGGATAGAAAACGAGCTAAGTCATTCCTAATGAAAAGGAAAGAGGATGCAAATATAAGATTTGCATCCTCTTTTTGTACTTGTTTTGTATTGTATTGCTAGTTTTATTAAGTTTCACACGGTATGTACTAGTGAAAATCATACTAATGGTTTATCTTTGATTTCTTTTGGTTTCCGTGGGTATTGTTTTGGCGTTTTTCCCGTTTTCTTTATATATATGATTGCTCGTTTATCATCTAGGGTTGGCAGAGTAATGGTTCTTACTTCTTCGATAGTGGCTTTTAGTATGCTAAGAGCTTTATTAGATTCTTTAACTTCTTCTTCGTAGATAGCTCCTTTTAAAGCAACTACATATCCACCTTCTTTTACATATGGCACAGTCCATTCTAAAAGAATCGGCAAACGTGCCACGGCACGGCTCGTAGCAATATCAAAGCTTTCACGGTAATCTTGATGACTCAAATCCTCCGCACGTCCGTGTAAGGTAGTACAGTTCGTCAGTTTTAGTTCATCTATAACCGATTCCAAAAAGTTAAGCCGCTTTTTTAAAGAATCAAACAGGGTAACCTTGAGGCTACGGTCATAGATAGCCAATGGAATACCAGGAAAACCTGCACCGGTACCAACATCGATAATCGTCATGCCAGATTTGATAATTTCAGAATCATAACATGAGAGGGAGTCAATCATATGCTTAATCACGACCTCTTTCATGTCTGTAATACCCGTTAGATTGAGATATTTATTTGTTTCAATCATATGCACATAATACAAGTAAAAGTCTTTTACCTGTTCTTCTGTACAGGGCAAACCAAAATGACTCATTTGCTCCATCATATACGAAACAAATTCAGACTGAGGTGCTATAGGCACATCGTATTTTTCTTTCATAAGTACTCCTAATGAATTGTCTAATATGTATAGGACAATAAGATTTGTAGGAAATATCTTTTAAAAAGTTCATATAAATTGCATGTTATTACATGAATTCATATTATTACATGCTATTTTTATTTACTTCTGTTGTATTGCTCTAATTGGATCAATAGAACAGATACGTCTGCAGGGGAGACGCCAGAGATACGGCTTGCTTGGCCGATGGAGTGAGGACGAATCTTGTTGAGCTTTTGTTGAGCTTCAAGAGAAATGCCCTTAATTTCTGTGTAGTCCCATTCTTTTGGAAGAATTTTTTCTTCTAGTTTGCGAACTTTATCGACTTGGTCCATTTGCTTTTTAATGTACCCTTCGTAGGTAATGGAAATATCGACAGCCTCTTCTACATCAGGTGTATAGCGTTTCAAACCAAATGCATCAGCTACATTGGCGTAAGAGAGTTCATTACGTTTTACTAAATCATAAGCGTGAATACCTGTTCTAATAGGTGCTGTACCTAAACCTTCAAGCAAAACTTGTGTTTCTTTGGATGGATTGACAGGTGTATTTCGTAACATATCCATTGCTTCTTCGATAGCAGCTTTCTTTGCTGTAAATTTGGCCCAACGATCGTCTTTTACAAGACCGATTTCACGGCCTTTTTCTGTAAGACGCAGGTCTGCATTATCTTGACGAAGCAATAGACGGTATTCACTGCGGCTTGTCATCATGCGGTACGGTTCATTTGTACCTTTTGTTACAAGATCATCGATAAGAACACCGATGTACGCTTCGGAGCGAGCAAGGATGAACGGTTCCTTTCCTTGAATCCACAATGCTGCGTTGATACCAGCCATGAGGCCTTGAGCAGCCGCTTCTTCATAGCCGGATGTACCGTTGGCTTGACCTGCAGAGTAGAGACCTTCAATATGTTTCACTTGAAGTGCTGGTGTCAATTGCGTTGGATTCAAGCAATCGTATTCGATAGCATAGGCAGGACGCATAATTTCAACATTCTCAAGACCTGGGATGGTACGCAAGAAAGCATATTGTACATCCATTGGAAGAGACGTACTCATACCTTGTACATACATTTCATTTGTACCCGTGCCTTCTGGTTCTACGAATAATTGATGGCGTTCTTTATCGGCAAAGCGCACTACTTTATCTTCGATGGAAGGACAGTAACGAGGGCCTACGCCTTCGATTTTGCCACTATACATAGGAGCCCGGTGAATATTGCTATGAATGATTTCGTGCGTTTCTTTATTAGTATAGGTCAACCAACATACATCTTCATTACGATTAATCCATTCATCCATGAAGGAAAATGCGTGATGATGTGCATCGCCTTCTTGAACTACCATATTTTCGAGGTTTAAAGTACGTTTATCTACACGTGCTGGTGTACCCGTCTTAAAGCGCATCAATTCAATACCATTATCGAGTAAGGATTGAGAGAAATGTTCCGCTACGCGTTGACCATTTGGACCGCCCACATAATCGATATCACCGATGAGGATTTTACCTTTCAAATAGGTACCTGTACAAAGAATAATAGCCTTAGCACCATAAAATTCACCAAGCTCTGTAACGATACCTATTACCTTATCATCCTCAACCTTAAGTTCTGTCACCATGATTTGCTTAACATTAAGATTATCTGTATTCTCCAATGTTTGTTTCATCAAATGTTGGTATTTAATCTTGTCGGATTGGCAGCGCAAAGAATGAACGGCAGGCCCTTTGCCCATATTGAGCATACGCATTTGGATAGCCGTAGCATCCGCATTGATACCCATTTGACCGCCTAATGCGTCAACTTCGTAAACAAGATGGCTTTTACCAGGGCCACCCACGGCAGGGTTGCACGGCATAAGCGCAATATTATCTAAACTGATAGTCGCCATCAACGTGCGATGACCCATGCGGGCAGTAGCGAGAGCCGCCTCACAACCAGCATGACCGCCACCGATGACGATGACATCATAATTATCTACTGTGTACATATCAATTAAATTCCTTATATTTGTTACTTATCTTACTGTGAAAGTTTAAATCACTTACCAAGGCAAAAACGACTAAACAATTCATCTATCATGCTTTCTCGGATGGTATCGCCCGTGATGTCGCCTAGTAGTTCCCAAGCGCTACGCAAGTCGGTGGCCACAAAGTCTACAGGCATGCCCATGTCGATAGAGGAGAGGGCTTGTTCTACTTGAGCCTTCGCTTGTTCCATGAGGCTGATGTGGCGCACATTACTGATCATGGCGCTATTGTCTTGTTTTACGCGACCGCCGTAGACGAGTTCTTGCACCCATTTGGCAAGAACCGCAGAGCCTTCGCCTTCTTTAGCACTGATTCGTTCGATAGCCGTGAAGGTTCCGTGTTCTTTAATATTTTCATCTGTAACGACTTGTGCCACATCGGACTTATTAAGGAGTACGATAGTATTCAAACCGCTCACAGAGGTCAAAATTTCGATTTCTTCAGGGGTTAAAGGAGTAGACCCGTCTATAACACAAAGCACGATGTCTGCTTTGTTAATATAATCACGAGCACGCTCAACACCGAGGGCTTCCACCGTATCTTGTGTGTCGCGAATACCTGCTGTATCGATGAGGCGCAAGGAAATGCCTTCTACGGTCATATATTCTTCAATACTATCGCGTGTCGTCCCCGGAATATCCGTTACGATAGCGCGATTTTCGCGCAAGAGAGCATTCATAAGGCTCGATTTACCTGCATTTGGACGGCCTACGATAACCGTTGTAATACCGTCCCGAATAAGGCGACCTGTGTTTGCTGTGGACAAGAGTTCATCCATAGCTTTCAAAATAGGCTGCAACTGTTCGCGAACCTCTTGGCTCGTTACGTCTTCTATATCCTCCTCAGGATAGTCGATGGTTACCTCTAAATGAGCAATCATGGCGATGAGCTGTTCACGCACATCTTTTACAAAGGATGAAACAGTTCCATCTAGCTGAGCCACAGCGAGGGAGAGGGAGTCCTCTGTTTTTGCTTCAATAATATCAATGATCGCCTCCGCTTGGGTGAGGTCGATACGTCCGTTCATAAAGGCGCGCTTCGTAAATTCACCGGCCTCAGCCATGCGCACATCGTGATTGACGAGGAGTTTCAGAATTTGTCGAACCGGTACAATGCCACCGTGACACTGAATTTCTACCACATCTTCCGCCGTGTAGGAATGAGGCCCTTTCATTAATAGTACAAGAACCTCATCGATGGTCTTGTTCGTCATCGGATCCACAATGGTCCCATATTGAATCGTTCTATTTTGGCGGTCCATCAAAGGAACGATGCCAGTGCTCTTGAACAGGCTATTTACAATAGGAAAACTATCCTTGCCGCTGACCCGAATAATACCAACCCCACCGATGCCGGGCGGTGTCGCAATGGCCGCTATTGTATCATCTATATACATACATATCTCCGTATTTCGATTATCTAGTATTTGTTTTTGTATATGTTCTTCGCCTGTGAAAGTTAAACTAAACTAATCTTTGCATGCGAAGATTAACTTAGGTTAGCTTTCACCATAACCTAAAGAATAAAGGGAACAGCCCTCAAGTAACGGAAAATCCTAGCTACTTGAAAGCTGCACCACTATATTTTATTTTTTGTACGAAATCACAACGTGACGGAATGGTTCATCCCCTTCACTGTTGGTAACAACGTTTTTGTCGCCTTGAAGGGCAGTATGAATGATTTTACGTTCAAAAGCATTCATCGGTTCTAAGGAAACCTTTTGACGGTTGCGTTTCACCTTAGAAGCCAAACGTTTCGCGAGATTTACCAATGTTTCTTCTCGGCGAGAACGATAGTTTTCCACATCTACCACGATATGGCAGTGGCCAGATACATCCTTGTGAGCCACGAGATTTGTTAAGTATTGAATAGCATCCAAGGTTTGACCATGTTTGCCTATCAAAATACCTAAATCTTCGCCATGTACTTGGAATGTAATCTTGTCTTTGGTCATCATCTTTTCGATAACAACAGTGAGGCCCATTTGTGTAAACATATCATCGAGGAATTGTTTACCTTTTTCAGCAATTTCTTGTTGATCCTCTTTTGAAAGTTCCTTTTTAGAAGGTTTTTCTTCTACAGTACTTTCAGAAGTTTCAGCTGTCGTATCTTGTACTTCTGTTTCGCTTATTGCCACTGGTTCGGAAGCAATAGCTACAGATTGTTCTTTAACATTAGCTGCTTCTTCTGCAGTAGCAGATTTAGCTAAAGCGGTGAAGAATAAGCGAACAACTGCTGGTTTACGACCAATGCCTAAAAATCCACTAGAAGGTTGTTCTAAGACCTTAGTTTCTACCAATTCTTGACCTTCAGAGGCCAATTGAGCTACACCTTTAGCAATGGCATCTTCAATGGTTTTAGCAGATACATCGATAAATTCCATAGTGCCTCCTATTATTTAGCTTCTAAGCCTTTGTAAATGAAATGTTGTTGTACAAATTGGAACACATTGGATACGATCCAGTAAATAACTAAGCCAGAAGGGAAGTTAAGAGAAATGTAACCAATGAATAGAGGCATAAAGATTGTCATAATCTTTTGTTGTTGCGCAGCAGCACCAGTTGCACCGCTACTAGTTTGACGGGACATAATCCAAGTGGACACCGCACTCAATACTGGCAAGATGTACATAGGATCTGGTTCGCCAAGACTAGGAAGCCATAAGAAATGTACATAGTTTTGATCGTATGGATAGCTTTGTAAAGCATAGAAAATAGCGATCAAGAATGGCATTTGCACCAATAGAGGCAAGCAGCCCGCTAATGGGTTAACACCCATTTCTTTGTACAATGCACCCATTTCCGCTTGCAGTTTTGCAGGATCATTTTTGTATTTATCTTGCAATTCTTTCATGCGAGGCTGCAACTCTTGCATAGCCTTCATGGATTTGATTTGTTTAACAGTAAGTGGCGCCAAAATCGCTTTAATAACAATTGTTAAAAGGATAATAGCCACACCGTAGCTCGGATAGCCTACCATTTGAGTCAATTGGAACGCATAGGTTACCAATGTACTCATCAAATTAACGATAGGTTGGAATACACTACTTAAAAATTCCATTGTTTCTCCTTTTTCTTACAGTCCGAAACCGTCCTTTGCGCATCTATATATCGTTATGGTATGGTCTAAATTTCATCCATACAGATGCTCAGGTATTTCCAAAACTGTGCTAGATAATGATGGTGAAAGTTACTTTCACAGAACACATCCAGTCTAATCCCAAAGGGGTTAGGGAACTGGATCGTAGCCACCCTTATGGAAAGGATGACAGCGAAGAATGCGTTTTAAACCCATCCAGCTACCTTTCAAAGGACCATATTTTTCGATGGCCTGCAGAGTATATGTGGAACATGTCGGATAATAACGGCAACATCCAGGTTTTAAGGGAGATATGGCGAGCTGATAAAACCTAATTAAAAGTCGTAAAAGCATAGTTATACAGCGTTTCATGGAAACCTCCATATACACAAAAAGGACCAAAGCCTCTAACTTGTGGTCCTATTTATCATTTTGTATCAATAATTTGCTTTTTCGCAAGAGATACAAAATCTCCTTTTCCGCTTTTTCGTAGGTAGCGTTTTTCAGAGGGCCACGTCCAACAATTACGATATGATACCCTTCGCGAATGGCGTGCTGATTGAGGCGATATACCTCTTTCATCAGGCGTCTAGCTCGGTTGCGCTCCACTGCACAACCAACCTTTTTGCCTGTTACAAAACCAATGCGCGTAGGTTGCTTTGCCACGGGCATACGATACAGTACACACATACGACCTACTTCGTATTTTCCGTGCTTATACACAAGGCGATATTCATTATTGTGCGTCAGTCGTCTTGCTTTATCAAGGCAATAATCCATATGCATTATCCTTAAGTCCTAAGAATAGAAAAACTTGGCAGCAGCGCCAAGTTTTTTCTCCTGCCTAACAGCTATTATATTATGCAGATAAGCGTTTTCTGCCTTTTGCACGTCTTCTTTTCAAAACGAGACGGCCACCAATAGTTTTCATGCGTTCACGGAAACCATGGGTACGTTTTCTCCAAAGAGTATTTGGTTGGTAAGTACGTTTCATTAGTAAAACACCTCCTCGTCATTCTGTATTGTTTTACTTATACCATAACAGGGTAATTATAGAGGTAAAACGTAAATTTGTCAATATAATAAAGGGGTTCTGCTGTGAGTTCTTGTATTTCTGAAAATAATTCTACTACACATTTTATCCTGTAATTGATGTTACGTTTCCAGGGGGAGGAATATAGGGATCCTTCATCGCTCCATACTCATCGTAAAGTCGCTCAAAAGGACCCTATATTCCCTCCCTAAGGCAACCCTAATGTCACCTTCAACACCACTACACGATGTAAACGTAACATCAATTTATCAACATACAAGAACTCACAATTCAAATCTTTTTATACTTTGGCAAATTTATGTTTTGATCTCCAGTTGAAGAGAGGGGAGGAATAGATGTGGTTTTCTCCCTCCATACTCATTGTAAGTCGGTCAAAAATCCACATCTATTCCTGCTCCTAAGACTCCCTTTTAGAAAAATCACTAGTTTGTCATTTTTATCTATCATTTATTTTTGATTATCTGAAGGTTGATGTTGTTATGTTCATCAATTACTTTTCCATCTATGTGTATAATAATCATAAAAATTATCTTATTGGAGGAGGGGAATGAAAACTACTTTTTGAGCGACTTGCGTTAGAATGGAGCGATAAAAGTAGTTTTCATTCCTTCCCCAAAAGTAATTGATGAACAAATAATGATATAATTATTGATTTATTAACACATTTCCTTCAGATAACCAAAAGTTATCCACAGAATAAATGACAAATTAGTGATTTTTTGGTACAATCATACTTGAAATTAGGAAAAATTATATATTTTTATAGGTTTTTGATGGATAACTTTCGAGGTTATCCACATTTTTTCTCTTTTAGTTTATAAAAACTGAAAAATCAGTAATTATCTATATAAAATAGACTTTTATTTTTACTTATTCACAGGTTATACACAAGTTATTCACAGGAATAATAGTTTTTTCCACATCTTTTACAATGGTTATGCACATTATTCCTAAAGTTATACACATTTATCGCAATAGTTATTCACAAGAGGCACGTCATGCAGTCATTTGATTTAAATAATATATGGGAACATATATTGCAAGAGGCGAAAAAGAATATGCAGCATTTACCTGACGCATTGTATTTGCGCGTCACGTCATCGTTGATTCCCATGTCTCTCGAAAGTCATTCGATCCATATTGGGGTCATGCAAACATTTGTAAAAAACTTAATCGACCAGCAGCCGCAGATTAGCAAGGCTTTGCAGGATGCTATTACTACGGTCATCGGTTCCCATCGGGATATGGTATTATTCGATTTCAATCAAGAGAGTGTAGATACTACCTTTGTTGATGAAAGTCTCATCGATACGCCAGTTGTAGCACCGCTAATGCCTTTACCTCCTATAGTAGAGGAAAAGGCTCATCAAGAGGAGTTTTACACACCAGTCTATCAAGATCCTGTCTATATAGACCGTGCACCAGCGCCTGTGGAAATTCCAGACGAACCAATGGTAGCTACACCAAAGAAATCCACAGAAACAACGCCAACATTGCAGTCTGATAATGTACCTGTGGATTTATCGTTATCTAATCTCAATCCGGCGTACCGTTTTGATAACTACGTAACGGGCAACGCCAACCGCATTCCTTTTGGAGCTGCTCAAAATGTAGCTGAATTTCCAGGCGGCGACTACAATCCTCTCTTTATCTACGGTCCATCTGGCCTCGGAAAAACACACTTGATGCATGCCATTGGCAATGCTATCAAGGAAAATCATCCACATATGAAGGTCATGTCCATTACGAGCGAAAACTTTATGAATATTTTCGTCGAAACATTGCAGCGCAACCAAGGTAAATTATTCCGCAATACATTCCGCAATATCGATGTTCTCATGATTGACGATATTCAGTTCCTTGAAAGCCGTGAAAGTACGAAAACTGAGCTGTTTAATACGTTCAATGAATTATTAAATAACAACAAGCAAATCGTACTTACCTCTGATACGATGCCAAACGATATGGAACAGTTCGAAGATCGTCTTCGCTCTCGTTTCCAAGCTGGCTACATTGCCACAATGGAAAATCCAGATTTAGAAACGCGCATCGCCATCTTCAGATCACTGCTCGAACGAGAATATAAAAAGAATCGCATTATTCGTATCGATAATGATTCAATTAACTACGTAGCATTGCAATTTAGCGAAAACGTCCGCGTATTGCAAGGTGCTTTCACCAAGCTCATCGGTACAGCATCCATCGATCAACGTCTCGAATCTATCGACCTAGAATACACAAAACACGCCTTGGCTGGCCTCGTTCATACCGAAGAGGTGAATATGGTTAATATTGAAAGCATCCAGAATTTTGTGAGTTCTTATTTCAATATTAAAAAGCAAGACCTACTCGGCAAGAAACGAAAAGCCCAATTCGCATTTCCACGGCAAATCGCCATGTATCTATGCCGCGATATGATCAATGAAAGCTATCCTCAAATCGCAGCAGCTTTTTCTCGTGACCATACGACAATTCTCCATGCGTACGATAAAATAACGAAGGAAATTGAAAAAAACGAAGAAACTAAACGAATGGTTGCAGAAATTAAACAGAAATTAACAACCTGTGGATAACTCTGTGGATATACGGTGAATAACTTTGTGGATATCCTAAAACTCATACTTTGATGTTAATATGTGGATAAGTAGGTACAAACTATCAACATAGTTATACACAACCCATAATTCACACAGTTAGTGGCGCCAAATCACTTTTACACATATAAACAGGCCCCTACTATTACTACTACTAAAACTAACAAACAATCAAAAAACCAGTAGAAATAGATCTACCGTAGAATATCTATAGAGCATCTACGATAGTAAACATTGAATATTACAAACAAAGCAAGTAATTATTAGTGCTTTTACAATATATAAAAATCATAAAGGAGTAACATATGCATATTACATTCCCTAAAGCAAATCTCCAAAAAGCAATTAACGTATTGCAAAAGGTATCTCAAAATAAAACAAGTTCCAACTTACCAGGTGCTATCTACATGACTACAAAAAATGGTCAAGTAGAATTGCAAGGTAACGACTTTGAACTCGGCATTCGCTTAACCATCGATGGAGACATTAAAGAACCTGGTACTTTAGTGGTAGGTTCCCGCTATTTCCAAGAATTAATTCGCAAATTGCCTGGCGATACTATTGAACTTTACAAACCAGAAGACGGAAATTCTTTGACTATCACATCTGGATCTTCCGAATTTAACCTTGTTACATTACATCCAGATGATTTTTCCTTGGTGGAACAAATTCACGACCAAGATCATGTAAACATCGACAGCTTTGCTATGAAAGAACTCATCGATTTAACAAATTATGCAGCTGCTACTGATGAAGATCGTCCTGTATTTACCGGTGCTCTTCTTGAAATCAAAGAAAACGAAGTGACTATGGTTGCTACCGATACACACCGTATGGCTGTTAAAAAAATTACCATCGATGAACCAGCAACGACTCCAATGCGCGCTATCATCCCTACAAAAACGTTGGCTGAAGTATCTCGTTTATTACCAACAGATAATCCAGCTATGATCAATATCATTTGGAATCGTACACAAATCGTATTTAATTTTGAATCTATTTATATTATTTCTCGCTTAATCGAAGGCACATATCCTGAATATGAAAAGGTAATTCCTTCTCAATTCGATTCTAGCGCTGTAATCGATCGCCGTGAATTCGCTGGTGCTGTTGATCGCGTATCCTTGTTGGCTAAAGACATCAGTTATAACGTAATTCGTTATGATTGGTCTGAAAGCAATGTCACATTGTCTACTCAAAATACTGAAATCGGTATGGCAAAAGAAGACGTAGCTGTTGAATTTAAAGGCACACCTTTTACAATATCTTTCAATGGTCGCTACATCTCTGACATCTTGCGTCACAGCACAGGCGATAATATTCACTTGTTCTTAAAACAAAATGGTCCTGTTGTCATTCGACAAGACAATAATCCGAACTATACATACGTAGTAACACCAGTTCGTACGAATGCATAACCTTTATCACATAGGAGAACATTATGAAAGAGCAACAGCAGGTACCCATTCATACGGAGTACATTCAAATTGATCAGTTGTTGAAGTTAGAAGGCATCATTGAAACAGGTGGTCAAATTAAATCTTTCATCGATGAAGGCATCCTTACCTTGAATGGTCAGGTCGTAACGGAAAAACGCAAGAAATGCCGCGTTGGTGATGTAATTTCTTGTGAAGGTCTCGATGTAGACCTCATAATTACACAAGAGGAGGCATAATCGGTGAGAATTGACTCACTGCAATTATTCCAGTTTCGTAATTATAAGGATGTACAGATACAGTTTAACCCTGAGATTATCGTTCTGCACGGCACCAATGGGGCTGGTAAGACGAATATCCTCGAATCTATATATGTTGGTACGATTGGTAAAAGCCATCGTACTAACGATACATCGGATATGCTCATGTTTAATGCTGAAGAAGCAGGCATAGTTGTAAAATTCGAGAAAAAAGATACGCCTCAAAAGGTAAATATTAAATTATTCCGCCAAGGGGCTAAGGATATTCGTTTAAACGACACAAAAATATCTCAAAAAGAACTGATTGGTACATTAAATACAGTTATTTTTTGTCCTGAAGACTTACAGCTCATTAAGGGAACTCCGTCTGGTCGTAGGCGTTTCCTAGATATGGAAATATCTCAGACCAGCGCTACTTACTATTATCAATTGATGCAGTATAATCGGTTGTTACAGCAACGAAATGCAGTCCTAAAAGAATATAGGGGAAAGAATAATATTCCTCTTGAAGAATGGGATTTGCAGCTAGCAGATATGGCGAGCTTTATCGTAAAGAAACGATTAGAAAGCTTGAAAAAAATCAATTTGCTCATCGATTTGATGAATCGTAAATTGACAGGTGGACTCGAGAATTTAACCATCGGTTATGAACAGCCGTATATGGACAATGGTTCATTAGAATATACAAAGGAAGGCTTTTACGAACGCATCAAAGCAGCGTTGCCGCAAGATCGTCATCGTTTGAGCACTAGTATAGGTCCTCATCGCGATGATTTAAAATTCTTTTCCGATGCTATGGATTTAAAGAAATTTGGATCGCAAGGTCAGCAACGAACCGCTGTATTGTCCTTAAAGTTGAGTGAACTTGAGTTTATCAAGTCAGAGGTAGGAGAATATCCAGTTCTTCTCTTGGATGATGTATTGAGCGAACTTGATGAGTCGAGACGAGTGAATTTATTGCAGTTTATTCATAAACGAATTCAAACATTTATTACCACTACAGATATTCACGATTTTAAAGATTTGAAATCCGTTCAATTTATTTCTTGTGAAGGAGGAAAGGTTCAGTATGGATAGCCTTGATCTTTGTTTACCAAAGGCCTTAGCAGAACTGAATTTACTGGAACAATATAAATTAAATACCCTCGTTCACAAGTGGCGTGATGTAGTAGGCGATGTTATCGCTGATCATACGAAAATTGTGTCTATCAAGCCTCCAGACATGGTTATCAGTGCAGATAATTCCATGTGGATGCAGGAATTACAGATGCAAAAACGACGTATCATCGAGGCTATCAACAAGTATTACCGCCAAGAGGTAATCACCGATATTCGATTCATCATGAAACGTCAGAGCTATGTGAAAGTAGAAATTAATACGTCTCTAACGATTCCTGATGAACAGATTATTACAAAACGTATTAATTTTGCTAATATCGTGCTTTCAAAAGAAGATGTAGACGCCATCGATAAATCCTTAGAACAAACGGATAACGAAGAATTACGAGCTGCTTTCAGAAAAGTACAAATTACGGCTCGAAAGCGTGAAATATATTTAGAGCAGCATGGGTATCATCGTTGTAAGCGATGTGGCATGCACATGGAATCTAAAAAAGAAATCTGTCCGACTTGTGAATATGAATTGCATCGAAAACATATTAAGGACATTAAGTCTGTTATTAGAAAGTATCCATACTTTAAATACAGCGACTGTCAGCAATTTATACAGTGTACTTTCCCAGACTTTGCAGAAGCGATGCGGGAATCCATATACTTTTACCTGGATAAGATTTATAAAGGATCCATCAATCGCCGTCATATGTTTATGGTGGCCATGCTCATCACCCATAAGAAGCCTGATGAGCTAACGGATCAGCATGTTATCAATTTGTGTAATAAATATCGATCAAAGTTCCTCGCTGAAGAGGAACAGCGCAAAATTGATGCTCTTAATGGGACATTAGAAAAGTAGAGGGGGCATTCTTATGTACGTTCATATTGGAGATACCATTTCCGTGCCTATAGAATCCATCATTACGATGGTGCATGCCAAGGGCGGAAAGTCCCATAAAAGTCCTATTCATCACTATGAAACGCTAGAATATATCGCCATGGTACCAGAGGAGCAAATCAAGACATATGTGGTCACTGATGCTTGTGTGTATGGATCTGGTATCAGTATTAAGACTTTAATGAGACGGATTGATGAGTTTTATAGTATAATAAAGAGATAAAGTTTAATCCTGTACATGTTTTGTCACTTTATTTCAATCAAGTACAGTATGATAGATTGTTAGGAGGAGTTTGTTTCATGCCTGAACAAAATTATGGCGCTCAGAATATTCAGGTTCTTGAGGGTCTAGACGCGGTGCGTAAACGCCCAGGGATGTATATTGGTAGTACGTCTGCTCGTGGTTTGCATCACCTCGTATACGAAGTTGTAGATAACTCTGTAGACGAAGCGCTTGCTGGTTACGCTACACATATCGAAGTATCCATCAATCCAGATAACAGTGTTACCGTTGTCGATGATGGTCGTGGTATTCCAACAGGAATGCATGAATCTGGTATGTCTGCGGTAGAGCTAGTATTAACGAAATTGCATGCAGGTGGTAAATTCGGCGGTGGCGGCTACAAGGTATCTGGTGGTCTTCATGGCGTAGGTATTTCCGTAGTTAATGCGTTGAGTGAATGGACTAAGGTTCAAGTATCTCAAAATGGCATTGTTCAAGAGATTTCCTTTGCTCGTGGTCATAAAATTTCCGAGTTGCACGAAATCGGCAAGGCTTCAGGAACTGGTACTACAGTTATTTTCAAGCCAGATGCAGAAATCTTTGAAACTACCGTATTCAGCTTTGATACATTGAAAATGCGTTTACAAGAATTGGCATTTCTTAACAAAGGCCTTCGCATTACATTGAGCGATTTGCGCCTAGAGGAACCTCGTGTTGAAAGTTTCCACTATGAAGGTGGTTTGATTTCTTTCATTACCTTCTTGAACGAAAATAAAGAAGCAATTAATCCAACTGTTATCAACATTGAAAATACAAAAGACGATGTTGTGGTAGATGTGGCATTGCAATATAACGATAGCTATAGTGAAAACTTGTTGTCCTTCGTAAATAACATCAATACGATTGACGGTGGTACACATCTATCTGGTTTCCGTGCTGCTTTGACTCGTACCCTCAACGATTATGGCCGTAAATCTGGTTTGATCAAGGAAAATGAGTCCAATCTTTCCGGTGAGGACGTACGTGAAGGTTTGACAGCTGTCGTATCTGTAAAAGTATTGGAACCTCAATTTGAGGGCCAAACAAAAACTAAACTTGGCAATAGTGAAGTTAAAGGTATTACAGACGTTATCGTTACAGAAGGTCTTAAAACATTCTTCGAAGAACATCCTCAAGATGCGAAGAAGATCATCGAAAAAGCAACGATGGCAAGCCGTGCTCGTGAGGCTGCTCGTAAAGCCCGCGACTTAACACGCCGTAAAAATGCGTTGGAAGTATCTAGCCTTCCTGGTAAATTGGCGGACTGCTCCGAAAAAGATACATCTATGACTGAAATTTATCTTGTGGAAGGTGATTCTGCAGGTGGTTCTGCAAAACAAGGTCGCGATCGTCGTTACCAAGCGATTTTGCCATTGCGTGGTAAAATCCTCAACGTAGAAAAAGCACGTCTAGATAAGATTTTGGCTAATAACGAAATTCGCTCCATGATTACCGCTTTTGGTACAGGTATTGGCGATGAATTCGATATTACAAAATCCCGTTATAACAAGATTATCATCATGACAGATGCGGACGTTGACGGCGCTCACATCCGTACATTGTTATTAACATTCTTCTACCGCTATATGAAACCATTGGTAGAGGAAGGTCATATCTATATTGCTCAACCACCTTTGTATCAAATCAAGAAGGGTAAATCTCACTGGTATGTATACTCTGATGCTGAGTTGACTGCTAAACTTGATGAAGTAGGCCGTGATGGTACTACAATCCAACGTTACAAAGGTTTAGGTGAAATGAACCCTGAACAATTATGGGAAACTACAATGAATCCTGATAATCGTACGATTCTACAAGTTAGTTTAGAAGATTCTATCGAAGCTGACAAAATCTTTACGGTTCTCATGGGTGATAAGGTAGAGCCTCGTCGTAAATTTATTGAAGATAACGCGAAATACGTGCGTAATCTAGATTTGTAAGAGGTGACCCATGTCTGAAAATCATAATAGTAACGTAGAGTTTACGTCTAACAAAGATCAACACCTAAAACGGTCCCTAAAAGCTCGTCATATGAATATGATTGCTTTAGGTGGCGCCATCGGTACAGGTTTATTCGTTGCTGGTGGTGAAGTGGTAAGTACAGCAGGCCCTGGTGGTGCGCTAGTAGCTTACGGCCTCATTGGTATCATGGTTTATTTCCTCATGACATCTCTTGGGGAAATGGCTACATACTTGCCAATTCCAGGTTCCTTCGGGACTTATGCAAAACGCTATGTAGACCCTGCTTTTGGTTTTGCCTTAGGTTGGAATTACTGGTTTAATTGGGCTATTACCTTGGCTGCTGAAGTATTAGCAGGGGCGCTTATCATGAAATATTGGTTCCCTGATGTGCCTGCCATCGTATGGTCTGCTCTGTTCTTGCTCATTTTATTTGGCTTGAACTATTTATCTACTCGTTCCTTTGGTGAAAGTGAATATGTGTTCTCTAGCATCAAAGTTATTACAGTATTCGTATTTCTATTCTGTGGCTTTATGCTCATCTTTGGTATCGGTGGTACATCTCCAGGATTTGCAAACTGGACTGTAGGAGAAGCTCCATTTGTAGGTGGCTGGGAATCTATTCTAGCTATCTTTATGGTGGCAGGATTCTCCTTCCAAGGTACTGAACTGATCGGTGTAGCCGCTGGTGAAGCGGAAGACCCTGAAAAGAACGTGCCAAAAGCGATTAATACAATCTTCTGGCGTATTCTATTATTCTATATCGGTGCTTTCACGGTTATCGGTTTCTTGATTCCGTACACAGATCCAAATTTGTTGAACTCTAGTGTAGAGAACGTATCTATTTCTCCATTTACACTCGTATTTGATCGTTTTGGTTTTGCCTTTGCTGCTAGCTTTATCAATGCTATCATCTTAACAGCTGTATTGAGTGCTGGTAACTCTGGTTTGTACTCTTCTACGCGTATGCTGTACGCACTCGCTAAGGAAGGTCAAGCACCTCAAATTTTTGCTAAGTTAAATAAACGCGGCGTTCCAGTGCCTGCGTTAATCTTAACGACAGCAATCGGTTTATTTGCGTTCCTAACAAGCTTTATCGGCGAAGGTACAGCCTATACATGGATTGTTAATATTTCTGGTCTATGCGGTTTCATCGCTTGGGTTGGTATCGCAGTATCTCACTATCGTTTCCGTCGTGCTTTCATTGCACAAGGCAGAGATCTTAGTGAATTGCCATACAAAGCGTGGTTATTCCCAGTTGGCCCAATCTTGGCGTTCATTCTTTGCGTCATCATCATTTGTGGTCAAAACTACTCCGCTTTCACAGGCGATACTATCGACTGGTACGGCGTATCCGTTGCCTACATTGGCTTACCAATCTTCTTCGCAGTGTACCTTGGTTACAAATACATCAACAAAACTAAAGTTGTGCCGTTGAAAGAAGTTAACTTAGACCGCGATTTTGATAGATAAAAATATAAAATTAGACCTGTTCATTATGAAAGTAGTGAACAGGTCTTTTTTTGATGTATAATATGTAAATTTTTGATATATAGTATGTAATTTTTGGAGATACAATATGTAATTGTTTTATGTGAAAGCTATATTTATATTTGTTTTTCTCTAAAAGTCTTGTTATAATAAATCAAAATATATTGTAGTCAATTAGAAAGGATACAATTATGATTATTACTACAACTATGCATATTGAAAACAAACCTGTACAAGAGTACAAAGGTATTGTATTTGGTGAAGTCGTAGAAGGCCGTAACTTTGTAAAAGATTTCATGTCCGGTATTCGTGACATTGTTGGTGGTCGTAGCGGTAGCTATGAAGATTCTTTGATGAATGCGCGCAAAGCAGCTCTCGACGAAATGTCTCAACGAGCTTCTAAATTGGGTGCTAATGCTATTATTGGCGTATCCTTCCAATACAGCACAGTAGGTGCACAAAATGGCATGCTTATGATTACATGCAATGGTACAGCCGTTGTAGTTTAATAAATAATAGACTAAGTCAGATATAATTATTAATATAATCCTAAGGGAAATAAGTAAGTCGTAATGTATTATTGTGACTAAAAAAACAGCAGGGGAAAGCCCTGCTGTTTTTTTATATGATATTTATTAAAAAACCCCCTATAAAAAGTATTAGAAACTTTTATAGGGGGTTTTTTGTATTGTGGTTTATCTATATATCTTATAGATAATAAAAAAGCAGAAATAATTACTGCTTTTTTATTTTACCTTATACCAGCTTGCATACATGACTGGTAATACGATGAGTGTTAGAATAGTTGCCACTAGTAGGCCTCCGCTAAAGGCGATAGCCAATGGACTCCAGAATACAGATCCCATGAGAGGAATCATGCCTAAAATCGCTGCGATAGCGGTGAGCATGATAGGGCGGAAACGAAGTGTAGCGGAGTTGATAATTGCTTCACGAGGTTCTTGGCCTTCTGCCTTGTGGATTTCGATTTGGTCTAACAAGATAATGGAGTTACGGATGATCATACCCGAGAGGGCGATGATTCCTAGAATAGCCATAAAGCCTAACGGTGTTCTCGTAATATTAAGTGCTAATACAACACCGATTAGCCCCAATGGAGCAGTGAGTAGAGCCATTAACATGAGGGCGATACGCTTTAATTGGAACATGAGGATTGTCATGATTACGAAGAGCATAATTGGGATTGGTGTTAATAGCTTTTGAACGGCTGTTTCGCTTTTTTCAGCGGCGCCGTCTAGGTCAATAGAATAGCCTGTAGGCAAGGAATCTCGAATGTCTTGTAATGATTTATAGACCTCTTTTGTTTTCGCATTGCCTAAGACACCGGCTTTTACATTGGCATGAACACTAATAGTTGGCATCATGTTGCGATGCCATATAATACCATCCTCTTGAGCCATGGTAATAGTTGCAATTTGGCTAAGAGGTACGTAGGAACCATTGCCTGTTTGAATTGGCAAGGATGAAAGAGCACTTAAGTTATGTTGCTCGTTGTCACCTAAACGGAAGGTAACAGGAATGGTTTGGTTCCCTTCGTAGTATTCACCAGATTTAGTACCAGACAATAGACTTTGCAAGTGCAAGGATACAGCATAGCTATCGATGCCGAGTAAACGTGCCTTGTTTTGATCGATGTGAATATTGGCTACAGGTTCTGTATCTGGCCAGTCAAAGGCGATATTTTGTAAGTCTTTATCGTCTTGCATTTTAGCTTTTACTTGATTTGCAATTTCTTTTACCACCTTTTGATCAGGGCCAGCAACGCGAAGCATGACTGGAAATTTGGATGGTGGACCGATTTGTAAGAATTGCGTATTTACAAGGGCCGATGGGAATTGCTCGTTTAAATAAGGAGTCAATTCAGCATAAAGTTTATCGCGATCCTCTAAGGATTTTGTGACAATCACATATTGCAAGAAGTTGTTCCGTTGCAATTCCGGTTCCAAGGTGAGGACGAAACGTGGAGAACCTTGCCCAATGTAGGAGGTGAAGGTTGCAATGCGTTCGTCATCTTTCAAATGTTCATCGATGAGTTTTGCTTGGTTAGCAGTATACTCGATGGACGAGCTTTGAGGAAATTGCATGGATATAATGATTTCATTACGCGTTGATGATGGGAAAAATTCCTGTTTGATCAATGGTAGTGAAAGCAAGGATAAAACGAAAGCTCCTAATGTGGCTAGCAAGACTACCTTGTGATGTCCTAGAGCCCAATGTAATAGTTTTTCAAACTTATCATAGAAGGTTACATTGAGCTTATGCATGATACGGTCTCGTTTAGTCCATTCCGATTCTGGCTTGGGAGCCTTGTTTTCGATGATTTTATAACCCAATACAGGGCTGACGAGAACAGAGGCAAACCAAGATAGAATAAGTGCCATAAATACAACGATAGATAGGGATTTTGTAAACTCTGCTACCATACCTTGTGCCAATGCTAATGGCAAGAAACCTGCACAGGTAATGAGCGTACCCGATAGCATTGGAAATGCTGTAGATTGGTAAGCAAAGGTAGCTGATTTAAAGTGACCCCACCCTTCTTCAAGCTTAACGCTCATCATTTCTACAACGATGATGGCATCGTCTACTAGGAGGCCTAAAGCTAGGATTAAGGCACCTAAGCTAACCTTATGTAGATAGATGCCGCTTTCATACATCAAGATGAACGTCGTAGACACAACGACCGGAATGGTGAGGGCTACAACGATACCGGTTCGTAAGCCGAGAGATGCAAAGCTTACGAGCAATACGATGGCGATGGCTTCAAATAAGGATTGAGAGAAATCGCCGATGGATTCTTTAACGATATGCGGTTGATTCGATACTTGATTGAGTTCGAGACCGGCAGGAATCGTTTTCTGTAATTCCTCGAGTTTTTTGTCGATGGCTTCGCCAAATTCGATATTATTAGCCCCTGCATCCATGGAGATGGCGATGCCAATGGCTGGCTTGCCTTTGTAATAGAACTGTGGATCGCTAGGGTCTTGGTAGGTCATGGTTACATCAGCCATGTCACCGAGGCGCAACGTTTGATTGTTGATGCGGATTGGCATATCCCGCACCGCTTGAGGACTATCGAATAGGCCATTGACGCGGAGATATACATTGTTTGTATCTGTTGTAATCACACCAGCCGGAACCATCATACTTTGCTGTTTAAGCGCTGTTAACAGCTGTTGTGTACTGACTTTATAGGATGCTAGTTTATCCTTGTTTATGGTTACATTGAGGGTTTGTTGTTGCACCCCAATGAGGCTGATTTTCTTAACATTAGGCACAGATAAAAGTTGACGTTTTAGGTCTTCTGCTTGTTGTCGTTTTTCTTCGTACGAATACTCATCACCACTGATGGCATAGATAATGCCATATACATCGTCGAACCTGTCGTTAATGGTCGGTCCTTGAACGCCTGCAGGCAATGATTTCCATTCGTCGTTAATCATATTCCGCGCTTCTTCCCAAGCGGGACGAATCTTATCGGATGGCAAATCCTCTCTTAAATTGATATAAATAACGGATTTGCTGCCATCTGTAAAAGATTTTGTATAATCTACACCAGGAAGGTCGCGTAGTTTTTCTTCGAGTTTGTCCGTTACCTGATCCGACATTTCTTGTGGAGAAGCCCCCGGCCAAGCAACACCGACCACCATGGTGCGCATCGTAAAATCAGGATCTTCCATGCGTCCCATATGGGTGAACGAGAAGATACCGAAGGTGAGGAGTACAGCCATGAAGTAGTAGATAATGGACTTGTGTTTAAGAGCCCATTCGGCTAAGTTAAATTGTTTCATTGACTAACCGCCGTCCCTTCTTGTAATTGTTGGGTACCTGCGGTGATGACAATGTCACCTTTAGCTAAACCAGATGTGACGATGACGGAGTTCTTACCAAACTCACCAGTCTTGATAGGCACGAGATGAGCCTTCTTATCGCGGATGATATAGACCGCATTATTACCGTTAGAGTCTTTCACAAGAGCCGTTAACGGAATAGAAATATTGGTACTATCTGTGGTAGATAGATTAGCATTGACCGTCATGCCTAGTTGTACCTCTTTAGGCGCATTTTGTAAGGTAATTTTTACGGTATACGTTCTGGCTACAGGGTCAGGAACTGGTGAAATTTCACGTACTATGCCTTGTACTGTTACATCTGGTAAGGCCCAGAAGGTAATAGTAGCAGGGCTTCCTACATGAATTTTACTCAACTCTTGTTCAGGAAGGGCAATGACTGCTTCTGGATCGTGACCAGCCGCTAAGGTACCAACGCTTTGACCCGCTGCTACGACTTGTCCTGCTTCAATATTGAAAGCTGTAATAATACCTGTATCAGGAGCCGTCAAATTAGTATAGCTATTTTGATTGCTGCTCAAATTAAGGCTTGCTTGTGCTTGTTGTAATTGAGCAGATGTGGCATTCAATTGGTTTTCAGCTTGGTCTAATTGTAATTTACTAATCGCTTGTTGTGCATAAAGCTCGCGGTATCGTTTAGCATTGGTTTCTGCCAATTCGTAGGCCGATTGAGCAGCTTTTACAGCACCTTCAGCATTTTGCACTTGAGCTGATGTGTCTGAACCATTGACTTGAGCAATCACTTGGCCTGCTTGCACTACATCACCAACATTTACAAATTTGTTGATGACACGCCCTCCAATTTGAAAGGCTAAGTTTGTTTCTGTTTTATTATGAATGGTGCCTGCATAGCCAGCATCAGTAGTTCCAGACTCTTCACCTATAGTGATGGTACGCACCTTGAGACTTGTATCTTCAGGGGGCTTTTCTGATCCACAACCACTTATGATGGCGGTCCCTATTAATAGGGCTCCTATGGTTGCTATGATTCGTTGATTCATAGAATCTCTCCTTTGACTACCGCATATAAGCCCTATGACACAGAACTACACATAGGTAGTAATCATAGGACTCTATATGTATATTAAAAAACTCTAATTTCTAATTATATATTTTATAGAAAAAACTAATTATATATTTTATACAATTTAATAATACTATATTTATATTGAAAGTTCTAGCCTTTATGCAGAAAATAAAAGAATTATATAATTAATTTATATAATTGATGATATATTTTAACGATAATTTTTAAAAGTAATCTATATTTTGCCAGTATATGTATTACTTATTTTATGAATACAAAATTGTAGCAAAAAAAGTGAGTCCTCTATTGATTGAGCTGTATTCCAAAATATGTCCAATTTTGGGGGTGCAGTTCATAGTAAGAGAACTCACTTTTTTAGGTTTTGTCTATTTATTTTTGAACTTTATTTTTCTTCTTCTTGTTCTACAATAGGTTCTTCATAGGTTACAAGGATTTTATCGATACGAGTATGATCCATATCGATGACTTCAAAGGTATAGCCGTTCCATTTTGCCTTGTCGAGTTCCTTTGGAATACGGCCGAAGAGGACGTTTAAAAGACCGCCCATAGTTTTGTACAAATCGTCTTCTTCGCCTGGCAATTCTTGATCGATGTGAAAGAATTCTTTAAATTCATCTACGTTGAGAAGGCCATCTACGAGCCATGCTCCATCGCGTTCGATGATCTTGTTTTCTTCTTCCTTGATTTCTTCCTCACCGGAAGGCATAAGGCCTACGATTTCCTCCATGATGTCATGCAAGGTGACAAGGCCAGTGAAACCACCATATTCGTCGAGGATAATTGCTTCGTGAACGCCTTCTGTACGTAGAACGTTCAATAATTTCATGAGTGAAATGGATTCAGGAACGAGAACAGGTTCTTTCAAACAAGCTTTGATGATATCGTGAATGGAACTTTCACTAGGACGTTGCATAATTTGAACTAATACATCGGATACGGTAACGAGACCCTTTAATTCATCCAAGGAATCGGTACCTACAGGAATGCGGTAATGGTTGGCATTCTTGAGAACCTCCATGATCTCGTCTTCCGTGCCATTAAGATCAATCCATTTGAGCTGTGTACGAGGCGTCATGATGTCACCTGCGTTCATATCTGCGAGATGGAAGATATTTTCTACGAGGATAGGTTCTTCCTCTTCGTAAGCACCCATGGCAACGCCTTCGGTAAGCATTTTATTAATTTCAGACTCTGTAACAGGGGCTTCTTCTTTTACGGTAACGCCTAGCATTTTTAAGAGGAATTCTGTGGAAATGCCGAGGAAGCTAACGATTGGTTTTAACGCCACAGATAGCCAGTAAATTGGTTTTGCTACTACAACGGCAATGCTTTCAGGGCTATTTAAGGCCAAGCGTTTAGGCACGAGTTCGCCGATAACGAGGGATAAATAGGTGATGATGGCAACGATAATGAAGGAGCTTATAGAGGCTGCGTATGGTTCGATGCTTGGAATATTTGCTACTAATATATCTTCTAAAGGTCCAGAGAAGGTAGCACCAGAATATAAACCAGTTAAAATGCCTACAAGGGTGATGCCGATTTGAATGGTAGAGAACATTTCATTTGGGTTCTCTGACAATTCAAAGGCTGTTTTCGCGCGTTCATTGCCTGATTCTGCCAACTCTTCAAGTTTACGTTTTTTTGCATTTACGATGGCTAACTCCGTCATGGAGAATAAACCATTTGCAATGATTAATACGATGATAATGATAAAATCTAAGGTCAGATCACTGTCCATGTAAGTAGATACTCCTTTTTAATGACATATAATTCTGCACATGAGAATAATAGAAATATTACTCCTAGTATACCATATTGGCATTAATAAGTGTTTCCAGCACAGAAAAAGGAGGGTTGCCGCCCTCCTTTTTTCCTTTTGCATGCATTAAATACTACAAAAACATTTATTTCCTTCGTTATCTATCATGATTGATTTTAATTTGTAAATAGTACCCTAATAAGGGTATAGTATGTATAGAAATTAAGATTAGTATCAGTATTAGGTCATATAATTTGGGCCTCATAATAGGATTATATAGATGGCAACAGAGCAAGAGTGGGAAAGTGTATTACAAATTAAAACCTCTGGTCGCGATGATAGTCGTTCCGATACGGAGCATCATCCGTATGAGCCGACGGATTATTGCGTGTTGGAGCGTTTGGCAAATAGTGGTCATATTTGCAAGAAACATACCCTCATTGACTATGGCAGTGGCAAGGGTAGAGTTAGTATTTTCATGGCTTACCAAACGGGCTGTCATTCTATAGGCATTGAATATGATGAACGGCTATATGAAAAGGCTTTGATTAATGGCGAAAGTCCAGCAGCGCGCCATCGCGTGTCATTTGTACACGGTGATGCGGCTCTCTACGAGTTACCTGAGCAGGCTGATCGATGTTTTTTCTTTAATCCCTTTGCACTCCATACGATTAAGCGGGTACTAGGAAATATCTTTGATTCGCTATATCATAACCCTCGGGAGATTAAGTTATTTTTCTACTATGTTAATGACGAGGTGGAGAACTTTTTAAATAACCATGTGCGCTTGGAACAAGAGGAACCTATTGATTGTAGTGATCTCTTTGAAGCAAGCGATGCAAAAGAACGAATTCTCGTCTATTCAGTTAACTTGTTTTAGTGCAGTAATTTAATACTTTTATAATGAAATAATTTAAGACCTTTAAAGACATTTATGTAACAATTTGATATATTTTGATGTAACAGTTAATTAAATAACCTCGGTTTGAATAGTGCTTTAGTAGTATGAAATGCATACTATTTGGAACGTATTCAAATTGAGGTTTTATTCTATTTTTAAGGAACTTTTACACATATTATTAAGGAAAAAGCAGATAAATTCTGCTATAATAATATATTAGAGATTATAAAATCAATTTATTTTTATGGTTCTATACATTGATTCGTATACGCTAATGTAGCGGATAGGACTGAGTGTATTGAATACAGGAGGTGCATATGGAACTCATAGATACAATGTTGATTGAACGCATTCGTAAAGCTTTAATTAAACGATATGACCGAGATCAACAGATTCAACAAATGATTGAAGAAATTGGTACAGAGGAAGGCCTTAATGAGTCCGAATTGGCTATCGTTTATCAAGCTTATTTAGAGGTAAAGGAACGGGTGTACTATACATCTTCTCTCGTTGATTTGTGGAATCAAATTGAAGATGTTCAAAAACGTATGGCCTTATTGCATTCTTACGAATCTTTAGAAGAAGATCTATTTGGCGATGTGCTAGGTGGCGATAAGGAAGATATCGTCATTTCTAATACATCTGGACTTGGCAAGGGTGCAAGTCATAATTATGATGCATATGCTATGGAACAGGTACAATTATCTGACGTTCCTGTGCATCATGATTCTACGGTGGGCATGAATCATATTAAATTGAATGAATTAAAATCTATAGGCGGCCTCTTTACTGGTTTTGGTGAAAGCTCCGGTAAGGAAATGGCAGATTTTGAAGATACTGCGATTGAGCACCTTGATGTTAAACCATTAGAAGGCGTTGAAAGCTTAGCAATTCATCATTTAGATGAAGATGAAGCGTTAGATGTAGATGGTTTTGATGAACTTTCAAAAGATAAGAAATCAGAGGCGGCTAAAGTAGATGATGAGGATATGTCCTCTATTGATCCATACACGGCGGTGAATGCTTTGTTATTTGGTAAAGCTGGTTTAGAGTCCGATAAAACAAATAAGAAGATGGAGAAGCTTCTTAAAAAGAAATTGAAACGCGTTGATGATGAATGGGCGCGTATCAACAGCTCTGAAGATAAGAAATCTAAGGACGATAAAAAATCCAAGGAAAGTAAAACATCTAAAGAGGATAAGAAATCCAAAGAAGACAAAAAGTCCAAAGGCGAAAAAAAATCTAAGAAAGATAAAACGTCTAAAGAAGATAAAAAAGAGAAAAAACACAAGAAGTCTAAGGAAGAAAAACGTTCTAAAGACGAAGAAAAGTTAAAGAAAAAGAAAGATAAAGCTGAAAAGAAGCTTAAAGTCTTAAATGATAAGTTAAAAACAGTCTTCTTGGCTGATACTTTCAAGAAAAAAGATAAGAAGAAAGATAAGAAAAAGGATAAAAAATCCAAAAAGGATGAATCCGCAAAAAAGCAGAATCGATAGTTTCCGTATGGAATAGTAAGGCCTCTGAAAAGATGGTCAAGGAGAGTACTAGTGCGAAAAAATCAGCAGGTGCTGAGACTATCGACCGTGGATGCGGTAAATGCAAACGATGTAAAGGTCCTAAATGTAAGAAATATCCGAAATAATTGATAGTTATGTAATTAGTAGAATATGATGTAACAAATTACGTAGAATATATATGTAGTATATTATGTAGCATATATATATAGCATATATATGTAGTTTATGATATTTTATTAATCATTTAGGCAGTATAGTTAGGTAGTTTTGTTATGCATGTAACAATATAGTTATTTTTCTAACATACTAGTTAGGTTATCAGTTAGGCTGATAGTTAAGTTTAGTGTTAGGTTAATAATTAGAGTTATAGGATACAACAGTTAGGGGTTAATGATGAACCGATGGCAGCGATTATTTGAAGGCATACGAACAGAGATTAAGGTATTTATCTTTTTCTCTGCTTTGTTGACTGCATTTAGAATCGTGTTTCTTGCAGTATTTCAATCACAACTAGCTTCTGTGACGATGGAGAATATCCTCACGTCCTTATGGCTAGGCTTTAGATTGAGTCTCAAGACCGTCGGTTCTTTGTGTTTACTGGGCTTTTTAGGGGGTACATTGGTGTATACCTTTGTACCCAAATGGCCGTCCTTGCGCATTAAACAGGTTATCTACTCCATTGCGACTATATTGTTGACCTTCCTATTTCTGGGACGCATTCCATTCTATAAGATTTTCAACTCTTCCTACAACGCAATGCTTATCAACGGTAAAAACGATGATATCGGCGCCATTGTAAATACAGCAATCAACGAATATAACGCCCTCATGTACATCATTGGGGCCATTGTATTGAGTGCAGCTCTTTGCTATTTCCTCGTTAAATTTTTGGCGTGGAACACGAAGAAATATAATGACTACGCTGATGATCTAAGGAATGGTGATGATGCGGATAATCTAAGAAATAGTGACTGTGCAGATAATCAACGACTTTGTACTACTTGGTATCCTAAGACGAAGAAAACTCAATGGATGGCGGGCATTGGGTTGACTGTCGTTATCGGTGTACTAGGTCTATTCTTTAGATTTGGCGGCGCTTTCAGCTATACGAATTCCATCAACTGGGAAAGTGCGGCCCGTCTTAGTTCTAATCTGTTGAATGAAAATATCCTCGATGATGTACAGGCTCTCTATCGTGTTAAAAGCATTGCTAAACGGACGGCTGAGCTTGAGGTTATTAACTTAACGCCTCAAGAGTTAAATGAAAAAATCACTGCCGTTGGTGGTAAGTTTAACGGTACAAATTTTGACGGTTCTTTCACCAGAACTATTACAATACAGCGACTAGCGGAGCAACCACAGTCCATAAACCTCGTTCTTGGAGAATCCTATGGCTTGTGGCCGTTCCTCGCTGAATATAACGAGCCTGGTGCGTACCTCGTTGAACAAGGTCGTAAATACGCTGCTAGTCCTCAAGCGATGAGCACACAGCTAGCCCTCGCCCAAGGTACAGGCACGATGCCGGCCATCAATGGTTTGTTGACGGGTATGCCTGACACAGGGTTATATCCTAACTACGAAGGTGAAAGTTTCAAAGAGCCTTATGGTTTAGGCATTGGTCCTGTTATGAAAAAGCTAGGCTACAAGACTGTATTCTGGTATGGCGGCTTTAGCACCTGGCAAAATGTTAAAAACTTTGTTTTATCTCAAGGTTTTGATGAATTCCACGATGCTTCAGAAATGCCAAGCGAAGACGGCAACGCTTGGGGTGTAGGCGATAAATATTTATTTAAAGCTATTTCTGCCTACATGGATCAACATAGAGGGGAAAAAATTCTCAATGTTATCATGACTACTTCTAATCATCCACCGTATAGCATCAATGTGGGTAAGGAAGGCTACGATGTGAATAAGGTAAAAGGTCATTTGCCAGATTCTATCGAAGAAAACGATAAGCAATTGAACGAAATGGGCCATATTTGGTACGCAGACCACGTAATGGGTGATTTTATCGCTCGCGAAGAAATAGCAGATCCTTCTGCACTCTTCGTCATTACAGGTGACCATAGCGAACGCTTTAACTTTGCTCGTGAAGTAGGCCCTAATGTGGCATCTACTATTCCTATTATTTTTTATGGTCGCGGCATTCATAAAGATTGGCTTGCGCCTAATGCGTTCGGCATGAGCATTCAAATCATTCCAACCTTGGCGGAATTAATAGGCCGACCTGGTCAAACCTATGAAGCGATGGTACCAAGTTTGTTTACACAAGAGAAATTTGTATTTAATCATAGATTATATCTCGATAAAAATGGCAAAGTGTTAGAACAAAGTGCGAGCATGCCTCAATCCTATGGAGATATGATTAAAAACATGCGCGAACTTGCGGCATGGCGTATTAAGCATGGGGATAGTATTCAATAAGGAACTTAAATAATTTAGGAATTAGATTGTATTATAAAATGTAATTATAACTTTAAGTATAATGGGGAGAAAAATGAATATCGTTGTAATATCAGATAAAAATAATGTAGTACGTAGACAAAATGTTATAAATGAATTTAATAAAAAAAATATAGCATTTAGATTTTTTGATGCCATTATGGCTAATAAGATGTCTAAAGAGGAATTAGATGCAAAATCTATAAAAGATACTTTTTTATCACCCAGTGAAATTGGCTGCGCATTAAGTCATTGTGGTGTATATGATGTATTTCTTAAATCTGATGAAAAAAGTATTATGATTTGTGAAGATGATATTTATTTTACAAAGTATTTTAATTATGATTCATTATTAAAAATAAAAGAATTTTTAGAAGAAACAAATGAACCTCGTTTAGTAGTTTTACAAAAGAGTATCTATCATCATAAACGTATAGGAAGTGTGAGAGAAAATATAAATTTATATTCAACACGAAATGCATTTTGTACTCATGGATATATGATTAATAGAACAGCAGCTGAAAATATTAAAAAATTACAAACCCCTGTAAAATTTGAAATAGATGCATTTAAATTTTATTATTGGTTAAATGCATGTAAATTATATTGTCTTGATAAAGATTTAATATTACAACTTAGTGAGGATTTAGCTCCGTCATCTGTAGAAAAAATATGGAAATCAGATCGAAAATCTAAAAAAGATAAAGCATATAAAGAGCTATATAATCAGCTACCTTTAAAAGGTAAACTTATTAGCCAATTTAGAAGATTAAATAAAGCTATATATAAACCTTTTGAATCATTAGATTATTAATTTTTTATTTTAAATTATATAGCTTATTTAGCTAAGATATTATTTTTAAAATAGGAATGTAAAATAATGCCATCTTTATCTGTAATCATTTTAGCCAGAAATGAAGAAAAACATATTGTAGATTGTATTAAAAGTATTCAATTTGCTGATGAAATATTAATTATTGATGATGGAAGTACAGATCAAACGGTACCTCTTGCTACTAACTTGGGGGCTAAAGTTATACCACATCCTCTGAATGGAGATTGGTCACAACAACGGAGATTTGGTATATCTCAAGCACATTGTGAATGGATTCTATTTATAGACTCGGATGAGCGTGTATCTCCTCAATTAGCAAAATCAATCCAAGAATCTATTAAAGGAGAGCCAAAGGCCTATTGGCTACGAAGATATAATTTATTCTATCACAATCCAGCTACTCATGGCGTAGTAAGACCTGATAAGGTTTTGAGATTAATGCCTCGTGAAGGGGCTACAGTGGAGGGGGCAGTCCATGAGACTTTTATTAGTCCTTATCCACAAGTTACATTAGAAGGTAAATTGTATCATTACACTTATGATAACTGGCATCAGTTCTTTGAAAAGTTCAATAAATACACTACAGCAGCGGCCAATAAGTACAAGGAACAAGGGAAATCTTGTAGTTTTTTAGGGGATATTATATTGCGTCCAACATGGGCATTTTTTAAGATATATATTTTGCAAGGTGGCATATTAGATGGAAAAATAGGTTTTCTATTATCTATCTACCATATGATGTACACCATGACGAAATATGTAAAATTATATTATTTAAACAAATCTAATGGGCAATTATAATCAGTAATTTAGTATAGTAGATTGCTATGGGGAATTATTGTTCTTGAAGTAGATATGGAAGTATGAATGAGTGAACAGTTTTTTCTATCCCTACAACAAAATATAAAACTAATGCTTTGGGCTCCTATATTAAGCACCATCTTTCGAATCATATTCATGATTGTGTATAATCCTTACCCTACATGGAAGGGACGCTGGAAATCTGTAGTGGGTTCATTGCGTTATGGCTTTTGGTGGGGGATGGATTTTGATGCTTATGTATTCTTACTACCCTTAGTATTGGTGACACTCCCTGCATTATTATTTGATGGGTATCACCAAATAGAAGATGCTGTACGGTTAGTGGGATTAACTATTTATTCCTGTATACTTTACGCAGCTTTTGCAGGAAAAATGATTTTTTATAAGCATTTCCATGATACGTATAACTATATGGTTCATTATGGAAATCATGCAGAGAAACATAATTTGATTGATGTATTTTTTAATCAAGATCGAGGAATTCTCGTCATTTTAGGATTGATTCCTATGATATTTATATCCTGGTATATGGGAGATTTCTTCTTATCCTTGCCATCTATACCCTATCCAACTATGGAAGAAACTTGGTCTATTGTAGCTTGGAATATAGGGCTTGTGGCTGCCTCCGTTTTGGGGTTTTATTGGTTCCGCTATGGTGGAACCTTATCTCATGATGATAAACCAGAATGGGATACGATTCCTACAGTAGTAAAAGAGGATATATTCTTTGCTCGTGCTACAGTACCAGATCTATGTGCCTTAGAAACTGTGCTAAAACATCCACTTCGTGATGAATATACGGCATCTGCTGAGGACATTGATGACGCGATTCACCGTATTGTTCCTAAGGATTATAAAGATTCTTGGCAGGATTTGAATACACCGCTTCATGCATTCAAGCGCGTTGCATCAGGCCCTCGTATTGATAGACCACAACATATTTTCTTTATTGTTGGTGAAAGTATCCCTCAGTGGTCTCTTGATGAACCTTATAAGGATCTCAATATATGCTCTGGTTTATGGGATTTTAAAGATAATCCTCATACGGTGCAAGTACCTAATTTTTTACCTGCCGGTAATGTATCTCGCCCATCTATTGTGAGTATGTTATCTGGTGTCTATGATGCGGGTACGGAAATCAATGAACGGGAAGCCTTCTGGCATGAACCATTGCCGACTTCTTTGGCATCTCAAATGAAGCGATTAGGCTATGATACGATTTATTGGTATGGTGGTAATGCTTCGTACGGTAATTTTAATCACTTCGGTAATGCCCAAGGATTTGACCGTGTGGAAAGTGCTTCTGTTTTCTGTGGCCCTGATGCACCTAAAACTTGGGTAGGCGTCTATGATCATGTATTTTTAGAACATATAGAACAAGAAATCAAATCTTTAGAACATCCTACATTCCATTTTATTTATACTACATCCAATCATGGTCCTTATAAAATGGAAGATTCCCTATTAGATTATGATCCTGAGAAGGTTATGCCAAATCTTGGAGATGATTTAAAATCTAACAAGAAACGCAATAAGGAATTGGCTACCTATCGCTATAGTGATAAGGCGATATTTAACTTTGTAAATGCTATGAAAGAGGCTTTTCCTGATAGTTTATTTGTTGTCACTGGTGACCATTCTAATCTATTTGGCTCTTTGAATAATACATCCTTAATTCAACGAGATTATACCTTGCGCGATACATTCTGTACTGTAGGATTGTTGCAACATCCTGCTTTCACCAAGGATACGATTACGGCGCCAATTGGCACGCATATGAGCCTCATGCCTACCATTATTGAAGCCATTGCACCAAAGGGTTTCGAATATTATTCCATCGTACCGTCCTTGTTTGATGAACAGCCAGATACATTAGTTACACCATATCAATGGATTACGCCTCATATGATGGGCGATGTTCGTATGGATTATGGTGAAAGCAACATACCATCCTATAAACCGGTTGAGCCAATTCGCCCTATTGATAATCATGGGGACGATGCGCGAGACTGGACATTATTAACTATGTGGTATATTAATTATTATGAAAATAAAGTTAAATACCAATAAGTATTGTTTATAATATTTTTATTCAGTAATAAGCAATTATGTTTTAATCAATATTTCTATACGATGACTAAATACGTAAAGTTTTACTATTTACTAAAATCCAAGGGCAAATTGTAATAGAGGGAGCATTATGTTAGGCAATTTTGGAAAACATTGGCATATAGGCCGTACTATATATGGCAAGCGCACATGGCGTGAAACGAGACGAACCTTCTTACATACAATGCGCTCTTGTCTTCATGACTCAACGGTTACGGAATTTGAAAACTTCTTTAAATCTTATACTCCAGATCCAAAGCTGTTGGAAAAACATCCTAGTCTCTATGAATTGATGAGTCGTATGTTTTTGATTAAAAACTCTACGCCACAATGGCGTTTGGAAGCTCTTCGTCAGCATTTCACCATATTACAAGAGGTGTTTACGGATAAAGCGATTCAGCTCATGTATGTAGACGAAGCGGAGTTTGATTATTTCGATAAAAAACGGGGTATTACCTTTTGGAGTTCCGATGAGCTCAATATGTCTGCTCATCTATATTACGAGCCGGGACAACGTAAGGAAGGTTTCTTGACAGTTATGCTCTTGCTCGAAGATAAGGGCGTATACCATGCAAATATTCGCTTTGCTAAAGGCCCTAATGGAGAGAGAACTCTTGTTATCGGTACTATTCAAGGTTATAAAGATGGTCTTGATCGAGCTAAGAAGATTACGAAAAAGATGTATGGTTACCGTCCGAAGAACTTTATTACCTTCTTGATTCGTGAAATCGCTCGTGCTGCGCGAGTAGAATCCATACTTGCCGTATCTGATGAAGGCTTTTATGCAAATTCACATATGGTGCGTGGTAATAAATCAAAGGTGGCCGTATTAGATACCTTGTGGGAGGATATTGGGGGTACAGTATTGGAATCCGATCCAAATTACTTTACTATTCCTCTTGAAGAAGAACGCAAACCTATGGAAGAGATTAAATCACAAAAACGTAGCCAATATCGTAATCGCTATGCTCTTTTAGATGAGTATGAAACTATAATTCAAGAAAACATAAAACCGTACGTAAAGGCCTAGAGGTGTGCTATGCGCGTAGCAATTTTAGAAAGTATTGTCATGCCTGCTGGTCATGAGGTGGAGTTTGATCGCATCCTCATCAATGAACTGAAGCGTCAAGGTCATGAACCAGTATTATTTGTGCCGGAGAACTTTCCTTTCAAAGTAGACTATGGAGTAGATATAGTGTACATAGGAGGGGGAGAAGTAGTGACCTATGCGGGGGCATCTAAATGGAAGAAGCTATTTTTATCCATTTTGCGAGAACGCCGTCGTCGCAGTTGGTTCACATCAGCAGCAGAAAAAATTAAAGAACATAATATAGATGCTTTAATCATTCCCACAGGGACATACCGTTATATTAAAGCTTTGTTAGACACGCCATTAAAGGACAGTAAGGCAGCAGTACATGTTATCTTCCATGGTATTGGGAAGGGCGAAATGGATCGCTTTATTAAGCAAGCTCATCGTGCTAATGCATATAAAAACGTGTACCTCGATGTTATCTCTTTGCGCGATGATATGTTGCGCTCTGATTTACCAAGAGTTCGTAAAATCTTGCCTCCTGTATTCTTGCCATCGAGTGAATTGAGTGGAGAACAAAAGAATAGTGATACACAAGGTAATGTTAATATACAAGACCAAAAAGTTCCGAATTCTACAACTTGTATAGGTACTAATTTGGAAACCTCTATATCAGCAAATAAACCGATAAAATTAGGTTTCTTTGGTCAATTTAGAAAAGAGAAAAACATTGAGCGCTTTATAGATGCCTTTGTATCGCTGAATTATGATGATTCGGTACAACTCGTCGTTCAAGGGGCAACGGTAAAGCCTGAAGATGGAGCTTTATTTGAGTCTATCATCAAGAAATATAGCCAGTATAATAATATTAAGTTCATCCATGCCAGTCTGATAGGGAAAGACTGGGATACAGCATTGTTGAGTGTAGATGCTCTATTATTGCCCTATGGGGCTGAACGATATCGCTATCACTGGGCAGCTATGTTATTTACGGCTATTGGCTTTCACAAGCCTGTTCTTATATCTCCAGAAATTAATCCCGAGGTATTAGAACAGTATTCTATTGGGGAATTTTTAAATTTAGATGATGCACATTCCATCAGACAGGGGATTCAAACGTTTGTAGAGAATTTACAGCATCATAAAGAGCAATATAATCAAGGTTTAATGAATGCAAATGAGGACTACAGTCATCGTGCATTGATTCAATCCATCATATATATATAGATTTATATTATTTGTAAGGGAGAATTACTATGAGAGTAGTATTAAAGTTAAGTTTAGAGTCATGGATTGCTATTATGATTACGTTAATGGTGTGTCTTACAAGGTTATCCATGGCAGCTGGTCAAGTATTTTATGTTATTGCTATTTTATTAAGTATTTTCTATATTTGGAAACATAGGCATGACTTATATGTTCCGTCCTATGTTAAAAAATATAGTAAAACGTTTGCTCTAATGTTGTTATTGTTATTGCCTTCCGCAGTATTAACGAACAATATAGCTGTAGGATTACCTGAATTTATCAATGTTTGGCTGTGGCGGATTCCTGTGTTTTTCGTTATCGCTCTGTGTATTCGTGATAAGAAAATATTATTTACGATGCTTGCCGTATTCTTTGTGGATTTTGGTATCGATAATTTAGTAGCCTTTTATCAACATTTTTCTGGAATGACTGATAGAGGGTGGGGATTTGGTAGTAGCGTGTTGACCATATCAGGCCTTATGGTTATGCTAGTACCTATTTTCTGCGTCATTTTATTAGATTCGGCCTTTCCTAGCTATGTGAAAGCATCTGCTCTATGGGCACTGGGTTGTGTTGGTTTTGGTATGTATGGCAATCAAAGTAGAGGTTCTTGGCTCTTTAATATGATTATGGTACCTATTGTATCTCTGCCGTATTTGATAAAGCGTTTTGTCTATGTAATAGCAGTTCTTGCTACATTAGGTGGAGTTGTATGGGGATTTAGTACACAGCCACATTATGTGGCTAGATTTGAATCCATTACCAATACGACCACAGATGGTTCCAACCTAGGTCGCTTTGATGTGTGGACATCGTCCATTAATATGTTTAAAGACCATCCTGTGACAGGTGTAGGTATAGGACAATGGCGTACTATATATGAAGCATCCTATCGATTACCAACGGAAAATCAACATTTATATCATGCTCATAATAACTTTATTCAACTTCTTGGTGAGGTAGGTCTGTTAGGTCTACTAGGGGTTCTCATCTTTTATGGATCTATTATCGTTGATAATTTTGTGGTTTGGGTTAAGACGCGAGATCCTTATAGTCTTTGTGCTATGATTGCTGTTATCTGTTATGTATTTGTATTTGGCCAAGTGGAGTATACTTTAGATAATTCGTCCGGAATGCGCATTATGTATTTTATGTTAGCTACGATGCTTCAATTGCGGGATAATTGAGAATCGTATATCTGTATTGGAAAGCATTTAACTACCATCTAATAGACAATTAAGTAGGATTCAAATAGACTTAAAAAATAAATAACTACATAAAAGATAGGTGAAATCTATGTTTTTTTATAGTTTTACATATTTAAATATGATACAATATATGTAAATATTGGTACATTGTATTCGTATGATAGAGAGGTTGTTTTCTTAATATTTTGAGATTGAGAAAATAACCTTTTCTTATAATTTGGGGTATTAGTATGAATAGTTCTATCTGTAATAACAATAATAAAAAGTTATTTATTAGTAAGCTCATAGTGCTTATAGCAGATTATATTGCTATTGTTTTGGGGACATTGGCAGCCTATTATTTACGTTTAAACTTATCAATTTTACCGGTAAGTTCAAATTTTAAGGTAGAAGAAATCTACGTATATGGTATTGTGCCTATCGTATTTTTAACTATATTATTGCTTAATAATGCTTATTCTGTGGTAACACCTTATTGGGATACGATGAAAAATTTATTTCGCAGCATTACCATAGGGGTTGTTGTATCGATTGTTCTAATGTACACGGGCCATGTAATTAATGATGTGTCTCGTCTATTTGTTGCCTTTGCTTATATATGTATGCTCGTATTTATCTTTAGCGAGCGTTTTATTGTAGGAAAAATACTTTCAAAAGCAGGGTATTTAACAATTCCAATCCTTCTCGTTGGGGCGGGTAAGACTTCGGAACTTGTAAAGAGGGCTTTAGATCGCATGCCGATTACTACCTATAAGATTATTGGTTATGTAGATGATAATCCTAAATCATCATCTATCGCTAAAGAATATCCATGCCTTGGGGCCTTTAAAGATGTAGAAAGTGTTATTAAAGATACAGGCGTTCAAACAGTACTGATTTGTGCGCCCGGACTTGAGCCAAAAAAATTGGTTTCTTTAATAAATCAATTACAATTGTTAGTAAAACGGGTGGCCTTTGTTCCTGAATTATTTGGTTTACCTACAAGTAATATTACAGCACGTGGCATGATGGAAGAGCAGGCGGTAGTATTGCGTGTACAAAATAATCTAGCTCGCAAGTCTAATCGTATTATCAAACGTATATTTGATATTGTGGTTACTATATGTGGTGGTTTTTTTATATTACCATTTATGCTATTCATAGCTGTTATTATTTATTTAGATTCAGAAGGACCTATTATATATAAACAAAAACGAATAGGACAGAATGGAAAAGAGTTTAATTTTTATAAGTTTAGGTCTATGGTTAAAAATGCAGATATCATACTTGAAGAATACTTAAATACTCATGAGAGTGAAAAGATAGAATGGCAAAAGAATTTTAAATTAAAGAATGATCCTCGAGTTACTAAGATAGGTAGAATAATCCGAAAAACAAGTATTGATGAACTACCCCAACTATGGAATGTATTGATTGGGGATATGAGTCTAGTTGGACCTAGACCATTATTACCCAATGAAGTAGAACGATATAACAGCTATATTGAGGATTATAAGTTAGTGTTACCAGGGCTCACCGGTGTATGGCAAGTAAGTGGTCGTAGTGATACAACATTTGAACAACGAGCGATAATGGATTCTTGGTATATTCATAATTGGTCCATATGGATTGATATTGTGTATTTGTTGAAAACCGTCTTGGCGGTTGTGAAGTCAAAAGGTGCTTATTAAATAATATATAGGAATTAGTATGAATACATATCTTATTTACATTGCTCCAGGTATTGGTGATTTTATTATTGCCATGCCGCTCATTCAGAGTATTAAATCGCAAGATCCAACAGCAGTCATTGATATGTTTACATGTAGTGATAAAAGACGTATTGGTCTAAACAAAAAGATGGTGGAGTTACAAGGGGATATTCGTCATTGTTACTACTACACTAAGAATGAACCATTTCATTCCTTAATGTTTTTGTTGAAAGTTGGTTATCATAGTTACGATTATGGTATTGTACTTGAGCATTTTAGTTCTAAGTATATGTCATCATGGCCGAGTAAGATAATAAATTTTTGTTGTAAAACTACTATAGGTGCGCATAATCCATATAATGGTGCTACCTATGAGAAATCTATAAATCGTCCAGATAGTTATTATATATATGACTTAGAAAATGATATATTGAAACAGTTAGGTTTTGAGCCAACTGTTATGCAGCTTGAAGCATATTCTGTTGATAAGAACCCTGAATTAAAACCAATCATAATCAATCATCCATCTATCGTTTTTTGTATAGGCTCAGGTCATGTAGCGAATGAAAAATTACACGATCCTTATGCATTAAGTCTTAAGTCATGGCCGACTAAGAATTGGGTAGAACTTGGAAATAAACTAGTTCAACGGGGTTATGAGGTTATCTTTATTGGTGGCTCAATGGAACAAGGTATGATTGAACCTTATCATGATGAATTAGATTCACGTATTGTTAGTTTTATAGGAAAACACTCTATTAAAGAGAGTTTTCAAGTGGTACGAGAAGCAGATCTTGTTGTCGGTGTAGATACAGGGCTTATTCATGCAGCCGCTATACAAGGAACTGCTACATTAACACTTTTTGGGTGTACGGATCCAATTATTGTAAAGCCATTCGGCCCATATAGTAAGATTATTTATCATGCCATAGAATGTTCACCATGTTTGGGATATGATCAATCTTATACATGTACTAATAATAAATGTATGCAGGGAATCTCAGTAGCGGTTGTATTAGATTCTATATTACATATTTTTGAGAGATAGAGAGATAGGAAGAATAAATGGATTGTTATTTATTATTACTAGTATCGTATGTAATATTTGTAGTATTAGGCTATAAGAAGTTTAAATTGCCTATCATATCCCCTACAATGATTACATTGGTATCTTTAACGATTGTTATTGCTTTGGGATACTGGTATAGATATGAAATGGGAACAGACCTTTACTTTTATACCTTCATAGTAATCGCTCTTGGTGGAGGGGTTATTTTAGGTACTGGTTATGGTGTGCAGAAATGGGCTAAACTTAATTGGGGAGATCCAATATCTATTGAGTATAATTTTGATAGTAATCGTTACTCTTTAGTGGGAATAGTAAAACTTCCTGTACGATATAAATACATATCTATGTATATGATATTTTTTATTTTATTTTCTTTATTCTGTGTATTCATTAATACGACTGGTGATAGTGATGTTAGTCGTATGACTCAATATAGGGATATTATTATATATCCTCAATTACATCCTAATGATACACGATTTGTATTTATTAACTCTCAATTTTATAAGATTGCATGGGCCATAACATATGTGTCGGCTTATGTAGCTATATATAATGGTGTTATTTTAAATAAGCCTATTTTTAAAGGAACGGGTCTTCTTACAATAGTTATTTTTTTCTGTATTGGTAGTTCTATTGCTATGGGCGCACGCCAACCAGCTATCGAAATATTTATCTTCATGATTTTGACGTATTTATTTCTCCTAGTAAAAGAGCAATATTTTGATCAAGTTAAAAGATTTTTATTTAAACTCATTCCTATTACTATAATTAGCCCATTTTTATATATTCTTTATGGTATATTAGTAGGTCGCCATGATGGTAATAATGTAACATTGCAACGGGTTACTGAATTATTAGCTGGTGGTATTTATGCGTTGAATATTCATATATGGGAGCCAGCACGCACTACTTATTTTGGACAATCTAGTTTTGCAGATGTATATGATAAATTGATTAATTTTGGCCTGTTACCAGAATCAGCACGAATGGCTTATCATGAATTTGATAAATTTGGCAATACATTATCTTTATTTGGGCGTTGGTATGAAGATTTTGGTATTTTGGGTGTTATTATTATGAGTATTATAGTGACTGCATTATTTTCATTAGCCTATGAATACTTACAACGTCGCTCTAATGGCGATATTTGGACTCATGTTTGGACAGCTATTTTTCTTACTGAACTAGTATCACTTGTATGGGCGGGCTATGATGATCGTATCCGTGCATTATTAGCATTTTATCAATTTGTTATTGTTGGTTTAATAGGTCTATTTATTTACGTAGGTTATCGGGTAAAGATAAAGTAACCAAAGAGGTAGATTATGAATATTTCCATCAAAAAAAGAGATGTTTTATGGTCTTATGGAAGTATGGCTCTCACGATGGCAGTAAATCTCTTACTATTGCCACTTTATATCTATTTCTTTACACCTGATATGGTGGGACTATGGTATGTATTTATTAGTATAGGATCTATTGCCTTACTATTTGATTTTGGTTTTTCCATTACCTTTGCTCGTAATATAACGTATTGTTGGAGTGGTGCTCAAGAACTTAAAGCAAGGCATGTTGCTTTTTCTGAATCAAAAGAAGTTAACTTTTCCTTATTAAAAGCTGTCCTTAAGGCTTGTCAATCGATTTACGCTATCTTAGGTGGTAGTGCTTTAGTGTTAATGTACACTTTAGGAATGTATTATATAGGTAGCTTAGTTGGTCCGAGTTCTCGCTGGGAAGCCTATATCGCATGGGGAGCGTATGGGTTTGGAATTTTTTTAAATCTTTATTATAGCTACTATATCTCATTTCTTCGAGGTGTAGGTGCTATTACATTGGCTAATAAAAGTATTGTTTATGCTCGTTTATTGCAAATGGTATTTACGATTATTTTACTTTTAATGGGCTTTGGTATTATTGGTGCGAGTATAGGCTACCTTATATATGGTCTTGGATTTAAACTCTTTGGGCACAGATATTTTTATAAATATGAGCATATTGGCGAGAAATTGAGATCTGCTACAAATCTTGTTGCTACATCTACAGCAGATATATTCCGAACTATTTGGTATAATGCGTGGCGAGATGGGATTGTATCTATATCTAATTATATATCAACTCAAGCAACTATTATTATTTCATCATTCTATTTAAGTTTGGCACAAACTGGTATGTATTCCATTGCTATTCAACTGACTACTGCAGTAGCTGTTGTTGCTAGTACACTATATAATACATACCAACCGGTCTTTCAAAATGCATATATCACTAAGGATCAGCCTCGTTTAAGAGAATTATTTTCTTTTTCGGTGACATTATTTATTGTGATTTACTGGGTTGGTATATTTGGTTTATGGCTTGTTGGGCTGCCACTATTAAATATGATTAAGTCTAATTTTGTTATTTCTGATACAGTTCTTTGGGGTGCAAGTATTATGCAATTTGTTATTTACTATCGGAACTGTTATACATCTTATTTCTCTTGTACTAATCGTATTATCTATGTAAAAAGCTTCATTCTATCTTCTGTAATGGGTCTTGTGCTATCTCTTGTATTTATGGAACTTTTCGATCTTGGTATTTTGGGGTTACTTGGTGGGATAATTTTATCTCAATTGATGTATAACAGTTGGTACTGGCTCTACAAGACGCATAAGGAAATGGAGATGAGTTGGATAGAATCTATTGTGAAAGGTATTGACAGTGTTTTAGGTAGAATTAAGAAATAATTATATTGACTAATTATTTTGTATGATTATTTTTTCTATTTAGAAAGAGGAATTAATATGGAGAGTAAACCTATACGTATTTTACATATCATTGGAATTTTAGTTGGTGGTGGTGTAGAAACGGTTGTGATGAACTATTATAAGAATATAGATCATTCTAAGGTACAATTTGACTTTGTTGTTCACGACAATGATAAAGTAGATATTACAGATATTGTTGAAAAGATGGGTGGTAGGGTTTATAAGATTCCAGCCTATTATAAAAATATTTTTGGCTTTATGTATAGTATCTATAATATAGTAAGAGAGAATAAATATAATATCGTTCATTGCCATATGACAACCCTTGGTATATTTTCACTATTACCTTCATGGCTAGCAGGTGCTAAGGTTCGTATTTTACACGGGCATAGTACTACTGTTAAAAGTGAAATAAAGCGAAATCTTATGAAATTAGTATTACGTCCATTTTCGACATTTGTAGCTAATCGTCAATTTGCTTGTAGTAAAATTGCAGCTTGTTGGTTATTTGGAAGTGATAAAAATGTAGAAATTATTAAAAATGCAATTGAAGTCGAAAAATTTCAATTTAATGAGAATTATCGAAATAAGCTTCGTGAAGAATTAGGTCTAGAGAATAAGTTTATTATTGGACATATAGGTAGATTTATGTATCAAAAAAATCATGAATATTTGATACAAATATTTAATAATATAGTTCATAAAATTCCCTCAGCACATCTTGTTCTAGTTGGTGATGGGCCATTGAGAGAACATATCTTACAAAAAATTGAGAATTTAGGTTTATCCACAAGAGTGACTTATTTAGGTTTACGGAAGGATGTACATAAATTATATAGTTTATTTGATATATTTTATTTTCCTTCTTGGTATGAAGGTTTAGGATTAGTGGCAATTGAGGCTCAAGCTGCAAAGCTACCAATTTTGATGAGTAATTTTATACCAGATGAAGCTGTCGTAGATAATACATTAGCTAAAAAATTAAATATTACAGAAAATGATATAAATCTATGGATAAATGAAACAGAACAAATTTATCAAAAATCTAATAATTTTATTTCACGTATAGGTGTAAATGATATTATTAGTCGTAATGGTTATGATATACATAAAGAAGTAAAACGTTTAGAGGAGCTCTATTGTGAATACAGTAAAGGCTAATACTAAACAATTAAATATTTTAGTAGAAATTATGCATGGTTTAGGTGATACTGTATGTGCTTTAGCATTATTAAAAGGAGTGCGGTATTTATATCCTGATGCAAGGCTAACAGTACTTTGTAAGATGAACTCAGGCCGTGATATTGTTGAATCTTCATATATTCTCATAGATAAGATTATTGTTCTTGATGTATATAAGAATATATATACAACATTTAAAACAATAATGAATTTAAGAAAACAAAATTTTGATATAGGGATTAGTGCTGGCATTACACCAGTAAAAAAATCACAACTTTTTATGAAATTATGTGGGGTAAAACAACATATAGGTTTTCAAGCTTCAGGAACTAATAAATATGACTATGATATGCATTTTGTGGAAGCTAATGTGAAGACGTTAGGTTTAGAGTTTAATGATGAATTAAGACCACAGTTATATGTAGATACTGATAGTGATAAATCCATATGTCATTATTTTGATAGTTTAGACCAATCAAGACCTATTATTGGTTTATGTATTGGTAATGCAGATCCATCCCTTACCAATCGTTGGCTAAGGGTTGGTCGTGTTTTTCCAAAAGCGTGGGGCATTACAAAGATGCATAATCTTTTAGACTTATTGATAAAAGATGGAAATCAAATTGTACTAATTGGAGGACCTCAAGAGATACCCTTATTAGAAGAGCTAACCGAGTTTTTAAAGTTACCACATGTTATAAATTTAGTGGGTAAATGTAGTATTAAACAAAGTATGGCTGCTATAAAACGATGTACCTGTTCTATAGGTATTGATACTGGTATGCAACATATTGCAGGTGCTTTATCAGTACCTACAATATCTATATTTGGGCCTACAAATCCTAAATATATAGGAGCTTTTTCAGATTGTAGTTATTTTGTAGAATATGAGATCGATTGTAAATATTGCTTTGGAACAAATCAATACGTTCATTGTAATCATCGTCGTTGCTTAACAGAAATTACTCCACAACAAGTGATGGATACTGTGCATCAGGTATTAAAAAAGGGTAATTATGAGAATGTATAGTGCATATAATTGCTATAAATATTAGTTCATTTTATTAATAGGAGGCATTACTTATGGATATTATTACACAAAGATTTGATGATCATTTAGATACTCATACGAAGATGCGTAATTATATTGAAGAGATTCGAGTAGTTGCGGATATATGTAAGAATGCTCTTGATAAAGGACATAAAATTCTTTTCTGTGGTAATGGGGGTTCAGCTGCTGATGCTCAACATTTGGCAGCTGAATTGGTAGGACGTTTTGTAAAAGAACGAGAGTCTTTACCTGCTATTGCTCTTACAACAGATACGTCTATTTTGACAGCTGTAGCTAATGACTATTCTTATGATGATGTCTTTTCTCGTCAAGTAGCTGGTTTGGGACAGGCTGGAGATGTATTAATAGGCATTTCTACATCAGGAAATTCTAAGAACGTGGTTAAGGCTACAGAACTAGCAAGACAGAAAGGTCTAAAAACAGTTGCATTTACTGGTGAAGGTGGCGGTAAACTTGGTGCTCTTTGTGATGCCGTGATAGCTGTTCCGTCTAAGACTACGGCCCGAATTCAAGAAATGCATATAATGGTAGGGCATATTATCTGTGAAATTGTTGAGGAAGATTATGATTAAGAAAACTATTAATAAGTTCTTACATGATAGTCTGCCTAATCTTCGTATAGCTGTCATTGGCGATCTAATGGTAGATCGTTATGTTTTTGGTGACGTAAGTCGTATATCTCCAGAAGCTCCAGTCCCTGTGAATCGAGTAAAACAGATGAAAGAAGTCCTTGGTGGAGCGGCAAATGTTGCTGCGAATCTTGCCAATTTGGATGTTCATGTATATGTCGGTGGAGTAGCAGGACAAGATACCCATGGAAACCTTTTACAAGACTTATTAGATTCTAATGGTATTGATAAGAGCGGTGTAGTGATCTCTAGCGAAAGATCTACTATAACTAAAATGCGAATTTTAGGTGCTCGTCAACAAATGATGCGGCTAGACTTTGAGACAGTTCGAGATGTTGACCAACAGGAAGAGGAGGAACTCATTCGTTGGCTGACTATTCTCTGCCAAAAAGGATTAGATGGAATTGTTATCTCTGATTATGGAAAAGGGGTTTGTACAGAAACTCTTTTAAGACAAGTTTTCAACTTGGCTAATCAATATATGATACCGACTATTGTTGATCCTAAGGGAGCTCAGTGGAATAAGTATGATGGGGCTACCTTTATTACTCCTAATGTGAAGGAGTTATCTGAACGAGTTGGTTACTCTATTAGAAATGATGATGATAATATAGTGACTGCAGCCAAAGAGGCTCTAGATACTAATAATATTCAATATATTATTGCTACTAGATCTGAAAAAGGAATTTCTGTTATTGCTAGAGATGGCCGAATTTGGCATAATCCAGCTACTCAACAAGATGTTTTTGATGTATCTGGTGCTGGTGATACAGTTGTGGCTACAATGATTTGCTCTATCGCGGCTAATCTCTCTATGCGGACCGCTCTTCATGTAGCTAATGGAGCAGCTGGTATCGTAGTATCTAAAGTGGGTACTTATCCTATCCATCGACAAGAATTAATTGACTTGTGGATGTCTCTTCAAGAAGGAAAATCTATAGAAAAGTCACTCTATTCTTGGGAAGAAATGAAGACTTTAGTTCGACAATGGCAAGATCAAGGAGATACAGTTGTTTTTACTAATGGATGCTTTGATATTCTTCATAGAGGGCATATTACGTACTTGCAAGAAGCGGCTCAACTAGGTGATCGACTTATTATAGGCCTAAACTCTGATGCTTCCGTAAGGCGCCTTAAAGGGGAAACGCGTCCTTTAGTAGAGGAAGAAGATAGGGCTTATTTATTGAGTGCTTTGGGTTGTGTAGATGGTGTTGTACTTTTTGATGAAGATACTCCATCCCAATTATTAGAAACTATTCGACCTAATATACTTGTTAAAGGTGGAGACTATAAAGTAGATGAAGTAATTGGACGTGAATTTGTAGACTCAGTACAAATTCTACCTTTTAAAGACGGATACTCAACCACTAATGTGGTAAATAAAATTGCTAATTTAGTAAAAGACAATAAATTATGATGATAATAATAAGATAAGTATTGTTGTTACCTCACATGTATAGAATACAAGACGTTGGACATAATATAGATAAATCTTATATAAAATATACGGAGGAGCTTTAGATTTTCTTCTAACAGCTTTTTTAGTATTTAGGGGCTGTTTTGTTACAGCCCCATTTTATATAGGTGTCAATGGAATTAGTAATGTATTTGTCTTAAAGTATTGAACGATTTATGTTCAAAATTTGCTATTTTTACACATAAATACTATAATTTAGTTAATTGGTGTCTAAAAAATAGAGTTTTTGAACATTAATTTTGAAAGAATTAGATTAGAATATAAAATATTATCGTTTTGTACATCATATTTTATGATCCTGCAGGAAAGATTGGAGAGATAGTATGAAGTTTGAACCTATGTATAAAATATACTATAAACAACCTTCTGATTGGCAGCGCATATTAGATAATCGTCGTAATTCTGAAAGCTCTATCTCCTTGCCTATTCCTATTCATGAATATAATAGACGTAATACATATGATGCTTTTTTTATATATCATCCTGTATTAGTTCAGCTTTTATTATCATTAGAATCTAAAAAAAGTGCTTTTATCAATTTAGTTTCCAAGGTTCCTACAGTTATGATTTTGCATGTAATGAATACATTTTTATCTACTGAAATCAAAGCAAGTAATGATATTGAAGGTGTTTATAGTAGTCGTAAAGAGATTAGGGCGGCTATACAGAATAGTCAGAATGATAAATTAAGATTTTCAAATATTATTGCTAAGTATCAGTCTATTTTAGATAATCCTCATGGATTTAAGTTTGAAAGTAGTAAAGATATTAGAGGTTTATTTGATGATATTATCAGCAATGAAATAGAAAAGAAAAATCAGCCAGACGGCGAGTTGTTTAGACGTGATTCTGTAGATATAGTGAATCATCAAGATAAAATAATTCATAGAGGGACATGGCCAGAGTCAGATATTATTATAGAGTTGGATCGAGCACTGGGAATTCTTAATAATGAGGATTTAGTGTTACCGATTAGAGTATCTATATTCCATTACTATTTTGGATATATTCACCCTTTCTACGATGGAAATGGGCGTACTAATCGTTTTATTTCGACAGCCTATTTGGCAAAATATTATCATCCTCTTATTGCATTACGTTTATCGGCTATAATTAATAATAATAAAAAACAATACTATGATGTTTTTAAAATGACTACAGCCGAGATTAATGGGGGCGATTTAACAACATTTGTAATTGCCTTTATTTCACTTATTGAAAAAACGATAGATAGTGCGATTGAGCTATTAGATAAGCGCATAAATCGGTTAGTTGAAGAGAAATTTAAATTAGAAGCATTTTTTGAAGTTCAACATATCAAAGATTCACTGCTTCAAGAGATATATTTCTTATTATTACAAGCTCGATTATTTTCCTTAGGTGCTGGTATTAGTAAAGCTGAAATTATGAATGCTTGTGGTAAAAGTAGAGGTACTATTTTTAATAGATTTAAACAAATTCCAGAAGAACATCTCATAAGGGTAAAAAATAGTCGTACCGAATCGTATATGTTAAAAACAAGTATATTAGAGTAACTTGGTAATATATAATTTATAAGGACAGTTGATTATATCAGCTGTCTTTTTTATGTGTAAAATTTGTCACAACATTCTCATATATTTCATGTATTTTATGATGTATACAAGTCATCTAGGTAGTTACCAGTTGGCGTAGTATTCATATAGTTTAAGAGGAAGAATATGAGGTATAGAGAATGAGAGCGAGCAATATTGAATTGTTGCGTATCATTTCGATGATACTAATTATTATGCACCATTTCAGCGTGCACGGTTGTTTCCCCTTTACGCCAGATTTAACGTTTAATAAGGTGTTTCTCCAAGTATTTGGACTTGGAGGTAAGGCTGGTGTAGTCGCCTTTGTTATGATAACAGGCTATTTTATGATTTCTAGTAGCTTGAAGTTGCACAAGTTTGCCAAATTAGTTGGGCAAATATGGTTTTACAGCATTGCCATGCTCGGCATGGCTATGGGTTTAGGACTCGATACGGTGACGTCAAGGAATATGATGCTCGCTTTATTGCCCATTGGTGCCATGAGTTGGTTCGCCCAGAACTTTTTAGTACTCTATTTATTAACGCCTATTATTAATCGAGTACTTCATTGGCTACAGCATACATACTACGTTATACTCTTAGTGGCTTCTACGGTAATTTGGTTCTTAATACCGACGGTGCTGAATTTGTGGCCTAATGTACCGCATACTACCTTTGGATTTAAACATATCTTTTCCTTTATCGTATTCTATTCGCTAGGGGCGTACATCAAGCTGTACGGTTCACATATAACAAAGAAAATAGGTATTATATTTAGCACCATAGGCTTTGTAGGGGCTTTTCTAGGGGACATCCTTGTCGATGTACTAGCCATAACGAATCCAGCGTATATGAAACAGATTTTCTACTTTACGCAAAATGATTATGGCTTCTTTCAATTGCTATTAGGCATTGGCTTATTTATTATTTTTTTGAAAGCAAAGATCACTTATCGTCCTTGGATCAATGTGATAGCATCTACTACCTTTGGCATATACCTATTACATGATAATAAGCTATTCCTTCATAACATGTGGGACAATGTATTGGCAACGTATCAGTTCTATGATTCAATACTATTACCTCTGTATGCAATTCTTGTAGTGGCGCTTATTTTTGTCATCGGTATGATTGTAGACTATGTGCGGTTAGCTTTCATAGAAAAACCTGTGATGAAAGCAATCACGCCGAGCCTTGAACGGATTCAGTCAAAGGTTGAGAAAGTACTGCCATTATAATGCGATTATCGGTGTTTTTTGGTATAATATATAAGTATTCTTACCATAAAACGGGAGGTAATTATAATGCGTAAATTCTTATATATGATAGCGGCATTGCTTGTATTAATTGGCATTAGCACAAATGATGTAGAAGCTCGTCAAGATGTGTATGCTACGACATATCTCGGTAATAGCTGGTATGTAGATCAAGACTCTGTAAAGCGAGTGGGAGATATACTCAACTTTACGGTGTACACAACAGCAGGTCTTAGCTATAAAGTGACATCTAGTGATGACAACTATTACAATGCAGACGTGTTTTACGATAATAATAAACTCGTATCGGATAATGGCCAATCCGTCTGGAAGTCGCCAGGCATGATGGCAGCCATGCGCGTGGCTCGTAGATAAACAAAAAAGGCAGGAATTATTGATATATCCTCCATTACTGAACATCTAGTAATGAAGGACATGTTATATAATCTCTGCCTTTTCTTTTGCTTTTTATTATATATTTTTGTATATTTCTATTTATAGATTCTTATGGACTCGCTTATATGTTCGATATATAATTGGATTAGGATAGTCAGCGAGGTTGGGCCTCTCTTCGTTAATGAAGGGAGGGGTGTCTATGAGTGATTATGAGTTAATCATGCTAATTCTAGAGGTAATAACTGTAGTTATTGCCTTTGGAGCACTTGTGGCTCTTATTTGTCTTGGAAAAGACAAATAGCCCTTCGTTACCAGTAACTGGATAACTGAAAGGCCATTTCATCAATTATTTATAGTTCTGAGATGAGCCTAACGGAACCACTCGCTTGGCTATCTACCTATATTATAGGGATAAAAATATATATCGTCAAATTGAGATGAGATACATTATTATAATAACTACATATAAATAATCATAAAAGCTGTACATACATAGATTAGACTGAACGGCTTTGATGTCAAAACGAATGTAACATCAAAGGTGGTTCAAAAATCGATTATGTGTGTACAGCTTTTTGTGTTTTGGTTTTAGTGTGTTTGTGTGAAAGTAGTCATTGGAAGAATAGACAGAAAAGGCTGTAATTGAATGCGATATAACTGCATTTCAATTACAGCCCTTTTTAGGCTCTGTATGAGATTTTAGTTATCTTTCTTGATAAATTTCACGATAATACCGCCTACGGTCGATGCAATGCCGAGGCCGAGACAGAACATACCGATGGTGTGGATAAGAATGGATGTCTGGTTATTCTTGGAAATGGCTTGAGCCGCTTGTTGTGCACTGGTCGCATGTTTTGCGATTTCTACGTTGTTCGCTGATGGATCTGGAATGATCAGCAAGATGACTACGGCGATGATTAAGGCTATAATGCCCATTGGTAATAATTTGTTCTTCATCGTAATTCTCCTTTTAAGAATTCATTAAATGCTATTTATACATCTTAATTATACACTTGTTATAAATATTTAAGAAGAACTTATATATAAATAAAATGAAATTTATTTATGTATATAAAATAATATTATGGATTGTAATGATTATATTGTATGGATATTTTGTATGAATGTAGCATATTGTATTTGCATTGACAATCCTCTATATATTTATATAAAATAGAAATAATTTCATGTTTTGTTCATGATAAAATCATGAGTCATCGACGTGTGTAATCGTGTGTAATTAAGTATTATGTACATAAATAAGTACGTAATTAAGTGCATAATGAGAAGTGTGTTTGTATGTAAGAGTGTGTAATGAAATATATAATCGTGTTGATGAGTGCTCTTTGCATGTTCGTTATGCCCATATTGGGGGAGCAGGTAAATAAAGCAGAGCAGCCAATGCAGGGGACTACGGTAAAACAAGTTCATAGTGAAAGTAAGACCGTATTATCTGACGACTCAGATACATTCCATGTTAATTCGTCTCATACACCGAATCATGTCATCGGGCAGGGCGGATTAGAAATGCCAGAATCCACGGACAAAAAGACGACCCGTTATTCCGACACGGATGCGGTTAACTCTGCGTTACAGGCGGTGGTTATGGCTGGTGTTCATTCTGCGATGCATGGGTCGAAGGCGAAGCCGTGGATGCAGCGAACCGTTTTGTCATTGCGCTTTCAGAAAAATTGGAAGCCCTTGTACGGTGTAGAAACCTTGCAGCCACTAGGTCATTATGATGAGACATCTCGCCATGTTTGGTTTACTCAGGAGCGATTGGCGAATGCAGCGGATACAGGAACGATGGCGAATGTGGGCATCGGCTATCGCCGAGTTGCAGCGAACGATGAACACTATTACGGCGGCAATCTGTTTTATGATCATCGGTTTAGAGGTAATCACGGTCGTATGAGCGTCGGGTTGGAGTATGTATCGGGCATCGGTGCATTCCGTGTGAACTGGTATCGCGGTGTATCTGGCGAGCGTTCCTTTGATGGTGCGTCACGCTTGGAAAATGTGTCTAACGGATATACTGCGGAATATGGGACTAGCTTTAAGAATGCTCGTTGGGCGCGCGTGTACATGGAAGCCTATCGTTGGCAGTTGCGGCGTAGTGAGGATAAGCATGGCTTGCGCATCGGTACGGAGTTGCAGCTCACGCCGAGGATTTCCGTGGACATGGGCTATAACAAGCCGGAGCATAAGCACGGCAGTCCGTACGGAAAAATTATGTTCCGTCTAGCAGGCGTCGATACAGCGTGGTTCGGTGGTAACCATCGGTTGGATGCAAAAGCATCGGTTCGTGCGAATATGTTGGAAAATGTGCGCCGTCACCATACGGTGCACGTTGATTGATAGATTAGTATATATATATTTATTATTTTGATAAAAGCCGCATAAGAATCTATATTTATTTTTAGATAAAAGCAATAGCTTAATTGTAGAATGAAATTGAACACATAAAAAGTCCATAGTGAACCTTGTGTCATGATTTAAGTGACCAAACATAATCTAACCGAGGTAATCACTATGGGCTATACTAATCATAACACGACATTACGTACAAACAAACACTTAAACCTTGAAGAACGCTTTTATGTAGAAAAGAGAATCGCCGCAGGTGATTCTGTTACCGCTATTGCAACCGTATTAGGACGCTCTAGAACCACTATTTATACAGAACTAAAACGTGGTTCAGTTGTCCAAATTCGACAAGGTAAAGTCTGTATTGTATATGTAGCAGATTCAGGGCAATTAACATATGAACAACAACGTCTTGGCTCATTTAATACAATGAAGTTAGGTTCCATAGAGTCCTTCATACTTTGGGTTGAAGAAAAAGTATTTAAAGAACATTGGTCTTTTGATGCTGTTGTCGGATATGCTAATCGTCAGTGTATATTTGCACGTAATGAAATGGTTTGTACAAAAACTTTATATAACTATCTTCATCAAGGTTTACTTGGGGTAAAAGCCATTGATCTGCCTTTGGTAGTACGTCGTTCTATGAGAAAATCCATTGTCAGAAAACATAAGCGCGAACTGGGGCAATCCATAGAACTTCGTGATGCTACAATTGAAACTCGTAAAGAATTTGGTCATTGGGAATTAGATACTGTTCGTGGAACAAAGGATAAAACAGATAACGTATTAGTGACGTTATTAGAGCGTAAGACGACAAGGCCATTTTCTCCGTGGCAGAATGGAAAAGTAGAGCGCAGTCATCGAATTGATGGTGAAAGATTCTATTCTCGTAAGTTTAATAGTATGGAGAGTTTTCTAAAAGCACATAGTCGATATGCTAATAGATATAACAACATTGCACAGAAAGTCTTAAACTTTAAATCACCGAACCAAGTTGTAACAGAGTACTTTATGAATCAAAAGGCATAGGTATTTGTCACAAATGTTTGATTACTCTAAATTAATTGTGAAAACAAGATGAAAAAGGTATTGATTTCGATAAAAAATAATGGTAGTATGAACCTGATTATCATCAGTGTATGTTATAAATGTATAATTAAAAGTTTTTAGTGTGTTTCAAATTATTATGTTGTTAAAATAGGAGTGATGTAATGAATCGAGTCTATAAGGTCGTGTATAATCGCACAAAAGGTCAATATGAAGTAGTGTCAGAATTAGCAAAAAATGGGGGTAAGGCGAATGGCAACCCTCTATTAAAGTCTATTTCGACTTCAGCTAAAGGCTTAAGCAGAGCGTTGTTGGTAGGTATGTTCCTCATGGGAGGAATCTGCGGTGTTCAGGCGGAAACGATTAATGACGGTGATAAAATTGTTGCCGGCCCTAACATTTCTGTAACTAAGGATGCTGCAACTAATACGATTACCGTTGCTGCGACAGGTGTTGCTACTACCGCTGAAATGGCAACAGCTACAACAAATATTACCCAAAATAAGACAGATATTGGGACTAATAAAGCAGCGATCGAAACGAATAAGACAGCTATTGCTGCAAATAAAACTGCGACTGAAACCAATAAGACAGATATCGCTAAAAACAAAGCGGCTATAGATACTAATAAAAATGCTATTGCAGCTAATACTGGTTCTATTAATACTAATAAGACCAATATTCAAGCAAATACTAATGATATCAATACAAATAAGACCAATATTCAAGCAAATACTAATGATATCAATATAAATAAGACCAATATTCAAGCAAATACTAATGATATCAATACAAATAAGGCTGCAATTGGAACCAATAAGACAAATATCGATAAAAATAAAGTCGCCATTGATAAATTGGAAGAACTCAATACTAAATTGGGGTTAGATCCAACTAAACCGGGCATGAAATATTTCAGAGCCAACTCTACAGGTGATGATGCACAGGCACTAGGTGATGATGCAATTGCTATAGGTGTTAAGTCTTATGCGCGTGCTCACGATTCATTAGCTATCGGTAATGATGCTCGAGCTTCTGGCAGTGCTAGCACAAGTGTTGCTATAGGTAATAATGCAGTTAGCGGGTCCTTTGCGGGCATGACAGCTGATGGCAACAGCTCCGTTGTCGTTCTTGGTGGTGGGCACTCCAGCGTATCCATTGGTGATAAAGCTAATGCACGTGGCAATACTTCTATCGCTATGGGTAAAAGGGCCACAGTTTACAATGATGGTGCTAATACTCAAATTGTGAGCAATAGCATGGCAATCGGCACTGATGCTAAAACTATTGCATCAAACAATGCCATAGCTATCGGGAATACTACTACTGTTGAAAAGAACAGCAATAGTGCGATTGCTATCGGTGATGGGACAATTGTTAGAAGTGAAGCCGGTGTTGCTATCGGTAAGAAGACCGTTGCATCCGGAGAAGACAGCTTATCTTTCGGTACGGAAGCGAACGCCGGCAGTGCAGGCGCAGTTGCAATGGGTAAAAAAGCTTCGGCCGGTCAAGCGAATTCCGTTGCCATCGGTACGGAAGCATTAGCTAATGCAGGTACAGGCATTGCCATTGGTAATAAGGCTGAATCTACCGCTACAGGTTCTGTTGTTGTCGGTAATAATGCCGGTAAAGGTATGGTCGGTGACTTATTGGGTGCTAAGGGATCCCATGTTGTCATTGGCGATAGTGCCGGTCATGATATAGATGGTCAACAAAACATCGCTATCGGTTACAAAACCGGCGAAGCCGTTAAAAGTGATCATAATGTGGCTATCGGTTCCGAAGCCGGTACAAATATAGGTTCTACCGGTAATACATCAGAAGGCAAAAACGTATCCATCGGTTATCATGCTAATAAAAATAATGCACCTGTATCTAGAATTCAATCTACTGCTATTGGTAGTGAAACTATAGCGGCTGATGATGCAGTAGCTATCGGCTATCAAGCTAGTGCTAATGATAATGGCGCTACCGCAATCGGTTTTAACGCAAGAGCAACAGGTGCTGCCAGTGTTGCAATCGGTCAAGGTGCTCGCTCTGAAGATGGCAATATCGCTCTTGGGAATAGTTCAGTAGCGACCGCTGCTATGAATACGGGTACCGGATATTTAACCGGTCAAGCAAAACCAAGAAACGTGGTTTCCGTAGGTGACACCGGTGCATTGCGTCGTATCGTAAATGTAGCCGATGGTTCTGCGGATCAAGATGCAGTTACAGTAGCACAATTGAAAAGATCCATTGATGATACAGTGGCTCGTGTAACGAATGCCGGAGCTGGTGGTGCCGGCAATACCGGGATATTCTACGATACCGTAACCACAGGCCCTGCCGATAATAGCATTACTCTTCGCAACACGAGCGGTAAAGGTACTATTGTCCGCAATGTGGCACCAGGTGTATTAGATACCGATGCTACTAACGTAAAACAAGTTAAAGAATTGGTAGATACTTCAAAAACGCATTATTACTCTGTAAAATCATCGAATAATAATAACTTTAACAATGATTTGGCTTCCGGTGTAGATTCCATGGCTGCCGGTGTGAGTATTAAGGCATTAGGCGAACGAAGCGTTGCTATTGGTAATAACAATGAAGCTCAAAGTACGGGCAGTATCACTCTTGGTGTAGGATATTCTGACGGCAATGCTGCAAATGGTCTAAAACAAACACTTGCCGTTACCGGTTATGAATACAACATGGCTATCGGTGCCGGTGCTCAATCCGCAGGTAATAGCTCCATTGCTATTGGTACACTGGCTACATCATCCATTAAAAACAAAGGCGATGCGGTAGATAAAGCGATTGCCATCGGTTATTCCGCAGGCGTATCCGACAGCAAGGCGATTGCTATCGGTAGCGATGCTAAAAGTAATAGTAAGAGTGCGAGTGCATTAGGTGATACAGCACAAGCTTTAGCTAATGATGCTCTTGCTATCGGTACACAAGCACAAGCATCCGGAAGTACATCCGCTGCAATTGGTGCAAGAAGTGCCGTATCCGGTGCCAATACATATGTGGTAGGTAGTGATAACAGCAACAATCCGGCAGGGACTGGAGCTACTATTACAGCTACTAATTCCGGTGTATTCGGTAATCAAAACCGTTTAGAAGGTAATAAGAATAGACTTGTCGGTAATAGTAATACCGTTAAATTGGAATCCATGGCGTTATTGACAACACCTAAGAAAATCGAAGATGTGATGATCACCGGTAATGATAATACTGTTTCCGGTGATCCTGATGCGTCTACTCAAGGCGATGCAGGCAATATCCTCGGTATTTCTGTAACAGGTTCCAAGAATACTATTCAAGCCAAAAACAGTGGCAACAAAGATCTTAAAAATATCGGTATTGTAGGTAATAACAATACTATCGACACATCCAATACAGCACGTGATCTCTCCGATACTCAAATATTGGGTAGCGATGTGACGGCAACATTGGGTAATTCCGTATACTTAGGTAGTAGATCCGCTTATGTAGCAGCCGGTGACAGTACAAAAGGCATGGATGCATACACAGGTAACGGTACCTATAACTATGCGGGCGGTACACCTGCAGGCGTAGTTACTGTTGGCTCCGTAGGCAAGGAAAGACGAATTCAAAACGTGGCAGCAGGCTTGGTAAGCAATACGAGTACAGATGCTATCAATGGTAGCCAATTGTATAACCATACATTACCATTGCGCTTTGGCTCCGACAATTCTACAATCGGTGCTACCGCGGCGGCTGACAATAATGTAATACACCGTGGTTCCAATCAAGCTATGTCTATCCTTGGTGGTGCAAACGGAAATAATTTAACTGATAATAATATCGGTGTCGTTACAGAAGCCACAAATAATAAGATGACCGTAAAATTAGCGAAGGATCTCAATGGTCTTAATACCGTGAATGCTAATACGGTTAAAACTGGCGATACTACGATGACAACGAATGGTGTGACTATCAACAACGGTCCTAAGATCGTTAAGACCGGCATCGACGCAGGCGGTAAGAAGATTACTAATGTAGCTAATGGTACTGATAACAGTGATGCAGTTAACTTCGGTCAATTAAAATCTCAAAGTGATGCATTGACTGCAAAAGGCTTCGGCATCAAAGCGGAAGACGGCAACAAGGTTCATAAAGCTCTTGGTGAAGATGTTGACGTGATTGGCGATGGTAAGAATATCTCTACAAAGGTGGACGGTACATCCGTTCGTGTAGCTATGAAAGACGATATTACCGTGACCAGCGTAACAGCTCAAGATGGCAATGGTAACAAAACCGTTACTAATGCAAACGGTGTAACGACTGAAGATAATGCAGGCAACAAGACCGTTGTTAATAAAGACGGTATTACCATCAATAAAGCAGACCCAACAGGTAATAAGACCGTATCTTTAACAGGAGATGGCCTAAATAATGGCGGTAACCAAATCAAGAACGTAAAGGCGGGTACAGACTTAACAGATGCTGTCAACCTTGCTCAATTACGTCAGGAAATCAGCTCCAATGCGACTAAACTTGTGGACGGTAAAAACACAACCGTTGAAGGCGACGGTTCCGCTAATAATCCGTATAAAGTCAATGTAAGCGACGACTTAGTGCTTGGTAAGAAGGGGGCTGATGGCAAAGACGGATCTATCGGCGTTAACGGTAAAGACGGCTCCGCTGTAGTGATCAACGGCAAAGACGGCTCCATCGGATTGAACGGTAAGGACGGTGCTAACGGCATCTCCATCAAGGGTGGCGAGGGCAAAGCTGGCGTTGACGGCACTAGCATCACACGCCTCGTTGTGGAAGAAAAGAATGGTACTAAACATGACGTAGCTACATTGGATGACGGCATGAAGTACGGTGGTGACACAGGAAATGTCATCAATAAGAAACTTAATGAACAAGTAAACGTAGTTGGTGGCATTACGGATGAAGGTAAATTGACTACCGATGACAATATCGGTGTTGTATCTGACGGTATGAACAATCTGAAAGTACGGTTAGCTAAAAAACTTACCGGCTTAGAATCCGTTACGACCGGCAATACGACTATAGATACCAATGGTATTACCATCAATAACGGTCCTTCTATGACGACAAATGGTATCAATGCTAACAGCACAAGAATCCAAAATGTTGCCAATGGCACCAGCGATACTGATGCAGTAAATCTTGGTCAATTAAAATCTCAAAGCGATGCATTGATTGCAAAAGGGTTCGGTATCAAAGCGGAAGACGGCAACAAGGTTCATAAAGCTCTTGGTGAAGATGTTGACGTGATTGGCGATGGTAAGAATATCTCTACAAAGGTGGACGGCACATCTGTTCGTGTCACTATGAAAGATGATATTACCGTTACTAGCGTAACGGCCCAAGATGGCAATGGTAACAAAACCGTTACAAATGCAGACGGTGTAACGACTGAAGATAATACAGGCAACAAGACCGTTGTCAATAAAGACGGTATTACCATCAATAAGGCAGACCCAACAGGCAACAAGACCGTATCCTTAACAGGAGATGGCTTAAATAATGGGGGCAATAAGATTACGAATGTAGCTGACGGTGTTGATGATAAAGATGCAGTTAATAAATCTCAATTGGATAATGCAACTGCAGCTGCGACTACTACCGTAACTGCCGGCAATAATATTATTGTTACAAAAACTACAAATCAAAATGGTTCCACGAACTATGAAGTTGCTCTTAAAGATCAAGTGACATTGGGTTCAGATCCTACGAAACAAATCGCGCTTGATGGTACTACAGGTACGATCAAGGCCGGCGATAAGGTTACAATCGATGGCAACAAAGGTAATATTATTGCAGGTAAAGTGGCGATTGATGGTGAAAATGGTATCATCAAGGCCGGCGATAAGGTAACTATCGACGGTAAAGATGGTAAGATTGATGCCGGTAAAATCGCTGTGAACGGTAAAGACGGCTATGTTACAGGTCTAGAAAATAAAACATTTGATCCTGCTAATATCGTTAGTGGCCGAGCTGCTACAGAAGATCAATTAAAAGCATCTCATGACTCTTTAAATCAAAAGATTACCAATATGGGTGATGAAATCACGAAGAAAGGCATGGATTTTGCAGGTAATACAGGCGAGTTCCACCGTGATTTAGGTCAAAAGGTTACTATTAAAGGCGAAGGTACCGAAGCGGATGATAAATATTCCGGTGAAAATATCAAAACCGTAGCTGATCAAGCGGGTAACATCACCATCAAGATGGCGAAGAACATCAAAACCGATAGCGTAACTACTGATAAGGTGAAGGTTGGTAAAGATGGTCAAGACGGTGTTTCCATTACGGGTCCTAACGGTGCTGACGGTACAGATGGAAAGGTAGGTATTTCCGGTAAAGACGGTAAAGATGCTGTATCTATGTCCGGTAAAGACGGCATTGGTCATATCGGATTAAACGGTAAAGATGGACGCAGTGCTGATATCACCGTTGAAAAAGGAGATCCTAACCTTGATGACAAAGAAATCACTCGCATCAAGTATAAAGATGAAGATGGTACGACTCACCAAGTAGCAACCAAAGACGACGGCATGAAATACGGTGGTGACAGCGGTAACGTTATCAAGAAGAAGCTTAACACGCAAGTTAATGTTAAGGGTGGCATTTCCGATGAAAGTAAATTGACGGATGAAGCTAATATCGGTGTTGTTTCCGATGGCACAGATACCTTGAAATTGCGCTTGGCGAAAGACTTGCAAGGTCTTAACACTGTAAATGCTAATACAGTTAATGCTACAACTGTAAATGCTACAACTGTAAAAACAGGTGATAGCAGCTTAAATAATAACGGGTTGACTATCGAAAACGGTACAGCTGGCAAGACTGTTTCCGTTACTAAAGATGGTTTAGACAACGGTGGTAACAAGATTGTAAACGTAGCACCTGGTGAAGTTTCCGCAAACAGCACAGATGCTGTAAATGGCAGCCAACTATATGGTTTAAGTGGTCGTGTTTCTAAATTAGGTACACAAATTAATCGTGTAGGTGCTAGTGCCGCTGCGTTAGCCGGTTTACATCCGCTAGATTTCGATCCTGATGATAAATGGGATTTTGCGGCTTCCTATGGTAACTATAAAGGTACAAATGCCGTTGCTATTGGTGCATACTATCGTCCTAATGAAGACACTATGGTCAGCGTAGGCGGTTCTTTCAGTGGCGGTGAAAACATGCTTAATGTAGGGGTAAGCTGGAAATTTAGTCAAAATAATACGGTATCTCGTTCACGCGTTTCCATAGCAAAAGACGTGTTGGGCTTGAAACAACAAGTAGAAATGTTGACTAAGAAATTAGAAGCTTACGAATCCGGTCAAGTTCCGGTACCTGGAAACGGTTCTCGTCATGCCATGGTATTCCCTGATGTTCCTGAAAATCACTGGGCATATCAATATGTTAAGACATTGGGAGAACGTGGATACTTACAAGGGTATCCTGATGGAGAATTCAAAGGCGATCGTACGTTAACACGTTATGAATATGCGGCCATCATCTATAGAGCATTACAGAATGGTGCTCCTGCAGATGGAAACATGGCTCGTTCTGTTGATGAATTCGGTTCCGAACTCGAATCTATCAGAAATATCGATAGATTCCGTGTGGATCGTGTGTCCGGCGGCGATAATGATCGCAATAAGGTAGAACGTGTTCGCATCAACGATAAAGACGATGTTGACCAAAACGACTACAGAGATAACTATGGATCTCGCATTGAAAAAGCAAAATAATCGATGTATCATAGCATATTATTAGGGAAATGAAATACTATTTCTCACTAAGAAAAAGGAAATGACATAGCATTTCTCACAAAAAAAAGAGATGGCTGATCAAAGGAGATTGGCCATCTCTTTTTGTATTCATATGGAAAGTTTATGAAGTAAAATTAATAAATGATATATGTTATATTAGACGTTTTGTCCTCTTTGTTAAAACGGTTTAGCCTATATTTATGAGGTTTTGCAACGAGTTATGTAAAACGTTTACAGATTTTTTCAATGTGCTATAATATTCATGTAATTATCATGATTTTGTGAAAAAGTTTCGCCGATGGAGACGAAGTTAATGTTTATGAAATGGGGATTGAACGATATGAACAAACGGAAACGTTTATTAACACTGTTAATTAACGGTGTATTAATGTCTAGTCTTTGCATTGCCTATGCGGCACCTGATAATAATCCGGGTTCCGGTAGCGGTGTGGCTATTGGTACAGGAAGCAATGCGCCAAAAGCGGAAAATGTGGCTGTTGGCAAGGGCGCCGGCATCAGCTATTCCAATGGTGCAAGTAATGCTACAGGCGATATTGTTGTAGGTAATGGTGCTAATATCAATAACTATGCGAGCCAAGGCGGTAGTGTTGCCATCGGTAAAAATGCAAAAATCGAAAACATGGCAGGTGGTGTAGAAGCAAGCTTTGCTCTAGGCCAAACGACTTTCAGCGGAAGCTGGTTCTCATCTGCTAGAATTCCTGCAGATCCAACAAAGGTTGTGGGCAGTGTTGCTATCGGTGATAATACATTTGCACGTACCGGTAGCACCATGATCGGTTCTCATAATTACAAAGGTAAGTTGGGTGATATCGATGTAGATAGTGCTACGACTAGAACCTATGCTCTTAATGCATATGCTACAACCATCGGTGCTAACAGCTTCAGCAATGGCGCTTTCACTACCAATACAGGTGTGTATAACATCATGTCCAGTGAATATAATGGTGGCCGTTTGGCTAATCCACTAAAGAATTTTGGTGCTACGATTACCGGTTCATTAAACAGCATTGAATCGCAAACTGCTACTAACCGGTATGCAGGTATTGCGAACAGTATCGTAGGTACAGCGAATAGAACATTTAATTCCAACGGTTCCATCGTAATGGGTGCCGGCAATGAGATTACAAATTCCATTACTACCATTTCGGCTCCAAGTGACGGTGGTAATTCTGCCAAGGCGTTAGCTGATAACTTGCGTGGTGCTATTAAAGACTCTAAGAGCGGCGGTGCTACCATGGCTCTCGGCGGTGGTAATAAGGCCGACTATACATTGCGTACATCCATAATCGGTGTGAACAACACGATCACGGGTGCTAGTGGTGATGAAAGCACCAATAACCTTTCCATGGGTGTTGATAATACAGCGGATAAGGTTAAAAATACAACCGTAATCGGTACGGAAAATAATATAACTAACTCTACAGGAACGCTTGTTCTTGGCGATAAACGTACCATAACGAACGCTAACCATGCGGTTGTTATGGGCTCCAGCGATAACGGCACAACGATGAATGTCGATGATGCGGTAGCCGTAGGCCATAATACAGATGTTTCCGTAGCAGGTGGTGCCGCTATCGCTAGTGAAGCAAAGGCAGGCGTTGACAAAGGTGAAGTTGGATATGATCCAAGTAAAAAGGCTGCATCCACTGAAACGAACGCTACATGGAAATCGACGCGTGCTGCAGTATCTGTCGGCGATGTGGACAATGGTGTGACTAGACAAATCACGTCTGTAGCAGCAGGTTCCAAAGATACAGATGCTGTTAACGTGGCACAACTTAAACAATTACAAAACCAAGTAAATTCTGTTGGTTCAACAACTGTTAGCGCAGGTAATCACATTAAAGTAGATGCTACGACAAACGGCAATGTTAAGGACTACAAGGTTAGCTTGGCTGATGATATTACTAATCAAATCAACAATAACACAACGAATATCACGAACATCCAAGGTGATGTTAACAATATTAAACAAGATGTAACTAACATTCAAAATAATATTACAAATATCGGTCAAAATATTTCTCGTTTCGATAGAAAAATCAATCGAGGTGTAGCAGGTGCTGCCGCTCTTGCCGCTTTACATCCATTGGATTTCGATCCTGATGCAAAATGGGATTTCGCAGCCGGTTATGGTCATTTCCACGATGGTAATGCTGCTGCATTAGGTGCTTTCTATCGTCCTAATGAGGATGTACAACTCAGCATCGGCTCCACATTGGGTAACGGTGAAACCGTTGTTAATGCCGGTCTTTCCGTGAAAGTCGGCGCTCATAGCAATGTATCCCGTTCTCGTGTAGCTGTTGGCAAGGAAGTGTTGGAACTTAAGAAAACCGTGGCTGTACAAAATGCGCAAATTCAAAAATTGACTGCCATCATCAATAGCTTGGCAGGCATGAACATGAAGGCGGATCGCACTACATTATTCCCGGATGTACCTAGCAATCACTGGGCTTATGATGCAGTATATGCACTCTCCGAACGTGGATTGGTAGAAGGGTATCCTGACGGTACATTCGGCGGAGACCGCATGATGACTCGTTATGAATTCGCTCAAATCGTATACCGCGCTATTCAAAAGGGTGTAAGCGTAGATGAACGTCTCGTAACGGAATTTGGTCCTGAAATGGCATTGTTCCGCGTGGACACAGTTGCAAAAGACGCTAACGGTCAACCAACTATCGAACGTGTCAGAGTCAACAAAAAATAATTAATCAGATACAGTATTAAGTTTTGTTTATATTGATTGATGTATCGCATATTGATTAATAGGTATAAATTATATTAGAAATAATATAATTAAAGACTTATATACTAGCATATTATCTGATAAAAATAGACAATAAAAAGGGTAGTAACTGTCGAAGTTGCTACCCTATTTTATTATTGTCTTTAGACTGGTTCGAGACGTAGTCGCGAATCATAAAACCACCCGCTATGCGGGTGCGGCAACGAAAGTTATACAAAAAAATCACCTTGCTTAAGTATAATGTAGGTGTTCAAGTCGCATTATATGCAAAAGAAAGGTTTGAACAGTGTAACTACCGGTAATACTGTTATGAACAGTGATGGCTTGACTATCAATGGCGGTCCTAAGATTGTTAAGGACGGTATCGATGCCGGCGTTAGCTTGAAACTTGGTCAAGGCAATCACGTATCTACTTCCAGAGTAGCTATGGCGAAAGAACTTAAGGATCTTCGTGCAGAACTTGAAAATATGAAGGGCGCACTCATAGAAGTTTCCGAAGGTAAACAGCTTAATTCCTTGGATTTGGATAAGATGCAACTCTTCCCAGATGTGCCTGAAAACCACTGGGCATATGACTATGTGGCAACATTGGCAGGTAATGGCATCATCGTTGGCTACCCAGACGGTAAGTTTGGCGGAGACCGCATGATGACTCGTTATGAAATGGCTGCTTTGATTTACAGAGCTATTCAAAACGGTGCTGTTGCCGATGAACAAATGGCTAGAGCTCTTAAAGAGTTCCAACCAGAACTTGAACGTATCAGAGTGGATACTATTTCTAAACATAAAGATGGTACTCCTGATATTCAACGTGTTCGCGTTATCAAAGGTCGCGGTTAATCGAAGCGAAAGGCGTTCATATGAAAAAATTGTGTTCTCTTGTGATTGGAGTGTTATCAATACTATTGCTGTCGGGGCCTATGAAGATTGCCTTCCAAATCAACCTATGGTGAGCTACAGAAAAGATGTTGAAGATTCTTCTTCAAAGATAATGACACGGAAACCTCCTAAGGTTGAGATAACTCGTGATGCAGGCTATTTTCAAGGTCCTGTAAAGAGCGATCTTAACAATTGGTATCAAGTCAATCCTGGCGCTTTACGCATAGATCAGCTAGATGGTTATCAAGTTGCGTGGAATTTATCCGGGATTCCAATGAGGACTAAAATCTGTACCGTTGGTAGAATTATATCCTCTGCGGAAGGCGGACTCATGAATTTCCGTACGGCTCAAGGGACTACTATTCTTGTAGATCTCAATGGTGCAGTTGTTCCTATGGGACAACGGGTAACCATTTTGGGGATTATCTCCTCTCCGTCGGTATTGATGATTCAGTTCGTACACAGCATTGGCAGCGAATGAGATAAAGGATCTTTTTAAAAATAAAACCAAATAAACTTTTCTCCGGAAAGAGCTTTTATCAATACGATGCCTTGGAATGGGGCTGGACGGTCAATGACAGAACGTCAATATATCATTTACAACCTATAATTTTATAAAATCTTTGTAAAAAACTTTGAGTTATGTCTCCTTGAATGTATAATAGTAGTATTGAGGAGACATAGCTCATTTTGTTTTTTTAGGGAGTGTGTTTTTCAATCCAAAGGGAGGATAATTATAAATCACATTTATAAAGTAATTTGGAGTCGAGTGAAGCATTGCTACGTAGTGGTTTCCGAAATCGCTACTAATGGTGGAAAAAGCAGAATTATTTTTGAAAAGAAAAATGCATCATTCGGTGCACTTTTATGCGCTTTTGCCTTGGCAGGATGTTTAGTGCCGAGTGTGGTGGAAGCATCATTTAATGCGGGGATTGGATCTTCTGTATTCCATCAAAACAGTATTGCTGTAGGGGATACTGCTAAGACTACACAAGAATATACGGTGGCTCTCGGTAGCAGAACACAGGCAACTGATATATATGCTATCGCTATCGGTGACCAAGCAAAAGCTACAGGTCAAGGGGCGACGGCTATAGGTTCTTTATCTCTATCTACGGCACTACATTCTCTTGCTGTTGGTGATCAAGCTCATGCTACGGGTCAAGACAGTTCGGCATATGGTCTTAAATCTCAAGCTACCGGATTGGCCAGTGTAGCAGTGGGAGCCGATGCTAAGGCAAACAATGAAAATGCAATCGCCATGGGTAACACATCTACTGTAACAGGATTAAATGCTATAGGAATTGGTTCCTTAGCAAATGCGGCAGGTACTCAAACGGTCGTAGTAGGACGTCAGGCCCATTCCGATGCAAACTCTGAAAACAGTGTTGCTATAGGTCAAGGCGCTCATGCAGGGGGACAAAAAAGAGCAAACGATCCTTATTCTGCAAGCACAATTGCTATTGGTAATGTAGCACATGCAATGGAAAATGGCGATATTACTATTGGTCGTCAAGCTACAAGCTCGGTATCCAAATACCATAATCAAGAAGGATCTGGTGCAGTTGTCATGGGGGCGGAAGCTCATTCTTACGGCTCTCGTGGTGATGTAGTTATTGGTTCCGGAGCGGAAGCCAGCATCATTAGAAAGAGCGTTACCAATCCTGATGATCATCCTGAATACTCTCAAGGCACGGCTATCGGTAGTATGGCAAAGGTGTATGGCACTCAATCTATAGGTATCGGTGGAGATGTAAGAGCTATTGGTCATTCCTCTATTGCCATCGGTGGGGATGATATTGAAACGGCGAAGCCTGATTTGAATACAGTAGTGCCTGATATGGCGGTTGCTGGTACACAAAAAAACTTTAATCGTGAACTAGCCGCTCTATACCCTGGAACTACATTGGGATCTGGTGCACTTAATGATAGTAAAAAGTATGTAAATACCGCTTCTATCGGTCATGGCAGTATGGCTATCGGTATGATGACGCAGTCTCTTGGTACGGGTTCCACGGCAATCGGTGTTAACTCATTGACAAAAGGCGTTGCCAGTACAGGTATCGGTGTCATGGCACGAAGCTGGGGTAAAAATTCTCTTGCCGTAGGTAGCCAGGTAGGTGCGTATGGTGACAAAGCCATATCCATTGGTGATACGAATACAGTCGGTTTCGATATGACCGATGGCGCTACATCCGGTACTAAATCTGCTGCTCTCGGTGTAGAAAATAAAGTGTATGGAAGCAATTCCTATGCTATTGGTGATGGTAATACGATTGGTTCCGCGACTATTACGGAAACCACAGAAACTAATGGCGATAAGATTAAAAAGGTTACTGCCGGTACGGTTAAAGGTAATACGGCAGGCGCTTTCGGTAATAAGAATACCATCACAACGGATAATGCGTATGCGGTAGGTAATAATTCCACAGCTTTTGCTGATGGGGCCATGATTCTAGGGAGCACTGCATCCGTAACAGGAAAGAATGGTGTAGCTCTCGGTAACAATACAAAAGTAGCAAATGAAAATGCCGTAGCTATCGGCAATGGTTCTGAAACAGCGGCAGCAGTGGCGACACAATCCGCAACGATTAATGGAGAAGCTCATAATTTTGCCGGTGTAAATCCGACTTCCACGGTGAGTGTAGGCAAGGCGGGTGCAGAACGGACCATCACTAATGTGGCGGCCGGTCGTATTTCTGCTACATCGACTGATGCTATTAATGGTAGCCAATTATATGCGATAACTACGGAAATAGATAAGGGCGTAGTTTATGCAGGTGATGTAAAAGCTGCTGCGGCTCCGGATAATAAGTTTACCCAAAAACTAGGTACTCAAACTAATATTGTCGGTGGCGTGACAGATGAGTCTAAATTGAGTGACAACAACATCGGTGTGGTATCTAATGGTACAGATACATTAAATGTCAAATTAGCTAAAGATCTAAATGTAGAGAGCGTAACAACAGGTACTACGGTAATCAATAATAATGGATTGACCATTGGTGGAAAGAGCTTTATTACTCCGAATGGTATCAATGCCAATAATGCGCCTATTACGAATGTTGCCGACGGCAACGTAGCCCCTAACTCCAAAGATGCAGTTAATGGTGGTCAATTGAACGAAGTAAAAGAATTAGCCGGCAAACATACCATTGTGAAGGTAGATGGACAAGAAAACAGAACTGACGGAAACTTGCTCATCGCTAAGACTGACAATAATGGTCAAGCTACTTATGATTTGAAGTTAAATGATAATCTAGCGATCGGTAAGGAAGGTCCAACAGGTAAAGATGGTTCCATCGGAGTCAAGGGTAAAGATGGTTCTGCTGTTGCTATCAACGGTAAAGACGGTTCCATCGATCTTAATGGTGCAAATGGTGCAAACGGTCTTACTATGAAGAGCGGTGACGCGAAACCGGCTGTAGATGGTACCGGTATTACTCGTCTCGTCCTTGAAGAAAACGGAGTGAAACACGATGTAGCAACCCTGGATGATGGCTTACAATTCACAGGTAACAATGAAAACACCGTTAATAAACACAAATTAAATACCTTGGTAAAAGTACAAGGTGAAGGTGTGACACAGGCGGATTCTGATAATTTTGCAAGTGCGTCCGGCAACATCAACGTAAAGGCGAACGGTACAGACAAATTAGAGCTTCAATTGGCAAAAGATCTTAAGAATCTCGACTCCGTAACGGCAGCTAAGACTGTGAAAGCAGGCGATGCTGTTATGGGCGGCCAAACAGTGACTAATGCAGCGGGTGACAATGAAACCGGTAATTATGTAACAGGTTTAGATAATAAGACTTGGAATCCGGATAAAATTGTATCCGGTCGTGCTGCCACAGAAGATCAAGTGAAAGATGCTATAGCGGCTCAAACGGCTACGGGTCTTAAGTTTGATGCCAATGTGGGCGGTGTGAAAACTAATAAATTAGGCTCCACTGTGCTTGTGAAAGGTGAAGGCACTGCAGCCGATAACGATTACAGCGGTGAAAATATCAAGACTTTCATCACCCAAGATAATGATGGTAATACTACTATTAACGTGAAGATGAATAGAAGTCTCCTAGCTGATTCCATTAAGGTCAATAAAAAAGGTAAAGATGCCAAAGATGGCGTTACTCTTACAGGCCCTGACGGAGCAAACGGTACAGACGGTAAGGTAGGTATTTCCGGTAAAGACGGTAACGATGCGGTATCTATGTCCGGTAAAGACGGTATCGGTCACATCGGCTTGAATGGCAAGGATGGCCGTAATGCTGATATGATAGTCGATAAAGGCACTCCTGATCTTGACGGTAATGAAATCACTCGTATTAAATACACCGATGAAAATGGTACCCCTCATGAAGTGGCAACCAAAGATGATGGTATGATGTACGGTGGTGATTCCGGTACTGTTATTAAGAAGAAACTTAACTCGCAAGTCAATGTTAAGGGCGGTATCACTGATGAAAATCTATTGACCGATGAAGATAATATCGGTGTTGTTTCTGATGGTAACGATACATTGAAATTACGCTTGGCGAAAGATTTGCAAGGTTTGAAATCTGCAACTTTCAAAAATGGTAATGTTAATACTGTTATCAACGGTGACGGTATGACCATTACTGAAAGAACTCCGGCTGGTAACAATTCGGTGAGCCTCACTAAAGATGGTCTCAATAACGGCGGTAAAAAGATTACCAATGTAGCTGAGGGTACTGATCCTAATGATGCAGTCAATGTTAATCAGTTGAAAAAAGCGACTGATGCAGCGACTACTACAGTAACTGCCGGCAACAATATCACTGTTACACCAACTACTAATCCTAATGGTTCCACGAATTATGAAGTTGGTCTTAAAGATCAAGTGACATTGGGTTCAGATCCTACGAAACAAATCGCGTTTGATGGTACTACAGGTACAATCAAGGCCGGTGATAAGGTTACAATCGAAGGCAACAAAGGTAATATTACTGCAGGTAAAGTGGCAATCGATGGTGAAAATGGTATCATCAAGGCCGGAGATAAGGTAACAATTGACGGTAAAGACGGTAAGATTGATGCAGGTAAAATCGCTGTGGATGGTAAAGACGGCTATGTTACCGGATTGGAAAATAAAAAATTTGATCCTGCGAATATCGTTAGCGGTCGAGCTGCCACAGAAGATCAATTAAAAGCATCTCATGACTCTTTAGATCAAAAGATTACCAATATGGGTGATGAAATCACCAAGAAAGGCATGGATTTTGCAGGTAATACAGGCGAGTTCCACCGTGATTTAGGTCAAAAGGTTACTATTAAAGGTGAAGGTACGGAAGCGGATGATAAATATTCCGGTGAAAATATCAAAACAGTAGCCGATAATAATGGTAATATCACTATCAAGATGGCGAAAGACATCAAGGCTGACAGCGTAACTGCGAATACGGTTAATGGCGGCACAGTGAATGCTGATAAGGTAAAAGTTGGCAAATCCGGTCCTGATGGTGTAACCATTACCGGTCCTAACGGTGCTGACGGTACAGATGGCAAGGTAGGTGTTTCCGGTAAAAATGGCAAGGATGCGGTTTCCATGTCCGGTAAGGACGGTGTCGGTCATATCGGCTTAACAGGCAAAGACGGTCGCAATGCGGATATCACTGCTGAAAAAGGCGATGAAGATCTTAACGGTAATGAAATCACTCGTATGAAATACATAGATGAAAATGGTACACCTCATCAAGTGGCAACCAAAGATGACGGCATGAAGTACGGTGGTGATTCCGGTGCTGTGATTAAGAAAAAATTTAATGAACAAGTCAATGTTGTGGGCGGTATCTCTGATGTTAGCAAATTGTCCTCTGAAGATAACTTAGGTGTGGTATCCGATGGTACCGGTAACCTTAAGATTCGTATGGCGAAAGACTTAAAGGGACTTGAATCCGTAACGACTAAGGATGCTGCAGGCAATACGACTGTTGTAAACGGTGGCGGGATGACGATTACACCTTCTACAGGAAATTCCGTAAGTCTTACTAAAGACGGATTGAATAACGGCGGTAATAGAATTACCAATATAGGTCCTGGTGTAAACGGTACAGATGCTGTTAATATGAATCAATTGAATGGTTTAATGAGCGATATGGAAGGTCAGATTGCAGACTCCGGTGCGGCTAGTGCGGCTATTTCCGGTCTTAAACCGTTACAATACGATCCATTAGAACCTACTCAAGTAATGGCTGCGTTAGGTCACTACAAAGGTAGCACCGCTGCTGCTTTAGGTGTGGCTCATTACACTAATGAATCCACATTGTTCCACATGGGTGTATCCCTTGGTGGTCATGACAATATGTTCAATGCGGGCGTATCTTATAAATTCGGTACATCCGATGCGAAGAAAGCCGTTCCGGAACGTTATAAAGGCGGTCCAATCAGCTCTGCTTATGTAATGCAAGATGAAGTGACAGCTTTGAAAGCGAAGTATGAAAAAGTACAACGCGATAATGAAGAAATGAAAGCACAAATTGCATTCTTGATGGAACAATTGGGTAACAAATAATATGATAAACATATTGATGTAATATGATATGAAATCACATATTCATATTGTAGTGCCATAAAAGGCGCCAAAAGCATTTTGCTTTTGGCGCCTTTTAGTATTTTATGAATTTACTCTTGCTTTTATTGGGGGTATTCGTACATATTATCTATCGAGTATATGTTGCATATATGTAAGGATAATTCATTATCGATTTAATATAAACGAATGAAATTAGATATAAACGAATGTGAGTAGAAAGAAAAAATTTTTAGTTGGTTTTATGCGAAAAAAATGGTACATTTGGAAGGTAAAAGTCGGCAATTATAGGGGCGAAACTGCGGCCGCTTTAGGTGTTGCACATTACACAGCAGAAGATACTATGTTCCATGTAGGGGTATCTGTTGGCAGCCATCACAATATGGTGAATGCCGGTGTAACCCGTAAATTTGGTACTTCCGATAAAAGAAAGGCGATCCCGGAACGTTACAAGGGGGGGCCTATTAGATCCATGTATGTAATGCAAGATGAATTGACGCAATTGAAAGCTGAGAATGCACTCATGAAATAACGTGACCAAGAATTGACCGCTAAGTACGATCAAGTGCAACGAGACAATGAGGAAATGAAGGCTCAAATTGCATTGCTCATGAAACAAACAGGACTTACTAAATAATTTGTACTTGGAAGTATTTGATTTTTGTTATATTCTATTTATGTAAGGAATATGAAGTCCGCTCATTTGGCGGATGATTATAAGGAGGATTAGGGTTTATGAAATTAATGAGATTTATGCCTATTTTAGCGCTTGCCTGTGTATGTGTTGCAGGTCAAGCTGATGCAGCTTGCGATACATTGATGATGCGTGAACAAGCACCGTTACCTTTAACTAATATCGAGCAGGAAGTAGTTCTTCCTGTTCCTAGTGAAGAAGTGCGTGACGTAGTAAGGGATTTCACACATTTTCAATTGAATCAAGCCGGTAAGCTTATCAAAGACGATACCAATGTTGTGTCCGGGCAAGAACGTTATAGTAATAATGCGCTTTATTATATGAATGTCCGCCGCAGCTGGTACATCGTGAGTCATCGCTATAAAGAAGACAGCTATGCACGCGTGGCTTTAGATCGTTTGTATAATGACTATAAAAAGTTCTTTGAATCACATACTACGGTATCTGAAGCGGGTAGAATGGAGTATGCACAAGAAATCATCGATATCTTGGATCGTAATACTGCCGGAATTAAAAATGATGAATTGCGCTTTTACATGAATGAAATGGTTATTTTCAGTTTGAAACAATCTATGAAAGATGGGAATAATCGTGTGAAAGTTGTTCAACAAACAAATGAACTGGCAGCTGAAGGGGATCGTGTAGTTAATCTTCGCAAAGCTATCAACACAGAGGAAGCTCTTGACTAATATGGTTGAAAGTTTACTCGAATAGCAAGTCATATAATAGCTTGTATAGTAATTCTCATAGTGACTGAACTATATTCATACTTTTTAATTAAGTGCTAAGGGGTATCATTTTGGTATCGCCTTAGCACTTTTATTATTGTCTTTAGACTGGCTCGAGACGTAGTCGCGAATCATAAAACCACCCGCTATGCGGGTGCGGCAACGAAAGATAAACTTAGTGTAAAAGAATATGAGGACCCTTTTAAGGGTAGCAAGTAATACATATCCCCTTTAAGGGGACCGTTACGAGTCAATGGCTATGTGGCTTGAACGTAGTGAAAGCCAGCGCCTTTAGACGCTGGCCTAGTAATACGGGCTTATAGCCCGTGAGCAAACCACCCGTTTTACGGGTGGTTCTGATTTGGCTCTAAATTTATTTGATTTGTTTGCTACTAGCAATATTCCTATATTAAGTTCTATAAAAACAACTGCTGAAATTATACATGATATACCTAATATGATTTTTTATCAAAGCTAGATTATTTTATTAAAGCTATATAGAGGATACAAAGAATATATTGACTTGAAAATTATTTTGTATATTTGTTAATGCTATTGAACTTTTGTTAGTTCAAGATATAGAATTTATACTAACTTGTGAAAAAAACGGAGGATATTTTGTGAATCGATAAAATCATTCAGTATATTTGATGAATTAAAAGATGGAACAACATTAAAATTGGGTCTTATGCCTGATAGTTTAGAGGTACCAATAGATCAAAATTTGAAAATATTATTGAGTTATTTAGAAACAAATATAGATTAATTAGTAATAATATCCTCAATTGTATTTTTATTATTAGAATATGAATATCTTAGTGATATTATTTATAAGTTTTATGTGGAAATAATAAATAGTTAGGACTAAACTATTAGTTAAGTTGAGGGATGGTAAAGTTTATGTAGAAAAGAAAAGAACCTCCTAGCGACGAAAAGTCCGTTATAGGAGCACAGCAAATTACCTATTTTACGGCTGGTTATGATCGTTGAATATATACAATTACATATTTTAGCAGGATTTTATTCTCTCTTTATTGAAACGTATTAATAAGTATTTTGTTGATACGTTTTTATATATTAGGAGGGTTTTTATATGATTGAAGATAGGATTGTTTTTGACGGAGAAGAGATTCTTTGTATATATCACAAAGGGATTGATGATTTTGTCACTGTTAATCATGAGGAACGCACTACACTAGATGGTAAACTATTAGAATTCATCGAACAAAAAGTAGACAGTGATATTGTGCTTAATAAGGTGAGTTCATTGGCATCTATACAGGGGGTGTTATCTACTGGAGAGGATTTGAATCCTTATGGCCATAGGGCATCAGCACATTGTAGTCATTATATAGTAGCTAATAAACTATCATTTTTGTTATATAGCGATGAGTTTACATCTAATGATGCTAACGTATTGGTAGAACTATTTGATTTTATTAACACATATTGTGGTTTACAATTTAAAAAATATCCATTACATTTAGGGGATATTTTTATCTTTGAGCCTATTCCTGTAGAAGGACGGGGAAATGAAGTAGATGGGGTTGATGGTCTTACGCTTACAAATCTTCCTGTAGATTCTATGCTTATTGTACATTTTAAAAGTTATGATGATTTAGGTGATACTGAGTATATTGTTGATACGGCTATTATTAATGTTGAGAGTGGGAACAGAAGCATTAATATTAGTTCTGAGCATCCTTGGCAAAGTTTTGATATATTTATATATCGTGAAGGAAAATTAATATATAAATCTATTGATAACTCTATTATGCGTTTGATACATATGACGATTGATATACAATGTGAACCTGTGGAGTTATCTTTTAAACGATTAGGGAAAACAACTATTCAACAACCTAGTGAAAAAGGAACTTTTACAGTGGGAAAGATGATTGAGCCGAAATTGTTAAGGAAATATAATAAACAAATTGTTGATAATATGGCCTTGTATGTGGATGATGTAAATAAAATATTGTATGGTGGAAGTGATGAAGATATACAAATTGAAAAAGATTATATAATTAGACAATTGGAACATGCTGCTGATGAGATTGTTATTTGTGATAGTTATTTTACCGATTATCGGGATGATAAGGACAAGGATAAGATTTTTGAATGGCTTGCTATTTTGGCTAATATGTCGGCAAAATCGAAAACTATTGTTTTCTATATTACTCGAAAAGATGGGATTAATCGAGCTTTTACAGCAGATGAGTTATTAAGACATATTCCTTTACATCGAGCAGTAGCAAATTATTATCGGAATCATAATAATAGTTTAGGCATACGTTGTATTGAAACAAAAATACCGATTCACGATCGATTTATATTTACGAGGACAGATAAAGATGTACAATGTCTTGTTGTAGGGACATCATTCAATTCGTTAGGTGAAAATTTTCATTGTATTCATAAATATACAGGGACTACAGCTAAATCACTATATGAAAATATAATGAACAATGCAGTACAACCTCATATGGATGGGGAGGCAAAGCTGTTATGAGTGAATTAAATGTACATGTTAAATATGATACTTTAAGTGCTTTATATGATTTATTTAATGGAATAAATTCAAATGTATTTGACTTATATAAAGATTACTGGCAACGAGAACTAGATATGTTTCGTGGGAATATTGAGAAAATTCAGTCACCCTTGGATATTGTATCTATGTTAATGGTATGGCTTGTTATATATCCTAATGATGAGGCTGTAGTAAGGACCTTTATAGATCAACATCATTTAAAAGGTAAATTATATGGTGGGCTAGTTCGCTTACTATCAAGCAAAAATCATAAAATAAGGCCTTGTATTGATGACCGTTCTCATAATTTCATGTATCATGCGATTGATACGCAATATATGGAATGTCGTCATTTAGAATATAGTTATAAATTTCTATTTATTCTTGTTGATATATTACATGATATAGATATAGATAAGTATATTGACTTATTAGGAAAAGATAATACATACTGGTTAGTATTCCATCATATTATCAAGTATCGAAATAGTCGTATCGATACTTTACTATGTTCTACCAGTTTTGTTACAGCGAGTATTGCATTTTATTCATTAACACAGTATTTAAACGGTTTAATCACTAAGTATAATAATAATATACGATTGCAGAATCAAAATTTAGTAATACATAGCTTGCCAGGAGATAGTTTATCTCAAGATGAAATTAAAGAGAAGATAGAGCGATTGTATCAAGCCATTTGCTTTAGATTACAGTTGAAGAAAGCTCCTTATTTGTGTGAATTATTGATGTATCATGTATTGGAAACTAATCGGGTATATCATGTAACTGGTCAGCTACTGCTTAATGATACATTAATACAATCATTATTTAGTAATTCATCATTAGAAAATATGAAGGAGAATTGGAAACAAGTTATATGTGGTGCAAAAGAATTGTTGATTTATTTTAGAATATTACAAGTAGCACAGTTATCGTTAGATGTATTGGATAAATACTATCGTCTAGGTATACAAATATTAACTGACTTAATAAAGAATAGAAGTATATTATTAATTGAAAATAGTAGTGATAAACTTTTTGTATTTGACTATGAATATATGAGAATTGTGATAGGCATGTTATCTAATAATCTAAGAATAGAATTAAAAACAATATTACTTCACTATAGAGATTCTCTATATGCATCTCCATTGGATCGATTAGTAAGATATTCTTTATATATACGAGATATCTCTCGATATGAGACGATTCAGAAATTATTAGAGGTCATATAAATGTTATTGACAGGTGTTGTTATATAAAAATAGAATTACAAAATCTTTTTTTACTTTTTTGAACAAAATAAATGTTTTAAATATGTTGCTTATGATATAATAATTAAAAAAAGGGGGTGTTATAGTGCGGTTGTTAGGGTTTGAAATACATAATACTAATTTGTTTGGTAAAAATTTACATATTGATTTAGTAGCAACTGATAAAGTAAGCCAATTACTTACTGATAATGACAATATAGAAAGGGCTTATAGGATTGATAGTGGAGCATCTATTTATTCCCAAAATATAATAGCTTTCACAGGTCTTAACGCAACAGGTAAGACCACGATTTTAGAAGTTATTCAGATATTGTTACAGATTGTGGCTAATGATGCTAGGTTGAATGATCCTCATATCAAATTAATTCTTCAGAAAATTCTAGGAAATGCTGATGGTACAAATGAAAAACCAATCATTTTTGTTATGTGGTTTGAAATTGGTAAACAAATATTAGAGTTAACATCTTCAATTATAAAACGATATAAATTGGATGATGAATATGATTTTGTTTATAAGAATGAGATATTGAAAGTACGATCGTTCTCAAAACTAACTAAAAAGAATCTATTTAATTTTGTACGCTCTAAGGTTGTTAATCAACGTACCGATTTTGAAGATGCTAAGTTTTTACTTGATGACATGAGTATTGCGAGTATGTTTAAGAATAAGGCAACAAAGGTACTTTGTTCGTTTGAAAAATATAATACCGTTCGGAATATACGACCTACAATTCCTGATGTGTCGATTATACAGTGTTTTGATAGTGCAATTAGTTGTATTGAACAGTCAGAGGGCAAAGATAAATACAAATTGAAATTCAAAAAAGATGGTGATTCCGAGTATAATCTATCTTATGATGAACTAGAATCCATTTTATCTTCTGGAACTGTAAAAGCATTGCACTTTTTTCCAGCTCTCCAATCCGTATTGAAAGCAGGAGGGTATATTCTATTTGATGAGATAGAAAATCATATTAATAAACGCCTTGTAGAATGGATTCTATCTTTATTTGAAAATCGCGATTATAACCCACATGGGGCCTGCTTGATTTTTACAACTCACTACCCAGAACTATTAGATACTTTTGTAAGAAAAGATAATATTTATATCACTCGTAAACGTAATGATGGAACATTAGAGGCTGTTAAATACAGTGATGAAATTGAACGTAATGAATTACTCAAATCAAATGTCATTTTAGGTAATTTAATTAAAGGGACAGTGCCTAAATATGCATCTATGAAAGCAGCAGAACAGGCGTTAGCGGGTACTGTTAAATAGGTGTTGTATGTCTACATTAACAGATATATGTGAAAATCATTATATTATTTTCTTTTGTGAAGGCCGGAATGAAGAAGATGCCTTAAGGTGGCTATCTGAAGAAGAAAAGTTAACTTTAGATGTAAGTAGTTGTAATTTTGATAATTTAAGAAAATTGCGCACTCGTAAACAACGCACTAAACATTTACAAGAAATACTGCGTAATGATTATGATAAACCACCAGTACTCATTTATATATTAGATAGCTTGAAAGAAACGATTACGTTACCTAGAGAGTTTCGGGAAATTCCTATCTATTATATATATACGTACCCTGAGTTTGAGATTTTATTTATTATACATATAAAGGAATGGAAAACATATAATCGGCAAAATCCTAAACCTAAAGCATCTGAATTTGCCCAAGGCTTTTTCGATTGGGATATAAAAACTGAAGGTTCAGTTAAGCGTGTGTTTGAATTTGAGGTTACTAATTTAGTGGAAGCAGCTCATTTGTTGAAGGTACAATATAATAAAATACGTGATTTGAGAGATAAATATGGTCTCTATGATTTGTGTCATTAGTTTTGTATTACGAAGGTAAAAACTTATAGTAATAAGGCTGTCCTAAAATGTGATTTATGATCTGCACCCATTTTCTTGGACAGATATAATTAAGCTACTTTTTGGGAATGAGTTCAGTATTCTACCGGACTCATTCCTTTTAATTTGAGCTTAATGCGTTTTGTATTGTAATAATTAATATAATCCTTTAATTTGTTGATAAAATCTTCATAGGAAGCAAACTTTTCTAAATATAACAACTCTGACTTTAACAAACCAAAGAAGTTTTTCATCACGCTATTATCCAAACAGTTTCCTTTTCGAGACATGCTTTGGATGATAGCGTGATTTTTTAATGTTTCTTGATAAGTACTATGCTGGTACTGCCAGCCTTGATCTGAATGTAGGATGCAGCCTTTGCTATTTGGTCTATTCCTAAAGGCTTTATCCAGCATAGATAATACCTGTGTTAATACAGGTCGTTCTGATATTTCATAGGATACAATTTCACCATTATATATATCTAAGATTGGTGATAAATAAACTTTACGCCCAAACACGTGAAATTCGGTAATATCTGTGGTCCATTTTTGATCTGGCTTTGTTGCAGTAAAGTTCCTCTTAATAATATTGGGAGCGATTTTTCCTTCAGTACCTCTATATGAGCGGTATTTCTTTAGGCGAACTTTACATGTTAAGTTTTCTTCCTTCATAATACGCATTACAACTTTATGGTTTATATGAATGCCTAATTTATGCAATGCTATTGTAATTCGGCGATACCCATAACGACCTTTATTCATCGCCACAAGTGTGCGAATAGCTTCTCGTTCCTCTGCATATTTGTCTCCACTTTTTAAGCTAGCTAAACGTGCATAATATGTACTACGACTAATGCCAAAGTACTCGAGCATAAACTGAAGGGGGTATATTTTTCTTAATCTTTCGATGGCAATTGTTTGTGCTTTTTTTTACAGCCTTATTGGGTTTAGCTATTTCACGCATTTCTTTCATAAAGTCATCGTAAAAAGACATTTCATATTTCAACCGAGCAATTTCAGCTTCTAGTTCTTTTATCCGTTCTTTGTCTGATTTAATACTTTGATCTTTTGTGGGTGGTATTAGTTCTTTCGGTTGCATAGATGGTCTACCTTTAGGTTTAGGTTGTA
>NZ_QTMT01000002.1:455043-458351 GCF_003603295.1 Veillonella sp. AF13-2
GAGCATAAACTGAAGGGGGTATATTTTTCTTAATCTTTCGATGGCAATTGTTTGTGCTTTTTTTTACAGCCTTATTGGGTTTAGCTATTTCACGCATTTCTTTCATAAAGTCATCGTAAAAAGACATTTCATATTTCAACCGAGCAATTTCAGCTTCTAGTTCTTTTATCCGTTCTTTGTCTGATTTAATACTTTGATCTTTTGTGGGTGGTATTAGTTCTTTCGGTTGCATAGATGGTCTACCTTTAGGTTTAGGTTGTAATCCTGAGATTCCTTCATCTAAGTATCTTTTTTGCCATGCTGCAATTAGGCTAGGATTATCTAAGTTAAAATGTTCTGCTACTTCCTTAAAGGATAACTTATTTTTCCATCTAGTTTCAATAACTTTACGTTTAAAGTCTGCTGAAAATACTTGTTTAACCATTTTTCTATTTATATTATGATTAATCTTAAATTTAAGTAACCACCCATTTACAGTACTTTCTGGAATCCCAAGCCCTTTAGCAATTCAAAAGCATTCCATCCTTTTTCAGAAAGATAAATAGCATTTTCTTTTACTTCTTTTGAATATTTTGACATAAAAAACTGCACCTCCAAAAATTGTGTCCAATTTTTGGGGTGCAGTTCTGTTATTGTCTTTAGACTGGTTCGCGACGTAGTCGCGAATCATAAAACCACCCGCTATGCGGGTGCGGCAACGAAAGTTATACAAAAAAATCACCTTGCTTAAGTATAATGTAGGTGTTCAAGTCGCATTATATGCAAAAGAAAGGTGATTTTATATGGCAACAAAGACACAGAGCCTTGCGCACACAAAATGGTTATGCAAATACCACATAGTATTTACACCTAAGTATAGAGGTAAAGTTATATATAATCAATACAGAAATAGTTTACGTGAAATACTGAGACGTTTATGCGAATATAAGGGCGTCAAGATTATAGAGGGGGAGCTTATGGCAGATCATGTGCATATGCTAGTATTAATCCCACCTAAAATATTAGTTTCATCTTTTATGGGGGATTTAAAAGGTAAAAGTGCACTAATGATGTTCGATAAACACGCAAACTTAAAGTATAAATTTGGAAATAGGCACTTTTGGTCCGAGGGTTATTATGTTAGTACAGTAGGTTTAAATGAGGCTACCGTAAAGAAGTATATACGTGAGCAAGAGTTACATGACCAAATGAAAGATAAACTTAGTGTAAAAGAATATGAGGACCTTTTTAAGGGTAGCAAGTAATACATATCCCCTTTAAGGGGACCGTTACGAGTCAATGGCTATGTGGCTTGAACGTAGTGAAAGCCAGCGCCTTTAGACGCTGGCCTAGTAATACGGGCTTATAGCCCGTGAGCAAACCATCCGTTTTACGGGTGGTTCTGATTATAATTTTATAACTATTTTCAGATATTTTATTTTTTGTTATAATAATATTTAGAAAGGTCTGCTTTGTTTTAAATCGTTTATCTTTATAACTATAATAAATCAAAGTAGTCTTGTTTTTGTTTCCTGGCACTGCAAATACATTACATAATAATCAAGATTTAGCGATTCTTGAATTATTACTATAATGATGTGATAATGATTATTAAGATGAATACTCGCCTGTTTTTAAAAAGGTGTTTTTTACAGAGGGTATATATCTTTTACTTCAATATAGAGAGCGTAATTTTAGTGTAACAGGAGGAATTTAGGAGGGAAGTTATGAATCGGATTTACAAAGTTATTTGGAGTCGGGTGAAAAACTGTTATGTGGTTGTTTCGGAAATCGCTAACAATCGTGGCAAGATCAACGGAAGCACCGGCACAGGTGTGAGCACTCTTTTATGTGCACTTGCATTAGTGGGGAGCGTAGCACCGCCACTAAATGTTGCTCAAGCGGTAAATCCTGCCGGAACAGGGGCAGGTGTAGCCTGGGGTAATGGAGCCTATAGTGGAACCGATCAGCACAATGTGGCGCTTGGTGGTTATGCTCAGGCGAGTGGCACGGTCGCTTTGTCGTTAGGAGCACATAGTGAGTCTACAGGAGCATATTCTACCGCCGTAGGTGGCGGATCACATGCTACCGCTAAAAATGCGGCAGCAATTGGTCCTTGGTCTGAAGCGAGAGCAGAAAATGCGGTTGCTGTTGGTGCGACTGCTAAGTCTTTAGCAGAATATGCGATGGCTGTCGGTGGGGACTCGATGGCTAATGCTAAAAACGCGGTTGCCTTAGGTGCTATCGCCAATGCGTCACAGGAAAATGCGGTTGCCATCGGTTCAAAGGCTGAGTCTAGTGGAGAGTATGCTGCTGCCATCGGTGGCGGCGCCAAGGCGAAAAATAAGCATGCTATTGCTGTTGGTAGCCTCTCTGAGGCTACGGGAGAAGGTTCCTTTGCGGTGGGGAATAACTCAAAAGCTTGGAATAATTATGCTTATGCAATCGGTGGAAGCTCAAAGGCGACAGGTCAGTGGTCTATCGCTATGGGTACGAATGCGACGGCTCAGGAAGATAGCACTGTAGCGATTGGTACTTGGGCAGAGGCGACAAAGGGGCAAGCCACGGCTATCGGTAATCAAGCTAGAGCAAGAGCTATAGGGGCAACGTCTCTCGGTAGACTTTCTTTAGTTAGTGCAGTGGATGGTACTGCGATAGGGTCTTCAACCTCCGTTACGGGCCTAAATGGTACGGCGATAGGTAACAAGGCTAATGTATCAGTAAAGAATGGCGTAGCTATCGGTAATGAAGCAAACGTGGCGAATGAAAATGCCGTGGCTATCGGTGCCGGATCTGAAACTGCAGCAGCGGTTGGTACAGCATCTGAAATAATCAATGGCGAAGTACATAATTTTGCAGGTGCTAACCCTGGTTCTACGGTAAGTGTAGGTAAGGCAGGCGCGGAACGTACTATTACCAATGTTGCGGCAGGTCGCCTTTCCGCTACATCTACGGATGCTGTCAACGGCAGCCAACTATATGCGGTAAATACGGAAGTAAATAAAGGCGTAGTGTATGCAGGTGATGTAAAGGCTGCAGGGGCTAATGATAATAAATTTACTCAAAGATTAGGCGCGCAAACTAATGTTGTTGGTGGCGTGGCTGATGTATCTAAATTGAGTGATAACAATATCGGTGTAGTATCCAATGGATCTAATACACTAAATGTTAAATTGGCTAAAGAACTACAAGGCTTGACTAGTGTAACGACCGGCAATACCGTAATGAACACTGATGGTGTGACTATCACCGGAGGTCCGAAAATCGTAAAAGACGGTATTGATGCGGGCAACAAACAAATCACAAACGTTGCCAGCGGCGGAGATGTC